>NZ_JBZXDY010000012.1:0-98703 GCF_058725285.1 Flavobacterium sp. DW-iso2 | reverse complement strand
AGGTAAATATTTTTTCGCATTACTAAAGTTCTGCAATAAATTGCAGGGTTTTAAACCCCAATCTGTGACCAATAAATGATTTTTAAAACACTCTCGCTCCAAAAATCATTTGACTCCCTTTAGACCCGGCGAAAAATAAATGATTTCCTAAAACACTCTCGCTCCAAAAATCATTTGGCTCCCTTTAGGGTCGGGGAAAAACAAATGATTTTCAAATTACTCTCCCTCCAAAAATCATTTGGCTCCCTTTAGGGTTGGGGAAAAACAAATGATTTTCAAATTACTCTCCCTCCAAAAATCATTTGGCTCCCTTTAGGGTCGGGGAAAAGCAAATGATTTTTAAAACACTCTCCCTCCAAAAATCATTTGGCTCCCTTTAGACCCAAGAAAAACAAATGATTTTTCTAATCCAACAACCCTGGATTTTCCCTTTCCAGTTTATTATAAACACTTTTAACATCCTGTGACAATTCTTTTTTCAAAATTAAGTTTGCAGTATCCGTATAAACAAAAATAGTATCCTTAAGCCCTATGAAAGCAGTATAATTATTAGTCCCAATAACCATATTCCCATTTTTATCCACAGCATGACCTATGGTAACTAAATAATCATAAACCGATTCAAAAGAACCCAAATCCGACCAACCAAATTTAGACGAAACAACTTTAATTTTTTTACTGCGTTCCATCACCGCATAATCAATACTTATAGAAGGAATTTCAAGTGACAAATCCAAAGCTAAATTTCCATTGATATTCGTATCCCAGGTTATTTTTGCTTTTTCATATACTTCAGGATGGAATGCTTTTAATTCTTCCAGTAACACTCCTGCTTTAAAACAGAACATACCGCTATTCCATAAAAAATTACCTTTCGCAATAAAATCGGTGGCGGTGACTTGGTTTGGTTTCTCTCGAAAAGAAAGAACAGTATCGCCCCTGCGTTCAATATATCCATATCCCGTTTCTGGCTTAGTGGGAACAATCCCAAAAGTAACAATATATCCTTTTGAAGCTTTTTCAACTGCTTCTTTTATTGCTTCTTCGTAGTGTTCCATTTCTTCAATAATATGATCTGATGGGGTCACAATTAGAATGTCTTCCGGATTTGAAGCAAAGGCTGCAAAAGCGATTGCGGCAGCAGTATTTCTTGGAGTAGATTCAATAATATCAATATACTCTGTATTCGATTTTTCTAGCACTTTCCTGCTCAAATGGCAGTTGTCAATATTACCCACGACCATCACTTTATCCGCAATATTTCTATTTCGCTCGACAGTCATCTCAAACAAAGACTTTCCATCAAAAATATCGAGATACTGCTTGGGCTGGCTTTTGCGTGATAACGGCCACAACCTACTTCCTACTCCACCGGTAAGAATGACATGTGTAATTGAATTATTATTTTCCATATAGTAACCTTAAGGGGATTTAAACCTTTATATTATTCTTTTTTATTATTTGTCCGCTACTCCTTTGCGGAGACTACTACTTCAAAAACGATGGTCCCGCACATTGAAATAGAATTCAATTCCTTTCTCCTCACAATAACCGCGACCCGTAAAATCAGCCTCTTTATATTCATCACCGATAATACGCACATCTATTTTAATAGTTATCCTTTTACAAAGAAATGCTTTACACCACCTCCCTTTCCTTCGGAGAGAGCTAGGGTGAGGATTTTACAATCTCCCGTCTACTGGATCTCCTAAAACGCCTTTCACATCATACAACACACTTTTTGTGTTCTGCAATTGTGAAAAATCCAAGTTCAAAAATGCGGCGTGTGCCACACCAAGAACGACCGCATCAAATTTTTGATGGGGTAAAACAGCAGTAGTAACCAAATTATATTCGTGATTCACCGCAGCTGGATTGGCTAAAGGATCATAAATAGTTACTGTAATCCCATAATCGGTTAATGCGGCGATGACATCTACAATTTTAGTATTGCGAACATCGGGACAATTCTCTTTGAAAGTAATACCAAGCATCAACAACGTAGCCCCATTAACCGAAATTCCCTTTTTAATCATCAACTTCACGATTTGAGAAGCAACATAGTCTCCCATGCTGTCATTCAATCGCCTTCCCGCCAAGATAATTTCAGGATGATATCCTAATTCTTGTGCTTTCTGAGCTAAATAATAAGGATCAACTCCTATACAATGTCCCCCAACCAATCCCGGTTTAAAAGGCAAAAAATTCCATTTGGTTCCAGCCGCATCTAAAACGGCTTGCGTATCAATATTCATTAAGTTGAATATTTTTGCCAATTCATTTACAAAAGCAATATTAATATCACGTTGTGAGTTCTCGATTACTTTGGCCGCTTCGGCTACCTTAATCGAAGGCGCCAGATAAGTACCAGCCGTAATCACGCTTTGATACAATTCGTTTATCTTTCGTCCTATTTCTGGAGTAGAACCAGAAGTGACTTTTAAAATTTTATCAACGGTATGTTCCTTATCTCCTGGATTAATTCGCTCAGGCGAATAACCCGCAAAAAAATCAATGTTGAACTTTAAACCTGAAACTCTTTCCAAAACGGGTACACATTCCTCTTCCGTAACTCCTGGGTATACCGTGGATTCATAGATAACAACATCCCCTTTTTTGAGAACCTTCCCTATTGTTTCAGATGATTTATACAAAGGGGTCAAATCAGGACGATTGTTTTTATCCACTGGCGTAGGAACCGTTACAATGTAATAATTACAGTCGGCAATATCGACAATATGGTTTGTGCAATACAAACCGTTCGCATGCCCTGGCTTTTCAACTAATACTTTTTGCAACGTTGCAGTATCAATTTCGAGAGTAGCATCAACACCTGATTTTAATTCTGCTACTCGAGACTCATTAATATCAAATCCCACTACAGCATGTTTTGTAGCAAACAACCTAGCTAAGGGCAAACCAACGTAACCAAGACCTACAATTGCAATCTTCGAATTCAAGTCCATATATTAAAAATTAATTTCCATGTCGTTTATTCATTAAAAAGCACAAATTCGCAAATCAAACCCGCAATAATGGGCTCAAATCATGTTTTTTTAAAGAGCTCAAATATAGGTACAATAAGCCGATTTATTATGTTATAATTGTATATCAAACCACTAAAACAGTACTTTTAAAAAAAAATACAAACGTAAATAATTAATTTCCAACATATAACGAGAATAATATTTTTAGCTATGAAAAAAAGCCCTCTAATTTATTTCAAAGAATAGTCTTACACAAATAATTCAAATTGAGAAAGCGAAACGCCCAAGTACACGCTCACAAAAAAGGCTAATCCACTTCCAAGTAAATAAGAACCGCATACAGATTCACTTGAAATAATGCAAAAGCCCCAAAATTCACAAAGTATAAATGGTGAATTTTGAGGCTTTAACCATCTAAAATTTTAATTTTTTTATAGTTAAAATCAAATGATTGAGGATGAAATCCTGTTTTATTTGTAGTAATTAAAAAGCAATTAATTTATACCAAACACAAGTACAGTATAGTCCGAACTAATTTTTGTCACATCGAGCGCAGTCGAGATGCAATAGTGGTTCTCAACTCCGCTCGAACTGACAATTGGACTGTTTTATAAATAGAATTGGTATTACTTAATTTTCATTTTCAAAACGCATCCTAATGATTCCAATACCAGTACATAATGTGTTTTAGTAACTTCCTGAACAACGGCCTCTTGAGCAGAGAAAGGACCAGATTCTAAAGTGATTTTGTCTCCCACTTGTATAGCATCTATAGAAACATCATAAACATCAGGAGTTTCCAACCACTTTTTAATGGTAACAATCTCTTCATCACGAACAATCGCCGGCTTCCCCAACCAAAACAAATAACGAACCGCACCTGCAGACTGAAACACTAAATTCCTATCGGACTCCGCTAATTGCACAAAAACATAGGAATTAAAAAGAGGAACAATTACCTTCTTCTTACGGTCTGACCATTGTCGTACCTGAGTAATCAGAGGACAATAGCATTCTATTCCAATTTTCGTTAACTGCTCCGCCACTTTTTTCTCCCATTTGGGTTTTGTATAGACTACATACCAATTTTTCATTTGCCTTGTGTTGAAATAACATCTTGTTGTTATTCCTTTATTTTATATAAATATCTATTTGTTGTTCCCTAATTGTTTTTAATCTCGAATTACACAAACCCATGTATTATTAGAGCTACTCGACTGACCCCATGACCGTTTTAATCGAAAAGTAGTAAAATAATATTTAAACAACTTTCAGTACCGATTGTATTTTTATTATACTAGTACAATTTTATTTTTTTGCTCACTTAACTTTTATTTTAAGCGGTGTTCGCTAAATCTCCAATTTGTCATGATCAAAAAAGAAATACCGGAATGCGTAGTAATAAGAAGTAAAATACCTTGGCATAACCATCAAATATTCCTGTTTTTAAAATTATTTTTTTGGTATTAATTAATCTTCAATTTTACTGTCTGATCCCGATAGCTATTGGGCGTTTCGGGAAGTTTTTATAAAATAGCGAAAGCATTTTTATAAAAATATTTCGAGAATCGCAGCCGAAAACAACTTTTATCAGCCACCTAACTTGTACAAATTTATTTAATAAACAAACTTCGCTTAGTCTCCCTCTCCTTTGGAGAGGGCCGGGGTGAGGACTTAAGAACCGATACCTTGATAAACAAATCCTATTTCCTTAAGAGCAGAACCATTCAATATATTTCTTCCGTCAAAAACAAAAGCAGGCTTTTGCATGGAATCATAAATTCGTTGCCAATCATATTGAACAAACTCATCCCATTCCGTAAGGACCGCTATTGCGTGTGCGCCTTCACAAGTTTCATAAGGATCTTCAAATGACAGAATGCTGTTCGCATTTTTTTCTGCCGTTCTGGTTTCTAAATAATCCAAATCAGCCAAAATTTTCTTTCTGGACACTTTAGGATCATAAACGGCAATTTTTGCGTTTTCATTTATTAGTTCGTCTGCCACATAAATAGCTGCAGATTCTCTAGTATCGTTGGTGTCTTTCTTGAAAGCCCAACCTAAGAAACATATTTTTTTATCGGAAACGGTATTATAAAGTGTTTGCACAATAGTATTTGAGAAACGTCTTTTTTGATGATCGTTCATGATAATAACCTGCTCCCAATAATCAGCCACTTCGCTCAATCCATAGGATTTGGCAATGTAAACCAAATTCAAAATGTCTTTTTGGAAACAAGAGCCTCCAAATCCTACTGATGCCTTAAGGAATTTTGATCCTATTCGGCTGTCCATTCCTATCGCTTTTGCCACCTCATTCACATCAGCACCCGTTTTTTCACAAAGCTCAGACATGGCATTGATAGAAGAGATTCTTTGCGCCAAAAATGCGTTAGCAGTCAACTTTGATAACTCAGACGACCACAAATTAGTAGTTAATATTTTATCGGCTGCAACCCAATTGGCGTAAACAGCAACAAGAGCTTGTATCGCTTTTTGTCCGTCTTCAGTAGTATCTCCACCTATTAATATTCGATCCGGATTCAATAAATCCTGAACTGCTGTTCCTTCAGCAAGAAACTCTGGATTAGATAAAATTTGAAATTGTACGCCATTACCGGTATTGTCCAAAATACTTTTAATGGCTTCGGCAGTTCGTACCGGTAGCGTTGATTTCTCTACCACTATTTTATTATCCTTGGCTATTTTAGCAATTTGTCTGGCGCACAACTCGATGTATTTTAAATCCGCTGCCATACCTTTCCCTTTACCATACGTTTTAGTAGGCGTATTAACCGAGATAAAAATAATCTGAGCTTCATCGATTGCTTTTTCAACATGGGTAGAAAAGAATAAATTTCTGCCTCTGGCTTCTCCAACAATTTTATCTAATCCCGGTTCGTAAATAGGGATATTATCTAAATTTTCGTCATTCCAAGCCGCAATTCGTTCTTCATTTAAGTCAACAACCGTAACCTGGATCTGCGGACATTTTTGTGCTATAACTGCCATAGTAGGTCCACCTACGTATCCAGCCCCAATGCAACAAATTTTTGTAATTTTCATTTCTTTAATTTTAATTCTTTATCATATTTTATTTTCGTAAAACACTAGTAGTGAATCGCTATCAAAAACAGCTCAATTCTAACTACTCAAAACCGAAACCCGCCCTTAAATTAATAACGTCAAAAAACGACGACAAAACGGAGTGGCAGCAGTCCGCGAGTTGAGCCTGAAAGGCGAACGGCTCGGGCTGCGGAACATAGTTTTGAGGTAGTTTTTAAGCTATGAATTTTCAGGTAGTGAAATCGAAGATTCATGAATACAAAAAAACAATATTAAAGCGTGAATAATTTTTTGTTACTTTTTTTATCAAGAAAAAAAGTAAAAACATAATTATTTCATTCAAATATTGTCCCTGCTAATCACTCCAAACCTAAAAGTTACAATCCACTACTCATAACCCAAAACAAATCCTATGACAATCGACAACCACTAACCGCCTACTTCAAATTATTCCAGTACCAATCAATTGCTTCCTTCAACCCTTGCTGTAAGGAATATTGTGGATCGTAATCCAACAACTCTTTTGCTTTAGCGATACTCGCCAAAGAATGCGGTATATCTCCCGCTCTGTTTGGACCATTGACTACCTCCACGTGAGCTATTTCAGGGTCATATTTTGTTAAATATTCCTTCAAATAACGCACCAAATCATTCAATGTATTTCGATCTCCAAAGGCCGTATTGTAAACCGAATTTACCGCCGCTGGTTTTTTTGTAGTCAATGCTAATTCATTCATCTGAATGACATTATCAATATAAGTAAAATCACGGGAATAATTCCCATCACCGTTGATTGTAATCGGCTCATGATTCATCAATTGCATCACAAATTTCGGAATTACTGCAGCATAGGCCCCATTTGGATCCTGTTTCCGACCAAAAACATTAAAATAACGCAACCCAATTGTTTCCAAACCATAGGTTTTACTGAAAATTTCAGCATACAGTTCGTTCACATATTTTGTTATCGCATAAGGAGAAAGTGGTTTCCCTATCACATCCTCTACTTTTGGCAATCCAACTGAGTCTCCATAGGTAGAAGAGCTAGCGGCGTATATAAACCGTTTCACTTTGGCATCAGTAGACGCTACCAGCATATTCAAAAAACCAGACACATTTACATCATTCGTCGTAACCGGATCATTAATGGAACGCGGCACAGATCCAAGTGCTGCCTGATGCAAGACATAATCCACCTCTTTAACTGCATTTTGACAATCAATAGCATTTCTAATATCTCCTTCAATCAACCGAAAATTTGGATTATTAATAAAATCTTTTAAATTATGTCGGTGTCCCGTAGCAAAATTATCCAAGCATCTTACTTCATGTCCTTTGGATAAAAAATATTCACAAAGATTAGAGCCAATGAATCCAGCTCCTCCAGTAATTAATATTCTACTTTTTGTTCCTTTTTTCATTTCTATTAATTTAAAAGTCTTACCACTATTTTTTGCGCTTATTACGTATTTTTCTACTCACTGATTGGAATAAGTTCTTTGGTTTATCGTCATCAGTATATCCATTTGAATAATTCCCATAGCCGTAACCGTAGCCGTAACCATAGCCGGCACCATATTTAGCCTTGTTTTCAAAGCCATTTAAAATAATACTTGCATTGTCAAGTTCCCCGCGTTTTACTCTATTATTCAATAAAGTAATCATTTCCTTTTTGGAAAAATTCTGCCTTACAATATATAAAGTAACATCTGAATATTGGGATAATTCCAAAGCATCAGAAACTAATCCCACGGGTGGCGTATCCAAAATGATATAATCGTAGATTTCCTTTAATTCTTCAATCAATTCTCCCATTCCATCACTAATAATCAATTCAGATGGATTAGGCGGGACAGGTCCAGAAAGAATAACATCAAGATAAGGAATGGAAGTATGGTTGATAATTTCATTAACACTTTTTTGCTTGATTAAATAATTGACGATTCCAACTTCATTGGACAAATTAAACTCCTCAAATAATTTGGGCTTTCTTAAATCACATCCTACAATAACTGTCTTTTTTTCGCTTAAAGCGAAAACAGTAGCAATATTAATGGAACAGAATGTCTTTCCTTCCCCACTGACAGATGACGTTATCATCAATGTCTTAGCGCCATCCACATTTTGCTTTTTATATAAATATTGAAGTGAAGAGCGTATTGCTCTAAAGGATTCAGACAATGCTGATTTGGGTCTGTCATAAACAGCCAACTCTGAATTCTCTCTATTTAAACCTATCACTCCAATCAACGGAATTTGCGTTAGCTTTACAATATCATCCGTGTTTTGTATCGAATTATTAATGAAAAAAACGAAAAACACAAATAGCAATGGGAACAGTATTCCCAGAAATAGGGCCAAAACATAATTAGCGGACGTTCTTGGACCTATTTGTCCTCCGCCCACATCTTTCGCTGGATCGATAAAATGAATGTCAGACAAATTTGCTGCTTTTACAATATCAGCTTCACTTCTTTTTTGAAGAAAAGTACTGTAGATATTATCGCTTAAATCATACTTTCTCTTTATTTTAATCAATTCCTGCTGGTCATCCGGAAGCCTCTTAATCGTGCTTTCCGTTTGATTAATTTTATTGTTTACCAGTGCCAGATCATATTGTAAAGAAGATTTTGCAGACGCAATATTTTCTAACAATACATTTTTAATAGCCGCCATTTGATTGTCAAAGTCTTTAAATATCTTATCGCTTTTTACGGCATAAGCCATTTCTGCCCTCTGAGCCGAAAGCGAAATCAACTTGGAAACATTAGTCATCACATTAGGATCTTCTATTCCTGCTACTGACGGCGCTGGAAGTTTAGAGTAATCAACGCTGTTTTTTAAATAAGACTTAAGAGTGTTATAATACGTGATTTTACGGGTTACTTCATCCCTCTTGACATCAAATTCGAGCATCTGATCAGAAAACTTAGCCCCTCCTTCTTCAATATCATAAATATTCTTGTCCTTTCTAAATGATTTTAGCTCATTTCCAGTTTCTTTCAACTGCGATTCCATTGCAATTAAAGTACTATCAATAAAAGCG
Organism: Flavobacterium sp. DW-iso2; assembly: GCF_058725285.1. Taxonomy (NCBI): domain Bacteria; kingdom Pseudomonadati; phylum Bacteroidota; class Flavobacteriia; order Flavobacteriales; family Flavobacteriaceae; genus Flavobacterium; species Flavobacterium sp. DW-iso2. Next base: position 89,604 of record NZ_JBZXDY010000012.1, on the reverse strand, counting down.
ATCGTATTTGTAGCAAATTGATTTTTACTATCCAATTGTCTTTTGATGAGCATTTCTACGGTCGAATTCAGGTATTTAACCATTCTTGCCTTATTAGCCCCTTGCATTCCAAGTGTGATTATAGAACCTCCTTTATCATCTGAACGAACATCTATTCCTTTATACGCCGCAACTGTACTATTAAAATCACTGAATGAAACAAAATATTCATTGCCTTTATAAAATCCTGGATTATCATTTATTTGTAATTTCCAATTTAAAAAAGGTAAAGATACTTTTTCACCCACTTTATATCGCTTAACAAAATCCCCCGTTGCAACAGTGGTGTTACTGTACGAATTATCTCTATAAGTAATCAGCGAAGCATTTTGACTCTCAAATGGAATTCTTATTTCATAAACACTTTCGCTCAAAAAAGTAATTCCAATAACACTTCCTACTAACTGCCCTTTTGATTTATCAATCTGAACATAAAAAGGAACTGCTCCATAAGCATCTTCGAGAGCATATTTCCCCTGAACTAAATAGTTAATATAGTATTGCAGTTTATCTACAACCAATTCGTTGTGAGATCTAGACTGTATTGTAGTCGAAATAGTTTGAACCTGATCAGAAGTACCTCCCCAATTAAAAACAAGACTGGTGTTTGAAGTAAATAACGGATTGCTTTCTTCCTTTACAGAAATAAGCGTTTCCATACTATATACCTTCTCTTTCCGAATGTTCACCTGATAGGCGATCGTAAAGGTCATGATTAAGCTTAATAAAAACCACTTCCAGTAACTTCCAATTTTTATTAAAAACCCTTTAAAGTCAAAACTTACCTGGTTTTCAAAAATCGAAAAATCTTTTATATCTAACATTTTTGGATCTCTGTTTTAATTTTTAAATAGCAAGAAAAAGGTCGTTGTGGCCAAGGACAACAGTGTAACAAAAGTTCCTAACGATTCTATCCCCGTTTTTCCAGTTCCCCAAGTTTTTTGTTTGAGTGGTTTGATATAAATATAATCATTAGGCTGTAAATAAAAATAAGGCGAGTTCATAACATTGATATCCGTAAGATCTAGATCATGCATTTGTACTCCCGTTGGTGACTTTCTGATAATTGTAACTGCTTTTCTATTTCCTGTTATAGTTATGTCTCCCGCATTTGCAATAGCCTCCATAATAGTTACGTTTTCCTGAAATAAAGTCTTGGTTCCCGTACTTCCTATTTCCCCATTAATGGTATACTTGAAACCTGCTAATTTTACAATAACAAAGATATTAGCTTCCTTATTAAAATATTCCGCTAACAATTGCTTCTCAATTTTAACTCGTATTTCATCCAAAGTAAAACCAATTACATTAATTTCTCCTAAAACTGGCATTCTTATATTCCCGTGATCATCAACCGTAAAACCATCAAAATACAATCCAGATTCTGATTTACCGGTACCACCCTCGTTTGTAGTACTGAAAATAGCAACTAATTTTGGGTCAATGGCCTTGATACTAATACTCAATACATCGCTGGTTTGCAATCTATATGGTTTTGCAACAATAGCAGAGATCCCTATTTCTGTTTCAGAATTACTCTTTTTTTGCAAATAAATTAAATCCTGAGTTGGAATACATGAACTAAATAACACGCTAATACTAAGTAACAAATAGAATATATGCTTGCTCATTTTTTTATTTTATATAACAAATATAGCTTTTCATTTACTATATCAAAAGTTTAGTTATTTATTGAGATCATTAATTATTTTTGAAAGACTTTTCAAAGGGTACACGCTGCAATATACTCCTTCCTAAAGTAACTTCATCTGCATATTCTAATTCATCTCCTACTGCAATTCCGCGCGCAATTGTTGATATCACAATAGCAGCATCTACTATCTGCTTGTAAATGTAAAAATTAGTAGTATCGCCCTCCATTGTTGAGCTTAACGCAAAAATAACTTCGTTTATACTTCCAGATTTCACTTTTTCTACCAATGTTGCAATTCTCAACTGACTAGGCCCTACTCCGTCAATAGGAGATATTTTACCTCCTAAAACATGATAAACCCCTCTAAATTGCCCTGTATTTTCTATTGCCATAACATCTCGAATGTCTTCAACAACACAAACAATTTGATGATTCCGGTTTTTATTGGCACAGATTTCACAAATCGTGCTGTCAGAAATATTGTGACAATTTGTACAATACTTAATATCTTCTCTCATATTTACCAATGCTTGAGCCAAAAAACCAGTTTGCTCTTTGGGTTGCTTCAATAAATGCAACACCAAGCGCAAGGCACTTCTCTTTCCTATTCCCGGCAATTGAGATATTTCATTAACCGCTTTCTCTATTAATTTTGAAGAAAATTCCATAACTGCAAATGTAGCAAATTGTTTATTTGTTTAAATGCTTATTTGCTTAATCCCTACTATAAATTCACGCCCATTTAAATAAAAGAGAGATCAAATAAAGGATCAACTAAAAAATTGTATTTTGGCTTTTCAAAATCTAAAAAATGACACCCTTCGCCATACTATCACTTATCGTTATCTACTTCGGAATATTATTCACTATTTCTCATTTCACCAGTAAAAAAGACAGTGGAAATGATGCTTTCTTTAAAGCGAATAAAAACTCTAAGTGGTATTTAGTAGCTTTCGGGATGATCGGAACAGCGCTTTCTGGTGTGACTTTTATTTCGGTTCCGGGAGAAGTCGGAGCACCTAGTGGAGAACAATTCAAATACTTTCAGTTTGTTCTTGGAAATGCAATAGGGTTTATATTTATTGCCAAAGTACTCGTGCCTTTATATTATCGAATGAACCTGACTTCTATTTATGGATATATAGAACGCCGCCTGGGAACTTATTCCTATAAGACTGCCGCTACGATTTTCTTAATTAGTAGAACCATCGGATCAGCATTTAGATTGTATCTCGTTGTGATTGTATTACAACGTTTTGTGTTTGATTTTTATGGAATTCCCTTTGCCGCTACGGTATTAATTTCATTAGCTTTAATATTTGCGTACACCTATCGAGGAGGCTTAAAAACTATTATCATCACTGATACACTACAAACATTTTTCTTAGTCACCTCTGTTTTTATGACTATTTATTTTATTTGCCAAAGCTTAAACTTGAATATTATTGAAGCTTTTGAAGAAGTGAAAAATAGTAATTATTCTAAAGTATTTTTCTTCGAAGATTTTCTAACTAGTAAATTTCACTTTGTAAAACAAATCCTTGGCGGAATTTTCGTGACGATTGCTATGGTAGGATTAGATCAAGACTTAATGCAAAAAAATCTAAGTTGCGCGACCATTGGCGAAGCCCAAAAGAATATGTTTACCTTCACTGGAATATTTGTATTGATCAATATATTCTTTTTAAGCGTAGGTGCCTTACTTTATATTTATGCTGCAAAAAACGGAATCGAAGTCCCTACTGATTTGGTTACGGGAAAACCAAGAACAGACTTGCTGTTTCCTGAAATTGCGTTTCATCACTTAACGCTGATTCCTTCAGTCATATTCTTACTGGGCTTAACGGCAGCTACATTTGCAACAACAGACTCCGCCTTAACGGCGCTAACCACTTCCTTTTGTGTCGACTTTCTGGGGATGGATAAAACTGAAAACCGCAATAAGCCCACGGCGGTAAAAGCAAGACATCTTACCCATCTTGGCTTTTGTTTTCTAATGTTCTTAGTGATTGTATTCTTCAATTCTGTTAATGACAGTTCTGTAGTAGGAATGATTTTCAGGATTGCTTCTTATACCTACGGGCCATTATTAGGATTGTATAGCTTCGGTCTATTTATGAACACAAAAACAGTTAAGGATCAATTTGTACCATTTATCTGTTTGTTATCTCCTGTACTAACTTTTTTACTTAGCGAAAATTCAAAAGTGTTATTTTTTGGATATGTATTCGATAACGAACTGATTGTCATAAATGGACTAATCACTTTCATAGGACTGCTATTGATTAGCAAACCAACTTTAGAAGAAACTCGTTTCTAATTTTCAGACAAGGCTAGAAGGAAGCCTTTTGTAATTCCATCTCGTCCCTTGTTAAAACGAGACGAAATGAACACAATTTTATATTTTCCTAAAGCATTAAGATATTCAAAAATTATAAATAATTAGCTATTTAATATCTATTTGTAGTCAACAAAACCAATGTGCAGGCTACTTCTGATTTTATGTTATTCAGTTCCAAAAGTTGATACAATTCTGGGTTTTCAGTTCCTGGATTAAAAAGCACCCGTTTCGGCTTCGTTTCGACTATGTAATTATAATAATCTTTTTGACGCGCTGGGTTTAAATATAAGGTAATGGTATCTATGTTTTTTAAAGGAATCGCTTTAGTCTGAATTTTTATTCCAGCCACTTCTCCCGCATTTTGGCCAATAGCAAGAACAGAATGTCCCTTATCAACAAGCATCGTAATTGCTTTGTATGCATATTTCTCCGGTTTTGCTGATGCGCCAAGAACTAAAGTTTTTTTATTTTTCATTGTTTTATTATTTTTTTGTAAAAGTAGTAAATTACTATAGTCCGTTTTAATTAAAATTAATATCTTTCGATTTCTAATGCTATTATTTAGGACTCTATTCTTTTTAATATAACATTTTTTTAATCCAGAAAACACTTTAATCCTCAATAGAACCAACTAATTTCGCAAAAAAACATGGAACTTTTTATTTATTTATTTGCTGCCCTTTTTTCAGTTATAAACCCTATTGGTACAGTTCCCATTTTTGTTGGACTCACACAAGATGACGACAAAAAAGAACGCTCCCGTATTTCACTCTGGACGGCTATAAATGTTTTTGTGATTATGATTATCTCCTTTTTTTTAGGAGAATATGTATTGTCCTTTTTTGGAATTAGCATGGAAGCTTTACGTATAGCAGGAGGTATTGTTATCGCTACTTCAGGGTTCTCATTACTCTCAGGCCAATTTAACAAAAAAAGAGGAGTAAGCAAGAAAGTAGAAAGTGATGCTCAAAAAAGAAATGACATTGCTTTAACTCCATTAGCTATCCCCATGCTTGCTGGACCGGGATCCATGTCCTTGTTAATTGCATTTTATAGTGAACATCAGGAAACATCCGAAATTATCATTTCCGTTTTGGCTATGGTAGCAGTTGCCATTTCCATTTTTATCGTCTTGAGAAGTGCACACTATCTGGCTAAAATACTTGGAGCTTCCGGAATCGTCGCTATTTCAAGAATTGTTGGATTTATAGTAATCGCGATAGGAGTCCAATACATTATCAGCTCTATTATAACAATAGTCAAAACAAATTTGATGTAAAAAAAACAGATCGCTAAAATTCAAAAAAAAGACCTTCAAAAATATTTGAAGGTCTTTTTTTTTATGCTTTTGGTAAGAAAATTTCTGCCATCATACATCGGGCACTTCCACCGCCACAGGCTTCAATAGTATCTAAACTTGAACTAAGAATTGTAGCGTGTTTTTCTAACTGCTCTACTTGTTTTGGCTTTAAGCTTTGATGAGCAGCGGTACTCATCACTAAATATCTTTTATCATCTGCACCTCGCACTTCCAGCATGTTTCCAGCGAAATTATTAACTTGGTCTTCTGTAATTAAAACTACCTCTTTATTATCTTTTTTAAGATTGTCTAAAACCATTTTACGTTCTTTTTTATCATCAATGCTATCTGCACAAATAACTGCAAAAGTTTCTCCCAAACACATCATAACATTTGTATGATAAATTAATTTCCGTTCTCCATTTACCGTATGAAAGGCTTCGAACAGAACAGGTGCATAATCAAAATCTTCACAGAACTCAATAAACAATTCTTCATCAGCCCGAGGAGACAAAGCGCAATAGGCTTTTTCATTTGCTCTATCAAGCAGCAAACTTCCTGTACCCTCTAAGAAAAACCCGTCTTCTTCTGCAGAAGTATAATCTACAATATTGTCCATTTTGAATCCTTTGTCTTCTAACATATCCAAAATTTCCTCACGACGCTCCTGACGACGATTCACTGCAAACATTGGATATAATGCCACATCTCCATTTTCATGAAAGGAAATCCAGTTGTTTGGAAAAATACTGTCTGGAGTATCTGGATTTAGTGTGTCATCAACTACGGTGACATCAACACCAACAGCTCTTAGTTTTTCTACAAAAGCATCAAATTCTTGTTGCGCTTTTGCATTTACTGTTGCCGGTAAAAGACCGTCTAATACTTTTTGATAATAATTATTTACTGCCGTTTGTTCGTTCATTCTAAACGCTACCGGACGAATCATCAATATAGAATTTGTAGTTTGTTTCATTTTATTTTATATTTATATAACGATATATTACAATACATCATTACTTGAATTAATCTCTTATTAAAGGTAATGTCGAACAACGTAATAATCCTTCCTGTTTAGAAATCTCAGCATAAGGAATCTCTTCCACTGTAAAACCGTTAGATCGCAACCAATTATTCAATCTAGTGAAGTTTTTTTCAGAAACCACAACATTGGAATCAATAGAAAACACATTAGAATTCATAGTGTACATCTCGTCCCTTGTAATAGGAAATAAATTATCTTTTCCAAAAAGATCAACAAGATACATATAGTCTGCTTCTTCACGGAACCCATTTTTATAGATAATTCCCATATTAGGGCCTACCGGTTGGAAACAGCAATCAAGATGTAAAGCATTATCCCTAGCTTCAATTTTTGATTTCACTAAATCAAATTCTTTAACGATTTTATTAGGAAACAAATCTTTAATGAATTGTACTCCCTCCTTATTTGTCCTTGCTGTAATATATTCTTTATAATCACTTCCTTTATAGGTACCAATAAATATATGGTCGTCCCAAAGCATTACATCCCCACCTTCGATATGCACTTCATCAGGAGGACGAACTACATTTTTAGGATCTATCTGATCAATCACATATTGAATAGCGTCAAGCTCTCTCTCGCGTTCCCGTAAAATATTCGATTTAATAAAAACACCGTCAATTACAAACCCTATATCTCTTGTAAATATCTGATTGTAATCCGCAATTAATTCGGGGCGATAAATTGTGATATCATATTTTTTAAGCACTTTATTAAAAGCCTCCATCTCAGTCACCATATCTTTTTCAAGCGGATAGGTTCCTGCTACTATGTGCTCCAATGATTTTGGATCATATGCTTCTGCTATTGATGGAGTTTGACCATTGCTAATTGCTGTTCCTAAAACTACTGCCCGCAATCTTGAAGTCTCATTCTTTACATTTAATTTTAACATATAGTATTTTGATTTGGACAAAGATAAAAAAAAAGCTTCACTAGTGAGTGAAGCTTTTTAAAATTGAATTATCGTTTATCTACTGTTTTAAAATCTCTCAAGGGAGATCCTGTATATATTTGCCTTGGCCTTCCAATAGGTTCTTTGTTTTCACGCATTTCTTTCCATTGTGCTATCCAACCTGGTAAACGTCCAATAGCGAACATCACGGTAAACATATCGGTAGGAATTCCTAATGCTCTATAAATAATTCCAGAATAGAAATCTACATTTGGATATAAGCTTCTTGATTTGAAATATTCATCCTCTAGAGCCAATGCTTCTAACTTCTTTGCAATTGCAAGAATTGGATCATCAACACCTAAAGTTTCTAAAACTTCATCTGCCGCTTTTTTAATAATTTTAGCGCGTGGATCAAAGTTTTTATATACTCTATGACCAAAACCCATCAATCTAAAAGGATCATTTTTATCTTTGGCTTTAGCCATATACTTGTCAGTATCTCCTCCATTATTATGGATTTCTTCTAACATTTCAAGAACTGCTTGATTTGCTCCTCCGTGTAGAGGACCCCAAAGTGCTGAAACACCAGCTGATATTGACGCGAATAATCCGGCGTGAGATGAACCAACCATTCTTACAGTAGATGTAGAACAATTTTGTTCATGATCTGCATGAAGAATAAACAATTTATTTAATGCATCAATAACAATTGGACTTGCTTTATAAGGTCCTGTTGGTATTTCAAACATTAATTTCATGAAATTTTCGACATATCCTTTTGTGGTATCATAGTAATTTAAAGGATAACCCATGCTTTTTCTATACGTCCAGGTTGCAATTACAAGGAATTTCCCCATAGTTTTACAAACAGCATGATACATTTCTTTTTCATTATCAACATTTACTGATTTTGGATTAAATGCTGTTAACGCACTTGTCAATGCCGCTAACACACCCATTGGATGCGCTGTTCTAGGAAAACCATCAATGATATTTTTCATCTCTTCATTGACTAACGTATGCTTTCTAATATCATCTTCAAACTGTTTCAACTGAACTGCAGTTGGCAACTCTCCAAAGATTAAAAGAAAAGATACTTCTAAAAAATCAGCTTTGTCGGCCAAATCTTCTATCGAATATCCTCTGTAACGGAGTATTCCAAGTTCTCCATCTAAGAATGTAATTTTACTGGTACAAGAACCTGAATTTTTATACCCTGGGTCAAGAGTAATTACCCCAGTTAAATCTCGTAATTTGTTAATATCGATAGCTTCTTCGTTTTCGCTTCCTTGTACAACTGGAAACTCATACCTCTTACCATCAATTTCTACTATAGCTGTTTTTGACATAATATTTTGAAAATAAAACTTTATATTTAATAATTTACCAAATCTAAGGATAATAACATTAAATAAAAAGCGAAATTGATAATGTTATTGTTAAATAAAACAAAAAAGCCATTCGAATAATTCGAATGGCTTTTTTTAAACTATAATAACAAATCTTATTTTATCTTGAACGCTTTTTTCCCAGGAAAAAAAGCCGTTTCGCCTAGTTCCTCTTCTATTCTTAACAATTGATTGTATTTTGCCATACGATCAGAACGGGATGCAGATCCAGTTTTAATTTGACCACAATTCAAAGCAACCGCTAAGTCAGCAATTGTGTTGTCTTCTGTTTCTCCAGAGCGATGTGACATTACAGAAGTATACCCAGCATTTTTTGCCATATTAACAGCAGCAATAGTCTCTGTCAATGTACCAATCTGATTTACTTTTACTAAAATTGAGTTAGCAATACCTCTTTCGATACCCGTAGACAAGCGTTCTACATTAGTCACGAACAAATCATCTCCAACCAACTGCACTTTATCTCCAATTTTATCGGTAAGTAATTTCCATCCATCCCAGTCATTTTCATCCATTCCATCTTCAATTGAGATAATTGGATATTTAGCAACCAATTCAGCTAAATAGTCTACTTGTTCAGCAGAAGATCTAATTTTACCAGTTTCTCCTTCAAATTTAGAGTAATCGTATTTACCGTTTACATAAAATTCAGCAGCAGCACAATCTAAAGCGATCATGATTTCGTCACCAAAAGAATATCCAGCATTTTCAACTGCCAATTTAATTGTATCCAAAGCATCTTCCGTACCACCAGCTAAAGTTGGAGCAAAACCACCTTCATCACCTACAGCTGTAGAAAGACCTCTATCATGAAGTACTTTTTTAAGACTATGAAAAATTTCCGTTCCCATTTGCATAGCATGTGTAAAAGAAACTGCTTTTACCGGAAAAATCATAAATTCTTGAAATGCAATTGGTGCATCAGAATGTGAACCACCGTTGATGATATTCATCATTGGCACAGGCAATGTATTTGCAGAAACACCACCTACATATCTATATAATGGCAAGCCTAATTCATTAGCAGCAGCTTTTGCAACAGCAAGAGAAACTCCTAAAATGGCATTTGCTCCCAACTTTGATTTATTTGGAGTTCCATCCAAATCAATCATCATTTGATCAATTACATTTTGTTCAAAAACCGAAGTTCCTAAAAGTTCTTCAGCAATAAGGGTATTAACATTTTTCACTGCATTCAAAACTCCTTTTCCTAAATAGGCTTTCCCACCGTCACGTAATTCCACTGCTTCATGTTCTCCAGTTGAAGCTCCAGATGGAACTGCTGCTCTACCCAAAACACCGTGTTCAGTAACTACATCTACTTCTATAGTAGGGTTTCCTCTCGAATCGAAAATTTGTCTTGCGTGAATTTTGATAATAATACTCATATTACTTTATTTAAAATTTAATAATACAAATATATTCTATCTTTTCTAATGATAATATGAAAATAATGAATCTTATTAACGAAAACGTTATAATTATGACCAAATAAAAATTACACCTCTCCTTTTATAGAAATAAACTACAATTTATCTATTTCTACCCAATAAAAGCCCTTAAACCTATTCGTACAAAATGATCACATCAGATAAATTGACAAAATGTAAACACTGTCCATCTATCTATTTAACCCTATTTATTTATACTATTCTAAAAAAAGAAGGGTACTTCCTTTCATTAAAAAGCAAGCACCCCTATAGTATCTATAAAAAATATGATCTTACAATCTTACCCTTTTATATTTTCAATAAATTGATCAAATAAATAAGAGGAGTCGTGAGGCCCTGGACTTGCTTCAGGATGGTATTGAACTGAAAAACAATTCTTGTTTTTCATTCTCATACCAGCAACTGTTCCGTCATTTAAATGAACATGTGTGATTTCAAAATCAGAATTGTTTTCCAATTCTTCTTTGTTAACTGCAAAACCATGATTCTGTGAGGTAATCTCACCCTTTCCAGAAATTAAGTTCTTTACCGGATGATTTATCCCTCTGTGTCCATTAAACATTTTATAAGTGGAAATTCCATTAGCCAGCCCAATTACTTGGTGTCCTAAGCAAATACCAAATAATGGTCTATTGTTATCCAATATTTCTTTCGCTACTTGAATAGCTCCTGAAAGAGGTTCGGGATCACCAGGACCATTAGACAAGAAAAAACCATCAGGACTAAAAGATGCTAAATCATTGTATGTTGAATCAAAAGGAAAAACTTTAATGTAACAATCTCTCTTAGCAAGGTTACGAAGGATATTTGTTTTAATACCTAAGTCTAATGCTGCAATTTTGTAGGTAGCATTTTCATCACCAAAGTAATATGCCTCCTTAGTAGAAACTTTTGAAGCTAGTTCTAACCCTTTCATATCAGGAACATTTGCCAAAGACTTCTTTAAATCCTCTACAGAAGTACCGTCAGTACAAATAACAGCATTCATAGCTCCATTATCTCTAATGTAACTCACAAGTGCTCTAGTATCCACATCTGAAATACAAATAAGGTTTTGTTTAATGAAATACTCCTCTAAACTTTCTGAAGCATCAGCTCTGGAATAATTGAAACTAAAGTTTTTACAAACTAAACCTGATATTTTTATACCATCAGATTCTACATCATTTTCATTTACTCCATAATTTCCAATATGAGCATTAGTGGCGACCATTATTTGTCCAAAATAAGAAGGATCCGTAAAAATTTCTTGATAACCGGTCATTCCAGTATTAAAGCATACTTCTCCAAAAGTTGTTCCACTGATACCTATTGATTTTCCGTGGAAAATGGTTCCATCACTTAGTAAAAGTATGGCGCTTTGTCGTGTTGTATATTTCATGAGTAGTTAAATATTGTGCAAATTTAATCCATTAATACAATGGATGCAAACTTTTAAAATTTATTATAAAAGAAAAAACTAGCCTTTATGAGCGCTTTTACTTAATAGAACGTAACAAAACAAACAGAATAGCAGAAAAATCTAAAACTATACATTCATTTGTTCGAAAAAAAAACAAAAAAAAAGGATAAACTATTAATAGTTTATCCTTAAATTTTATTGAATGATTATCTTCATAATTACTCAGCAGCGTCTGTAGTTGTATCAGCTTCAGCAACTGGAGCTTCAGTAGCTTCATCTGCTTTTTTAGCTTTTCCACCACGACGGCTTTTTGCTTTTTTAACTTCTTTTTTACCACCATTGTAAAGTTCATTGAAATCTACAAGTTCGATCATTGCCATATCAGCATTATCTCCCAAACGATTTCCAACTTTAATGATACGAGTGTATCCACCTGGACGGTCGCCTACTTTAGCAGCTACGTCTCTGAACAAGTCAGTTACCGCATATTTGCTACGTAAGTAAGCAAAACAAATACGACGGTTATGGGTCGTATCAGTTTTTGATTTTGTTATTAAAGGCTCAACAAATTGTTTAAGCGCTTTCGCTTTAGCAACAGTAGTGTTAATACGTTTGTGCTCTATAAGAGAACAAGCCATATTAGCTAACATAGATTTTCTATGCGCTGTCTGTCTGCTTAAGTGGTTGAATTTTTTTCCGTGTCTCATGACGTGTGTTTTTATACTTTCATCTTGATACTATCCGTTTTGGAGATCAAAATATGAAGTAATTTATTCTTTATCTAGTTTGTATTTCGCTAAATCCATTCCGAAGTTCAAATTTTTAATAGCCACTAGTTCATCTAGTTCTGTTAAAGATTTTTTACCAAAATTACGGAATTTCATTAGGTCATTTTTATTGAACGATACTAAATCTCCAAGCGTATCAACTTCAGCCGCTTTCAAACAATTTAATGCTCTTACAGATAAGTCCATATCAACAAGCTTAGTTTTAAGCAATTGTCTCATATGTAATGATTCCTCATCATACGATTCTGTTTGTGCGATCTCATCAGCCTCGAGTGTAATCCTTTCGTCAGAAAACAACATGAAATGGTGAATTAAAACTTTGGCTGCTTCAGTAAGCGCATCTTTTGGATTGATAGAACCATCAGTTTTTATTTCAAAAACTAATTTTTCATAATCTGTTTTTTGCTCAACACGGAAATTTTCAATTGAATATTTTACGTTTTTTACCGGAGTAAAAATAGAATCCGTAAAAATAGTTCCAATTGCAGCGTTCTGTTTTTTGTTCTCCTCTGCAGGAACATATCCCCTACCTTTTTCGATTGTTAAATCAAAGTTCAGTTTGATTTTTGGATCTAGATTACAGATAACAAGTTCTGGATTCAAAACTTGGAAACCTGAAATGAATTTTTGAAAATCACCAGCTGTCAATTGATCCTTACCTGAAACAGAAATAGTAACTGCCTCATTATCTATATCTTCAATTTGACGTTTGAAACGTACTTGTTTAAGATTAAGGATAATTTCGGTAACATCTTCAACAACTCCTGAGATAGTAGAAAACTCATGATCTACACCTTCTATACGAACGGATGTAATTGCATAACCTTCTAATGCTGAAAGCAAAACTCTTCTAAGTGCATTACCAACGGTCAATCCGTAACCTGGTTCTAAAGGTCTAAATTCAAATTTACCTTCAAAATCGGTTGAATCGATCATGATAACTTTATCGGGCTTCTGAAAATTAAATATTGCCATAAATTTCGACTAAGTCAATTATTATTTGTTGTACAACTCTACGATTAATTGTTCTTTAATGTTTTCTGGGATTTGAAGTCTAGCTGGTACAGAAACGAAAGTACCTTCTTTAACGTCATTATTCCAAGTAATCCATTCATAAACATGACTTGAATTAGATAAAGAACGTTCGATAGCTTCTAATGATTTAGATTTTTCACGAACTCCTACTTTATCACCAGGTTTAAGGTGGTAAGAAGCAATGTTTACTACATCACCATTAACGGTAACGTGTCTGTGAGATACTAATTGTCTAGCGCCTCTTCGAGAAGGAGCAATACCCATTCTAAAGACAACGTTATCTAATCTTGCCTCACACAATTGTAAAAGAACTTCACCAGTAACACCTTTAGTAGCTGATGCTTTTTTAAATAAACCTCTGAATTGTTTTTCTAAAATTCCATAAGAATATTTAGCTTTTTGCTTCTCCATTAATTGGATTGCATATTCAGATTTTTTACCTCTTTTTTTAGCCATTCCGTGTTGCCCAGGTGGGTAACTTCTTCTTTCGAATGCTTTGTCATCTCCGAATATTGCTTCGCCAAATTTACGAGCAATTCTAGTTTTTGGACCAGTATATCTTGCCATTTCTAAAAATTTTATTCAGGTAGAGATTATGAATTCAGGTCATATCCTTCGATAATCGTGTTTTCTACCTAGTTATACTTAAATATATTATTAAACTCTACGTCTTTTAGGAGGACGACATCCGTTGTGAGGCATTGGAGTAACATCGATAATCTCAGTTACTTCGATTCCACCGTTATGCAAAGAACGAATCGCAGACTCACGTCCGTTTCCTGGTCCTTTTACATAAACTTTCACTTTTTTAAGTCCTGCTTCAATAGCTACTTTACTACAATCTTCTGCTGCCATTTGGGCTGCGTATGGAGTGTTCTTTTTAGAACCTCTAAAACCCATTTTACCAGCTGAAGACCAAGAAATAACTTCACCTTTTTTGTTTGTCAAAGAAATAATGATGTTATTGAAGGTAGCAGAAATATGAGCTTCTCCCGTTGATTCAACGATAACTTTACGTTTTTTTGCAGTTGCTTTAGCCATATTACTTATTATTTAGTTGCTTTTTTCTTGTTGGCAACAGTTTTTCTTTTACCTTTTCTTGTTCTAGAGTTGTTTTTAGTTCTTTGTCCTCTTAAAGGAAGACCAGTTCTATGACGGATACCTCTGTAACAACCAATATCCATTAAACGTTTGATGTTCAAAGAAACCTCAGAACGCAATTCTCCTTCAATTTTGAATTCTGATACCGCTTCACGAATCGCTCCGATCTCATCATCATTCCAATCTTGAACTTTTTTATCTTGGCTAACTTGAGCTTTTTCTAAAATCTCAATAGCTCTACTATTTCCTAATCCGAAGATATAGGTAAGTGCTATAACACCTCTCTTGTTTTTCGGGATATCTACCCCTGCAATTCTTGCCATAATTATCCTTGTCTTTGTTTAAATCTAGGATTCTTTTTGTTTATAACGTACAATATCCCTTTTCTACGCACAATCTTGCACTCGGGACTTCTCTTTTTTACTGATGCTCTAACTTTCATTGTGAATATCCTTTAATATCTATAAGTAATTCTTGCTTTTGACAAATCGTACGGGCTCATTTCTAGTTTCACTTTATCACCAGGTAATAATTTGATATAATGCATACGCATCTTTCCAGATATATGAGCAATTACAATATGTCCATTTTCTAACTCTACACGGAACATCGCATTTGATAATGCTTCAATTATAGATCCGTCTTGTTCTATTGCTGATTGTTTTGCCATAAGATTAAGCTACTGCTTTTCTATTTTTTCCACTCTTCATTAAACCGTCATAATGTTTGTTTAACAAGTATGAATTAATTTGTTGAATTGTATCTATGGCAACACCAACCATAATTATTAATGAGGTACCCCCAAAAAACATTGCCCAAGATTGTTGAACATCCATAAGACTTACAATAATCGCTGGGAACACAGCTATTAGAGCTAGAAATAAAGATCCTGGGAAAGTTATCAACGACATCACTTTGTCAAGAAAATCAGAAGTTTCTACACCTGGTCTAATACCTGGAATAAAACCTCCACTTCTTTTCAAATCATCTGACATCTTATTAGTAGGAACGGTGATTGCTGTATAAAAGAATGTGAATACAACTATCAAAGTTGCAAAAACAAGGTTATACCAAAAACCGAACATATTACTAAAAGCGCCTACAACTGATTGTGATGCATCTGATTTAGACAACCCAGCCACAGCAGCAGGAATGAACATGATAGCTTGAGCAAAGATAATTGGCATAACTCCAGAAGCATTAAGTTTCAAAGGAATCCATTGTCTATTACCACCCATCATATCTTGTTCAAAATCACCTGACGTTGTACGACGAGCGTACTGCACTGGTATCTTTCTAATTGCCATAGTTAATAAAACACAAGCAACAATAACTAAAAGCCAAATAATAATTTCGATAACCAATAACATTGGCCCACCGTTGTTATTCGTAACTCTAGTAGTAAACTCCTGTATAAATGCTTGAGGAAATCTAGCAAGTATACCTACCATAATTAAAAGCGAAATACCATTTCCAATTCCTTTATCAGTTATCTTTTCACCTAACCACATGGCAAATATCGTACCTGTAACTAAGATAATCACTGAAGAAAATAAGAATTCAAAAGAATTAAACCCTAATAAAAATGCACTACTAGGTAAAGTTCTATATAGATTGTAGATGTAAGTTGGTCCTTGTACTAGTGTAATAACAATAGTCAACCAACGTGTTATCTGATTAATCTTTTTTCTACCACTCTCACCATCATTTTGAAGTTTTTGCAAATAAGGAATCGCAATTCCCATAAGCTGAACAACAATAGAAGCCGAAATGTAAGGCATAATTCCTAAAGCAAAAACTGACGCTTTAGAGAATGCTCCACCAGTAAACATATCTAGAATAGATCCAATACCACTTTTGGTTTGACCTGCTAAACTATTTAATTGAGTCGCATCGATTCCCGGAAGCGTAACATGTGCTCCGAAACGATATACTAAAAGCAGACCCAATGTAATTAGGATTCTGTTTTTTAGTTCCTCGATTTTCCAAACATTACTTATTGATTCAATAAATTTCTTCATATTAATTGAAAAATTACATTGTTACAGCTTCTCCTCCAGCAGCTTCAATAGCGGCTTTTGCAGTAGCAGTAAATTTGTGAGCAGTTACTTTTAATCTTGCTGTCAATTCTCCTCTTCCTAAAATCTTAACGATTTCATTCTTAGTAGCCAAACGGTTTGCAACATAAGTTGTCATATCGACAGCATCAGTTACAATACCATTATCAACTAATAATTGAAGTGTATCAAGATTTACACCTTCGTACTCTTTACGATTGATGTTTGTAAAACCAAACTTAGGCACACGTCTTTGAAGAGGCATTTGCCCTCCTTCAAAACCAATCTTTTTAGAATACCCAGAACGAGATTTTTGTCCGTTGTGTCCTCTTGCCGAAGTACCACCTTTTCCAGAACCTTCTCCTCTACCTAGTCTCTTATTTTGACTGTGTGTTGAACCCTCAGCTGGTTGTAAGTTACTTAAATTCATACCAGTATTTGTTATTTAGCTTCTTCTACAGAAACTAAGTGTTTAACTTTGTTTATCATCCCAAGGATTGTAGGGTTTGAATCATGCTCTACAATTTGTCCCATTTTACGTAGACCTAAAGCTTCCAATCCTCTTTTTTGATCAAGTGGACAGTTGATTTTACTTCTAACTTGTTTTACTAATAATTTAGCCATAATTTCCTTGAATTAACCTTTAAAAACTTTTTCTAAAGAAACTCCTCTTTGTTTTGCAACACTATAAGCGCTTCTCATTTGTAACAACGCATCAAAAGTCGCCTTAACTACGTTGTGAGGATTTGATGATCCTTGAGATTTCGACAATACATCGTGAATCCCAACTGACTCAAGAACTGAACGAACAGCTCCACCTGCAATAACTCCTGTACCATGAGAGGCAGGAATTAAAAACACACGAGCTCCACCAAATTTACCTTTTTGTTCGTGTGGTACTGATTTACCATTCAAAGGAATTTTTACTAGATTTTTCTTCGCATCTTCTACTGCTTTCGCAATTGCTTCAGAAACATCTTTAGACTTTCCTAATCCATGACCTACAACACCATTCTCATCACCTACAACTACAATAGCAGAAAAACCGAAAGCTCTACCACCTTTTGTAACTTTAGTAACACGATTAACACTCACCAAACGATCTTTTAATTCAAGACCACTTGGTTTTACCAACTCTACATTCTTGTATTTATTAGACATAATATATTAGAATTTAAGTCCAGCAGCTCTCGCGCCTTCTGCTAATGATTTAATACGACCGTGATACAAGTAACCTCCTCTATCGAATGTTACAACTTCTATCCCCGCTTTTAACGCTTTCTCCGCTACAAGTTTTCCAACTGCAATAGCAACTTCTACGTTAGTACCTTTTTCTATTTCTTTTTCTCTTGAAGAAGCAGCCAAAATAGTAACTCCGTTTACGTCATCAATAAGTTGAGCATAAATTTCTTTGTTACTTCTAAATACAGATAGTCTTGGATTTGTAGCAGAACCACTAATCGATTTTCTAATTCTGAATCTAATTCTCTGTCTTCTTTCAGGTTTTGATAATGACATAATCTTATTTTTTAAGCTGATTTACCTGCTTTTCTTCTTAATACTTCACCTACAAATTTAACTCCTTTTCCTTTGTACGGCTCAGGCTTACGAAAAGCTCTAATTTTTGCCGCAACTTGACCTAAAAGTTGTTTGTCAAACGATGTAAGCTTAACAATTGGGTTTTTACCTTTTTCAGATATAGTTTCTAGAGTTACTTCAGCAGCAACTTGCAAAACAATATTGTGAGAATATCCAAGAGCTAAATCTAATTTCTGTCCTTGATTTGAAGCTCTATAACCAACTCCTACCAATTCTAATGATTTTGTAAAACCTTCAGTTACACCAATAATCATGTTATTGATTAAAGATCTGTACAAACCGTGTTTTGCTCTTTGGTCCTTGTGATCAGACGACCTGTCTACTTGAACTTGACCGTCTTCAACTGTAACAGTTACGTCCGAAAACTCCTGTGTCAGCTGACCATTTTTTCCTTTTACTGTAATAATACCGTCTTTAACTTCTACAGTTACTCCAGCAGGGATTACAATTGGGCTTTTACCTATTCTTGACATCTTATAGTCTATTTATTAGTATACGTAACAAATTACTTCACCACCAACATTCAATTGTTTTGCTTTTTTTCCTGTCATCAATCCTTTTGATGTAGAAACAATAGCAATACCTAATCCGTTAAGGATTCTTGGAATGGTTGAAGAACTTGAATATTTACGTAAACCTGGTTTACTAATTCTTTGGATATCTTTTATTACTGACTCTTTAGTATCTTTATCATACTTCAAAGCAATTTTGATTGAACCCTGAACAGCGTTGTCTTCAAATTTGTAACTTAAGATATAACCTTGATCAAATAAGATCTTAGTGATTTCTTTTTTTAGATTAGATGCAGGAATTTCGACAACTTTGTGGTTTGCAGCCACAGCGTTTCTAACTCTTGTTAAATAATCTGCAATAGGATCTGTATACATATGTATAAATTTGCGGCTATGGTTTTCTTCAGATTTTCTGTCGAACCTTTAACCAATTAAAATTAATTTTCTACCAACTGGCTTTTTTAACACCTGGGATCAATCCGTTATTTGCCATTTCACGGAATGTAACACGTGAAACACCAAATTGACGCATGTAACCTCTAGGTCTACCTGTTATTTTACATCTGTTGTGCAAACGAACAGGTGAAGCGTTTTTAGGTAATTTCTGCAAACCTACGAAATCTCCAGCCTCTAACAAAGCTTTTCTTTTCTCAGCATACTTAGCTACCGTTTTTTCTCTCTTCACCTCACGGGCTTTCATTGATTCTTTAGCCATATCTTAATTCTTTTTAAAAGGTAATCCTAATTCAGCCAATAATGACTTTGCTTCTTTATCCGTTTTTGCAGTAGTTACAAAAGAGATATCCATACCTGATATTTTGTTTACTTTATCAATGTCAATTTCTGGGAAAATGATTTGTTCTAAAACCCCAAGGTTATAGTTTCCTCTTCCGTCAAAACCTGTAGCTTTTATACCACTGAAATCTCTAACACGTGGCAAAGCAGAAGTAATAAGTCTATCTAAAAACTCATACATTCTTTCTCCACGCAAAGTAACTTTAGCACCAATAGGCATTCCTTTTCTCAATTTGAAAGATGCAACATCTTTCTTTGAAATTGTAGATATTGCTTTTTGTCCAGTTATCTTTGTCAATTCATCAACTGCATAGTCAATCAATTTTTTATCAGAAACTGCTGCTCCAACTCCACGGCTCAAAACGATTTTTTCCAATTTAGGAACTTGCATTACGTTTGTGTATCCGTACTCCTCTTTAAGAGCAGATATTACTCTGTTCTTATATTCTTCTTTTAGTCTAGGTGTATACTCCATTACTATAGTACTTGATTAGATTTTTTTGAAAATCTTACTTTCTTATCTCCTTCAACTCTAATTCCAACTCTTGTTGCTTCCTTTGTTTTAGGATCAATTAGAGAAAGATTAGAAATTTGAATAGCAGCTTCTTTTTTCACAATACCACCTTGAGGGCTTTTTGCACTTGGTTTCGTATGTTTTGAAACCATGTTTACACCTTCAACAATCGCTTTGTTTTTCTCACGGTCAACACGCAATACTTTACCTTCAGAACCTTTATGGTCTCCAGCTATTACTCTTACAATGTCGCCTGTTTTTATTTTTAGCTTTATCATCTTAAAACGAATTAAAGCACTTCAGGTGCTAATGATACAATTTTCATGAATTGTTTTTCACGAAGTTCTCTTGCTACTGGTCCAAAAACACGAGTTCCTCTCATTTCCCCTGCAGCGTTCAAAAGAACACATGCATTGTCATCGAAACGGATATAAGAACCATCGGCTCTTCTCACTTCTTTTCTGGTACGTACAACAACTGCAGTTGAAACAGCTCCTTTTTTAACGCTTCCGTTAGGAGTTGTATCTTTGATAGAAACTACAATCTTGTCACCAACTGAAGCATACCTTCTTTTGGTACCTCCTAAAACACGGATAGTTAAAACTTCTTTAGCTCCTGTGTTATCTGCTACTTTTAGTCTTGATTCTTGTTGTACCATAATTATTTAGCTCTTTCTAGGATTTCAACTAACCTCCAACATTTAGTTTTACTTAAAGGACGCGTTTCGCTAATCCTTACAGTATCTCCAATGTTACAGTCGTTCGTTTCGTCGTGTGCATGATACTTTTTAGTTTTCAACACGAACTTACCGTATAACGGGTGTTTTACTCTACGTACTTCAGCAACAACAATAGATTTATCCATTTTGTCAGAAGTTACAACACCAACTCTTTCTTTTCTTAAATTTCTTTTTTCTTCCATCTTTCAGCAGATTACAGTTGTTGCAATTCTCTTTTAGTTAGCTCTGTCGCTAATCTCGCAACTGTTCTTCTTACACTTCTAATTTGAAGCGGGTTCTCAATTGGTGATATAGCATGAGCCATTTTTAGGTCAGCATATGTTTTCTTAGTCAAACTAAGCTTCTCTTGCAACTCCGCTGCAGAAAGATCTTTTATTTCTGATTGTTTCATAATATAATATAGATTATGCTTCGAAATCTCTAGCAACAACGAACTTAGTTTTTACTGGAAGCTTTTGAGCTGCAAGACGTAACGCCTCTTTTGCAACTGACAAAGGAACTCCTCCAACTTCAAACATAATTCTTCCGGGTTTAACAACGGCAGCCCAATACTCAACTGCACCTTTACCTTTACCCATACGTACCTCAAGAGGTTTCTTAGTAATTGGTTTGTCTGGAAATATTTTGATCCATAATTGCCCCTCTCTTTTCATGAAACGAGTTGCAGCGATACGCGCAGCTTCAATTTGACGAGAAGTTAGAAACATTCCATCTTCATGTACAGATTTAATACCAAACATTCCATTAGAAAGTTCATGCCCTCTTCCAGAGTTCCCTTTCATTTTACCTTTTTGTACCTTACGGTATTTTGTTCTTTTAGGCTGTAACATTTTTCTTTAATTTAAAAATTACTTTCTTTTACGAGCGTCTGGTTTTCCACCTTTATTAAAGTTAGATTTTCCACGAGGAGAATCTCCACCTTTTCCGCCAGATTGTTTCTTGTCCATTCCAGCAAGCGGAGAAAGATCTCTCTTTCCGTAAACTTCACCTTTCATGATCCACACTTTGATACCCATTCTACCATAAGTAGTATGCGCTTCAGCTAATGCATAATCAATATCGGCTCTGAAAGTTGATAAAGGAACTCTTCCTTCTTTGAAACCTTCTGAACGTGCCATCTCAGCACCATTCAAACGACCAGAAATCAAAACTTTGATACCTTCAGCGTTCATACGCATAGAAGCAGCAATAGCCATTTTGATTGCACGTCTGTAAGAAATACGGCTTTCGATTTGACGACAGATGCTTGTAGCAACTAGATACGCGTCAAGTTCAGGTCTTTTGATTTCAAAGATGTTGATTTGAACCTCTTTGTCAGTAATTTTCTTAAGTTCTTCTTTTAACTTGTCTACCTCTTGTCCACCTTTTCCGATAATGATACCGGGTCTAGCAGTAGTGATAGTAACGGTTACAAGTTTCAAAGTTCTCTCGATGATTACTTTTGATACACTAGCTTTTGATAAACGAGCATGGATATACTTTCTGATTTTATGATCTTCGGCAAGTTTATCACCATAATCATTTCCACCATACCAGTTTGAGTCCCATCCTCTGATGATACCAAGTCTATTTCCAATTGGATTTGTCTTTTGTCCCATCTTGTATTAAATTGCTTGTGTGTTATTAATAGATCCTAACACGATTGTCACGTGGTTAGAACGTTTTCTTATTCTGTGCGCACGACCCTGTGGAGCTGGACGAAGTCTTTTCAACATCATTCCACCATCTACTGTAATCGTTTTAACAAATAAACCTGCTTCTTCCATATTAGCATCAGGGTTTTTTGCTTGCCAGTTGGCAATAACAGATAAAACCAATTTCTCTAATTTTCTTGAAGCTTCTTTAGAACTAAATCTTAAGATGTTTAATGCTCTCTCTACCTTCTGACCTCTTACCAAGTCCGCTACTAAGCGCATTTTTCTAGGTGAAGTAGGGCAGTTATTCAATTTTGCGAAAGCAATAGACTTATTAGCCTCTTTTCTCGCATCTGCTGTTTCTCTTTTACGAACTCCCATTGCTTCTTATTTTTTACCTTTATTTTTTGCTCCAGCATGACCTCTAAAAGATCTAGTTGGTGAAAACTCTCCTAATTTGTGACCTACCATGTTTTCTGTTACGTAAACTGGTACAAATTGACGACCGTTATGAACTGCGATAGTTTGTCCAACAAAGTCTGGAGTAATCATAGAAGCTCTAGACCATGTCTTTACAACTCCTTTATTCCCACCTGCGATGTTTTCCTGAACTTTCTTGTCTAACTTATAATGAACGAAAGGTCCTTTTTTTAATGAACGTGCCATATCTTAATTATTTCTTTCTACGTTCTACGATATACTTGTTACTCGGGTTTTTCTTAGAACGAGTTCTATAACCTTTTGCTGGTATTCCATTTCTTGAACGTGGATGTCCACCAGAAGAACGTCCTTCACCACCACCCATTGGGTGATCGACAGGGTTCATTGCAACAGGTCTTGTTCTAGGTCTTCTACCTAACCATCTTGTTCTACCTGCTTTACCAGATACAACTAATTGGTGGTCTGAATTAGAAACAGCTCCAATCGTAGCAGCACAAGTCAACAAGATTAATCTTGTTTCTCCTGAAGGCATTTTGATTGTTGCATATTTCCCGTCTCTTGCCATTAATTGAGCAAATGTTCCAGCAGAACGAGCAATTACTGCTCCTTGCCCTGGTCTTAACTCAATACAAGATATTACAGTTCCTAATGGAATTCTGCTTAACGGCAATGCATTACCAATTTCCGGTTGAGATTCTGGACCAGAAACTAATTTCTGACCTACTTTCAATCCGTTTTGAGCAATAACATAAGTTTTCTCACCATCAGCATAAGCTAACAATGCGATAAATGCAGTACGATTTGGATCATATTCAATTGATTTTACTGTCGCAGGAATTCCTTCCTTTGTTCTTTTGAAATCAATGATACGATATCTCTGCTTGTGACCACCACCCGTATAACGCATGGTCATCTTTCCTTGACTATTTCTACCTCCAGAGTTTTTTATCGGCGCTATCAAAGAGCGTTCCGGCTTATCAGTTGTAATGGCGTCATAACCATTCACAACTCTAAATCGCTGACCTGGGGTAATAGGTTTTAATTTTCTTACTGACATTTTTCTATCTTAGATATTGTTGTAAAAATCAATTGTTTCTCCGTCTTGTACTTGAACAATTGCTTTTTTAATTGCATTAGTCTTTCCACTGATTAAACCACTTTTAGTGTATTTTGTAGTTCTATCCGGTCTTACGTTCATCGTGTTAACACTCAAAATAGTTACACCATAAGCAGCTTCAATAGCTTTCTTAATCTCAACTTTATTTGCTTTTTTGTTAACAACGAATCCGAAGCGGTTTAAAACTTCACTTTCTTTGGTTACTTTTTCCGTTACTATAGGTTTAATTATGATACTCATATCCTATTATTTACTTAAATTTTCTTCAATTATCTCCAAAGAGCTTTCTAAAAGAACTAGGTTATTAGCATTTAATATAGCATAAGTGCTTAATTCTAAGCTACTTACAACATTAGACGCCTTTAAATTACGTGACGACAAATATACATTTTTATTCGCATCGCCCAACACAAATAGAGATTTTTTATTTTCTAACTCTAAAGCTTTCAAAACATTAATGAAATTTTTAGTGTTTGGTGTTTCAAAATTAAAGTCTTCAAGAACGATAATATTTGATTCTTTTGCTTTCATTGAGAACGCAGATTTTCTTGCTAAACGTTTCAAGCTTTTATTCAATTTAAATGAATAACTTCTTGGTCTAGGTCCAAAAACTGTTCCCCCACCTTTAAACAATGGATTCTTTGCACTACCCGCACGAGCAGTACCAGTTCCTTTTTGTTTTTTAATCTTACGTGTACTTCCCGCTACTTCAGCTCTTTCTTTTGCTTTGTGCGTTCCTTGTCTTTGATTAGCTAAATATTGCTTAACATCAAGGTATACTGCGTGATTATTTGGTTCAATTGCGAATACTGAATCAGAAAGTTCAACCTTTCTTCCAGTATCTTTTCCGTTTAAATCTAATACTTTTACTTCCATTACTTGTGAATGATTACATAAGAGTTGTTACATCCAGGAACACATCCTTTTATAACAAGTAGGTTCTTTTCAGTAACTACTTTTAAAACTCTAAGGTTTTGAACGTTTACATTTTCTCCTCCCATTCTTCCAGCCATACGCATTCCTTTGAATACTCTAGATGGATAAGAAGAAGCTCCTACAGAACCTGGCGCTCTTAAACGGTTATGTTGACCGTGAGTCGCTTGACCAACACCACCAAAACCGTGACGTTTTACAACCCCCTGAAAACCTTTACCTTTAGATACACCTTGTACATCTACAAATTCTCCTTCAACAAACATAGAAACATCTATAAGATCTCCTAGTTTTTGTTCTGTTGCAAAATTCTGGAATTCAACGACTTTTTTCTTAGCTACAGTTCCCGCTTTTTTAAAGTGACCTAAAGCCGCTTTTGTGGAATGTTTCTCGTTTTTGTCATCGAAACCTAGTTGCAACGCTTCGTACCCGTCAACACCAATGGTTCTGACTTGGGTAACAACACAAGGACCAGCTTCAATTACTGTACAAGGAATATTCTTCCCGTTTTCATCGAAAATACTAGTCATGCCGATTTTTCTACCAATTAACCCAGACATAAATATTAATT
The DNA here is from genome assembly GCF_058725285.1 of Flavobacterium sp. DW-iso2. Lineage (NCBI taxonomy): Bacteria > Pseudomonadati > Bacteroidota > Flavobacteriia > Flavobacteriales > Flavobacteriaceae > Flavobacterium > Flavobacterium sp. DW-iso2. The sequence continues at coordinate 64,229 of NZ_JBZXDY010000012.1, read as the reverse complement.
ATTAATTATTAAATATAAAAATAGAACACATCATTTAAGTGGAACTCATTTTTAAAGTGGTGCAAAAGTATAACTTATTTACACACAAACCAAAAAAAATTTCCACTTAAACAAAGTGCCCTTTTTACTCTTAAGTAAATCCTTAAACTTTGATCTCTACTTCAACTCCACTAGGCAATTCTAATTTCATTAAAGCATCAATAGTTTTAGATGAAGATGAATAAATATCAATCAATCTCTTGTATGACATTACTTCAAATTGCTCTCTCGCTTTCTTGTTAACGTGCGGAGAACGTAGTACTGTAAAAAGTTTTTTGTGAGTTGGTAATGGAATTGGTCCTGTTACTACTGCACCGGTACTCTTAACCGTTTTTACAATCTTCTCAGCAGACTTGTCTACCAACATGTGATCGTAAGATTTTAGTTTTATTCTGATTTTTTGACTCATTTTCTTAAAGATTAAGCGTTTCCTTTTGCTTTTTTGATTACTGCTTCTGAAATATTAGAAGGCGTTTCCGCGTAATGTGAAAATTCCATAGTAGATGTTGCTCTACCAGATGACAGTGTTCTTAATGTTGTAACATAACCAAACATCTCTGATAATGGCACATCAGCCTTAATAGTTTTAGCACCAGCTCTATCACCCATATCATTAACCTGACCTCTACGACGGTTGATATCACCTACGATATCTCCCATGTTTTCTTCTGGCGTAATAACTTCCATTTTCATGATTGGTTCAAGAATAACAGCACCTGCAGCCTTAGCAACTTCTCTATACCCCATTCTTGCTGCTAACTCAAAAGAGAGTGCATCAGAATCGACAGGGTGAAAAGATCCATCAGTTAAAGTCACTTTTAAACTATCCACTTGATAACCAGCCAAAGGACCCGTTTTCATAGCTTCTCTAAAACCTTTTTCTACAGAAGGAATATATTCCTTAGGCACGTTACCACCTTTTACGGCGTTAACAAACTGTAAACCAACAGGAACTTTACCGTCCACTTCATCAGCTGGCTCAAGTTTAAACACGATATCACCGAATTTACCACGACCTCCTGATTGTTTTTTGTATGTTTCTCTATGAATTGCAGTTTTTGTAAAAGCTTCTTTGTATTCAACTTGAGGCTCACCTTGATTTACTTCAACTTTGAATTCACGACGCATTCTATCTACTAAGATATCTAAGTGAAGCTCACCCATACCAGAAATAATAGTTTGCCCTGAAGCCTCATCTGTTCTAACTGTAAACGTAGGATCTTCTTCAGCTAATTTAGCCAAAGCCATACCCATTTTATCCACATCAGCTTTAGTTTTAGGCTCAATTGCAATACCAATTACCGGTGCAGGGAATTTCATACTTTCTAGGATAATTGGGTGTTTTTCATCACACAATGTATCTCCAGTTTTAATATCTTTAAATCCTACTGCTGCTCCAATATCACCTGCTTCGATATAATCGATTGGGTTTTGCTTATTAGCATGCATTTGGTATATTCTCGAGATTCTTTCTTTGTTTCCTGAACGAGTGTTCAAAACATAAGAACCTGCATCTAAACGTCCTGAATAAGCACGGAAGAAAGCCAAACGTCCTACGAAAGGATCTGTAGCAATCTTAAAAGCTAAAGCAGCGAATGGCTCTTTAACATCTGGCTTACGCAAAATTTTAGTTTGATCTTCTTCTAATAATTCAGCATCATCAGGATGAATCCCTTCGATACCATCTTTATCCATTGGAGAAGGTAAGTATTTACAAACTGCATCCAACATAAATTGAACACCCTTGTTTTTAAAAGAAGAACCAGCAATCATCGGAATGATAGCCATGTCCATAACAGCCGCTCTTAATGCAATGTTGATTTCTTCCTCTGTAATAGAGTTTTCATCTTCCATGAATTTTTCAAGCAAAGTCTCATCATAATCAGCTACTGCTTCAATAAGAATCGATCTGTATTCTTTAACCTCTTCAAGCATATCTTCAGGAATAGGCACAATATCATAAGTTGCCCCTAAACCTTCCTCATGCCATACAATAGCTTGGTTCTTTACCAAATCCACAACACCTCTGAAATCATTTTCTTCACCAATTGGTAAAGTGATTGCAACTGCGTTTGATTTCAACATATCTCTTACTTGTTGACATACCATCAAAAAGTTAGATCCTTGTCTATCCATTTTGTTTACAAAACCGATACGAGGAACTCTATATTGATCCGCAAGTCTCCAGTTAGTTTCTGATTGAGGCTCAACACCATCAACAGCACTAAACAAGAACACCAAACCATCCAATACACGCAATGAACGATTCACCTCTACAGTAAAATCAACGTGTCCCGGAGTATCAATAATATTAAAGTGATAAGGCAAAGTTTCCGGTAAAGGCTTTCCTTGTGTAGTTGGAAAATTCCACTCACAAGTTGTAGCAGCAGAAGTAATTGTAATACCTCTTTCTTGCTCTTGAGCCATCCAGTCCATTGTTGCAGCACCATCGTGCACCTCACCAATTTTGTGTGATTTACCAGTATAAAAAAGAATACGTTCTGTTGTTGTTGTTTTACCAGCATCAATGTGAGCAGCAATCCCTATATTTCTTGTATATTTTAAGTCTCTAGCCATTTCTTATGAATTAAAATCTAAAGTGAGAGAATGCTTTGTTAGCTTCTGCCATTTTGTGAGTATCCATTCTTTTCTTAACAGCAGCTCCTTCTTCTTTAGCCGCAGCTAAACATTCTGAAGCTAACCTTTGAGCCATAGACTTTTCATTTCTTCTTCTTGCATAAAGTATTAACCACTTCATTGCCATAGAAATTTTTCTGTCTGGTCTAATTTGCATTGGAATTTGAAATGTAGCTCCACCTACTCTACGACTACGTACTTCTACGTGAGGCATAACGTTTGCTAAAGCATCTTTCCAAATGTCTAATGATGGTTTTTCTGCATCTTGCTTTTTTGATTCTATAATGTCAATTGCATCATAAAATACTTTAAAAGCTGTTGATTTCTTACCGTCCCACATTAAGTTGTTCACAAAACGCGTTACCAATTGGTCGTTAAACCTCGGATCTGGTAAAAGTGGTCTTTTCTTTGCCGCTCTTTTTCTCATGTCTTTTTTTTAATAAAATACTACGCCTCTACCATCACGAAAAATCGCGTTGCTACAAGAATAACGTTTTAAATTACTTTTTTGCTTCTTTTGGGCGTTTTGCTCCGTACTTAGATCTCCTTTGTGTTCTTCCTGCTACTCCTGACGTATCAAGTGCACCACGAACGATGTGATATCTAACTCCTGGTAAATCTTTTACCCTTCCACCCCTAACTAATACTATCGAGTGCTCTTGTAAATTGTGTCCTTCACCAGGGATGTATGCATTTACTTCATTACCATTTGTCAAACGTACACGCGCTACTTTACGCATTGCAGAGTTTGGTTTTTTTGGTGTTGTAGTGTAAACACGCGTACAAACCCCTCTTCTTTGAGGACAAGAATCTAAAGCAACCGATTTACTCTTCTTAGTTATCTGAGTTCTTCCTGTTCTTACTAATTGTTGAATTGTTGGCATAATTAATACTAAAAATTTATTATGTATATTTAATTCCCGCTTTTTACGGGGTTGCAAATGTATGAAATATTTTTCACTCCACAAATCTTAATTCACTAATTTTTAATTTCAGTAAACATTTGTTATTTAACGGAATAAAGAATCTACTTTATCCGTTAACCTGAAGAAACAACATAACCCCTCGAGGACTATTTTAGCATCATCAATTAGCTGTTTGATTTTTATTACAAACATTCGATATTTGCAGTACTTTTATAAAAACTTAATTCTAATTGAAATATTTCTTACTACATATCTTACTGCTTATCTTTAGCTTAAATTGCAATTCCCAAAATTTCGAATTACAATTAACAGGCAACACTATGCGCGAGACCCAAATATTAGATTCTTTAAAATATACAATAAAACACCCAAACATACAATCTGTAGCCTCGGAAATAGAAACAACCTCTACTAAATTATCAGCACTAGGATATCTTCGAAATCAAATAATTAAACAGTATAAATTAAACGACTCGATCTATTTAGCAAAATTCCATTTAGGAATAAGAATCAAATCTATACACTTATATACAGGAAAAGAAAAAATCGTCGCCGAATTGCTCTCCTTAAAAACAATCAACGACAGCATTATCGTACCATATTCAGAAATAGCAGGTTTTTTAAAACAAAACATTAACATTTTAGAAGAAAAAGGATATTCACTAGCCAAACTAAAACTAACAAATATGCAGCAAAAAGGAAATCTCCTTTTCGCAGAACTACAACTCATATCAGAAACCAAGAGAAAATTAAATGAAATTGTAATACAATATGCGAAAAATGAACAAAACAACAATTTTCCGAAAGGACATTTAATACAACTCAATCGGAAATTCAAAAATAAAACTTTCAACCAAGAAATAATAAGCAAAATACACAATGACTTTGCAAAATTTGGTTTTGTAAATCAAACAAAATACCCAGAAATACTATTTACAAAAGACACTACAAAAATCTTTGTCTATTTAGAAAAAAGAAAGTCAAATACTTTTGACGGCTTCATTGGATTCAACAATAATGATAATAAAAAAATAACATTCAACGGCTACCTCGACCTAGCTTTAGAAAACACCCTAAAAGTTGGCGAACAGTTTTCACTTTACTGGAAAAGCGATGGGAACAAACAAACAACATTTAACGCCTCAGTAGAATTGCCCTACTTATTTAAAAGTCCTATTGGACTAAAAGCACAATTAAACATTTTCAAACAAGATACTACTTTTCAAAATACCAAGACCGAAATCAACATAAGCTATTTTGTAAATTATACAACACGGCTCTATTTGGGGTACCAAACAACAACTTCAAGCGACATACAAAATATTAACAACACCATCATAAAAGATTATAAGAGTGCATTTGCAACCAGCAATTTGGAATATTCGAAATACGACTATGAAAACCCATTGTTTTTAAAAAAATCAACTCTTCTTCTTAAAATGGGTATAGGAAAAAGAGAAACAACCAATCAGACAGAAATCACAGACCAATCAAACCAATTTTTTGCAGAACTACAAGCAATGCATAACTTTTATATAAACAACAACAATAGCCTTAACATAAAAACACAAAATTATTATTTACATAGCTCCACCTATATTAACAATGAATTGTACCGCTTTGGAGGAATAAATACTATTAGAGGATTTGCAGAAAACAGCTTAGCAGCAAATTTCATGAATTCTATCCTTACAGAGTACCGCCATATGCTCTCCCCTACACTTTATGCTCATACAATACTAGATTACTGCAGGTTACAAACCCTTATCGAAGATAATAAGTTCAATAAAAACACAAATCTAGTTGGTATCGGAATTGGAATTGGCCTTAAAACCAGTAATGGGTTACTAAAAATAGCAATGGTAAATGGTAGTTCAGAACTCAAAAAAACACTGTTTTCCAACACAATCATCCATATAAGTTATAATGTTAAATTTTAACATCCCCCAAAAAAAAGCTTTTATTTTATTAGGATTGTTAACAAATTATTAAGAGTTTTGTAAAACTAATTCAAAATAATTAAAAATGAAACTAAAGTTCAATGGAATCTTAGTACTACTAGTAGTACTTATGGCGCAACTAACTTTTGCGCAAGAGAGAGCTGTGACGGGAGTTGTTTCTGACAATACAGGAATGCCTATACCAGGTGTGAGTGTATTAGTTAAAGGAACTAAATCCGGAACACAAACTGATTTTGATGGAAGATACACCATTAAAGCATCGCCAAATCAGGTATTACTTTTTAGCTACATTGGGATGAAATCTCAATCATTAGAAGCTACTTCATCATCTATCAATGTTAAAATGACAGGTAGCGCAGTAGAGCTAGAAGGAGTTGTAGTTACTGCATTAGGAATAAAAAGAGAGAAAAAATCTTTAAGCTACGCAGTACAAGAGGTTTCAGGTAGCACCCTAAGCGAAGGAGGGTCAAACAATGCAATTTCAGCTTTGTCTGGTAACGTTGCCGGTTTACAAGTAACTGCTCCATCTACAATGGGAGGTTCTACTAGAATTGTACTTAGAGGAATTGGATCTACAACAGGAGAAAACAGACCTTTAATTGTAATTGATGGTATCCCTTTAGATAACGGAAACTTCAACACAAACAATACCCAAAGAGGTGCTGGTGGTAGAGATTACGGAGATGCTTCTGCAGATATTAATCCAGACGACATCGAGTCAGTTACTGTATTAAAAGGAGGACCAGCTGCTGCTCTTTACGGAAATAGAGCAGGTAACGGTGCAATTCTTTATACTACAAAATCAGCTAAGAAAGGTAGTGGAAAAGCTGAAATATCTGTAAATACTGGAATTACATTTGAAAGTATTAACATCATGCCAAAACTACAAAACGAATATGGTGGTGGTAGCTCAACGACTTTCCAACAAGAAACTATCAATGGTCAAACCTACAACGTTGCTGACTATGCAACTGATGAAAGCTGGGGGCCTAAATATGATACAAACTTAAAATACTTACCTTGGAATGCTTTTGATCCAGAGTTTGCTGATGATTATTTAAAAGAACGCACTTGGGTAGCTCCAAAGAACGGTGTTGAATCATTCTTCAACACAGGAATTACAAGAAACAATTCTGTATCATTCACGAAGGCAGCTCTAGATTCAGGCGTTAGATTTTCTTATGCCAATCAAAAAACAGAGGGTATTATTCCAAATTCTACATTAACTAAGAACACATTTTCTCTTAATGCTAACGCAAAATTAACAGATAGGCTTAAAGTTGAAGGGATGATGACTTACGTTCAAACAAGAGGTTTTAACAGACCAGAAGTTGGATACGGTGATAATGGTTTAGCTCAAAAATTCTTTCAATGGGGTCAAAGACAACTAGACTACAACGTTCTGAAAGACTACAAATTATCTAATGGATCACAAAGATCATGGAATAGAATTGCTTTTGACAACGCTATTCCAAACTACTCAGATAATCCATATTGGATTATAAATGAGAACACTTCTGCTGATACAAGAAACAGAGTTTATGGTAATGGAAAACTTACTTATACCATCACACCTGATTTATACGCAGTAGGTAACGTATATGGAGACACTTACTCTTTAAACATCAACGAAAGAGTTGCAATTGGTTCTCAAGCGACATCTAGCTTTTCAACTACAGCAAGAACTTTAACAGATTTTAATTACGAAGGTCGTTTGCATTTCGACAAAAGACTAGATAAGTTTAGTGTAAATGCATTTGCTGGAGTTAACAGAAGAAGCTATAACTTAACAAGAGTTACTGGAGAAACTATTGGAGGATTAGTTCTTCCTAACATCTACAACTTATCGAATAGTTCAACTGCTGCACAATCAACGAATTACGAAGAGAAAACAAGAACAAATAGTGTTTACGGTTTCCTTTCATTAGGGTATGATGATTTCTTATTCTTAGAGGTAACTGATAGAAACGACTGGTTTAGTACCGTTAATAAAGATGTAAATTACGCCTCTGTAACTGGAAGTTTTATTTTTTCAGAATTAACTGATATATCTTGGTTAAATTACGGTAAGATTAGAGGAGGTTGGGCTCAAGCAGGTAATGCTACTCTTCCATACAGAACATCTGATAACGGACTAGCTGACACTCCTTATAACGGTGACATCAGATACAGCTTTCCAAATACAGCTGCTAACCCTAATTTAGTTCCTGAATTAAAAACGACTAAAGAGATTGGATTAGAATTAAGCTTATTCAACAGAAGAGTTGGATTAGACTTTTCATACTATGATGTACTTACAACTGATTTAATTACACCTGTTCAAGTTGACCCGGCAGTTGGAGGTATATTTGCACTTAAAAACGCTGGTCAATTACAAAACAAAGGTTTTGAAGCTTCATTAACTCTTAATCCAGTAAGAACAGAAGATTTTAGATGGGATATAACTTGGAACTTTGCCAAAAACAATAACAAATTACTTGAATTATCTCCTGGACTTAACGAGTTAATCATTGGTTCAGCTCCATTTCAAGCAACATTATTAGCAGTAACAGGACAACCATATGGTCAAATTTATGGAACTGACTTTACTTATGATGCTAACGGAAATAAAGTAGTTGATGCTGATGGAGCTTACATTCCTACAGCTAGAAAATCATTAGGTACAATTACGCCAGATTACAACATGGGGATTAGAAATGCCTTCAAATACAAAAACTTAACTTTCGGCTTCTTAATTGACATCCAAAAAGGAGGTAGTTATTTTTCTACTACTCACATGTGGGGTTCTTACGCAGGTATGCTAGAAGCAACAGCTGCTAATGGAATTAGAGAAAACGGAATCATTGTAGATGCAGTTTACGAAGATGGAACTAAAAACACTTCTGTTTTACCTGGCCAAGCTTGGGCTCAACAACATTACGGACTTGATGCAATGAACGTATTTGATGCTGATTACATAAAATTAAGAGAAGTTACACTTGGATACAGCGTACCTAAAAATATTATTGGTTCATTATTTACTGATGTTAGATTCTCTTTGTTTGCTAGAAACTTATTTACATGGGGATTAGCTTGGGACGGAATGGATCCAGAGATGGCATCTTATGGTAGTGGTAATACTCAAGGTCTTGAAGGTGGTTCTTTACCATCAACTAGAACATACGGAATGAATCTAGAATTTAAATTCTAAAAAAAAATCAAGATGAAAAAAATAATTATATCGATATTATCGATTACAGCGTTACTTACAACTACTGTAAGTTGTAGTGATCAATTAGAAGACTTTAACATAAATCCTAACTCTCCTGCTGTTAACAGTATTCCAGCATACGCATTCTTCAATGATGCTTCAGTCTCTCTGACAGATGACTCAAGAGGAAGCTTTTCTTCTGGGAGAATGGCGTTACCTTGGGTGCAATATTCTGCTCAAAGAAACTACACGGAGGAAGATAGGTTCCAATTTAGAGAAGGAACAAACTCAAACTTGTACAGAGATTACTATTTATTGGCAAAAGACTTTAAAACTGTAATTGATTTAAATACGAATCCTGCTACAAAAGAAGTGAATTCAACCTACGGAAATAACAACAACCAAATTGCTGCGGCAAGAGTTATGTTAGCTTATACTTTTTTGCAATTAGTAGAGGCTTATGGCGATGTTCCTTATTATTCTTACGGAAACAATGACGCAGATTTTCAAGCATTGCAATTGGCACAATTTGAAAAACCAAAATTTGTTTCTCAAGTAAAGATCTATACAGATCTTATGAAAGAATTGAAAGAAGCAGCTGCAATGGTTGTAACGACAGAGGCAAAAGTTTTTACTACAGGTGACCAACTTTTTAAAACTCCTGCAAAACTAAAAAAATTCGCAAATTCATTACGATTGCGTATTGCAAATAGAGTTAAAGGTGTAGTTCCAGGAGCTGAGGCGCATATTACGGATGCTATTGCTAGCGGAGTTATGACTTCTAACGCTGACAATGTTGGTGTTAAATATGAAGCAACTGATATTAACCCTAGTCCATTTTACAGAGACTTCTTTATTACAAACAGAACTGATTTTGCAATAGCAAATACCTTTGTTGACTTACTAAAGGGAGAGCTAGGTACTTTTGGAGTTGATCCAAGATTACAAAAGTATGCAGCACCAAAAACCGCTAGTAAAGCTTCAGTTAAAGCAAAAACATATGTGGAAACTGATGATTTGACACAATATGTTGGTATGCCTTACGGTATTACTAGTGCTCAGGCAGCTAGTCAAAGAACAGGTACTTCTTACTGGAGTTCAAATGTTTTAAAACAAGACTATACTGAGATCTTGATGGAATATGCTGAAGTAGAGTTTTTGTTATCTGAAAACAATAGTTGGAACCTAGTAAACTACCAAAAAGGAGTAAGAGCTTCTATGGAACGTTGGGGCGTTGCTACTGCAAAAATTAACACTTATGTTGCCACTTTGCTTATTGCAAACATGGAGAATGTAATTACTCAAAAATACATTGCTTTATTCATGCAACCTTACGAAGCATTTTCTGAGTACAGAAGAACTGGTTATCCAAATACTCTTCTTAAACCAGAAGGAACTTACAAATTTAACAATGCAGTTGACGGTGAAACAACGTACACTTTCAAGGCGTTAAATAACTTAACAGCTATTCCTGCAAGATTCACTTACCCAGTTAACTTATCGCAGTTAAACGGCGACAATCTTGCTGCTGCAGCTACTGCAATTGGAGGTGATAAATTAGACACAAAATTAATCTGGGCTAAACAATAATTTATAACTCAAATTAAAATATTAACCACTCCGTTCAATCGGAGTGGTTTTTTTTTATAAAAACATTATACCTATATTTGCATCATGGAAAAAGAACATCAAATATTTGGGATTAGAGCAATAATCGAGGCTATTCAAGCGGGGACAACAGTAGACAAAGTCTATATTCAAAAAGAAGCGAGCAGCGAATTGATGAAAGACTTAATGAAAGTGATGAAGCGTGCCAATGTAAACTTCTCCTATGTTCCTGTAGAAAAATTAAACAGATTAACACCTAACAACCACCAAGGCGCCGTAGCAAGTATCTCTCCTATTTCTTTTTTTGATCTAGAGACCTTGATTGATACTGTGGTTGAAAACGGAAAAAAACCATTATTCCTTATCTTGGATCAAATATCAGATGCACGTAATTTTGGTGCTATTATCAGAACAGCTGAATGTACTGGGGTAAACGGAATTATTGTTCAAAAAGCAGGATCGGCACCCGTAAATGGAGATACTGTAAAGACATCAGCAGGAGCGGTGTTTAACATCCCGATTTGTAAAGTAGAACATATAAAAGACGCCATCTTTCTTTTGCAAGCAAGTGGAATAAAAACGGTTGCCGCTACCGAAAAGACAGATACCACTATTTATGACATCTCTTTAAACGAGCCTGTAGCCATCATAATGGGATCCGAAGATCGTGGAGTAAACCCATCTGTTTTGAAAATTGTCGACGAAAAAGCAAAATTACCCATGTTTGGAACCATAGGTTCTTTAAATGTATCGGTTGCTTGTGGTGCTTTTTTATACGAAGCGGTACGACAAAGAATTTAATTCCTCCTAGCTCCCCTAGGGGAACTAGCAAATAGTAGAGTAATATATAAACGAATTAGGACTTTGGTTCTGATTCGTTTTTTTTATTTTCTACGACAGTATACGCAACAGCACAATTTGAAGTAAAATAGCTTAGATTTGACTGTGGCTCCTCCACTTCTTCTACTTTTGGCAGATTCACAAAATTACCGTTTTCGTCAAATCGTTGCATAAACTTATCCTCTGACTGATTAAAATCGCTTTTCTCCCAATCGTATTTTATTGGCTTCGTATATTCAGGCGTTTTGTAAACAAAGGAAAGCACTACTCCTGTTATCAATCCTGCTAAATGTCCTTCCCACGAAATAGTATCATCTACCTTTGGGAATACATACCAAAGAACACCTCCATATAGTATTATAACAGTTAGCGACAATGCTACTAAGCGGTAATACTGGCTCAAAATTCCTTTAAAAAAAATAAACGCCACTAAAACATATACCAACCCACTGGCACCAATATGATAATTTGACCTACCAATCAACCACGTAAGGATTCCACTAAATAAAATGCCATAGCCGATGACTGCATATGATTGTTTTGCGTAAAAAAATTGCAAAGCTGCCAACAGCACAAGCAAGGGCATTGAATTATTATAAAGATGGTTCAAATCTGAATGAATGAATGGACTAAAAAAGACACCTTGCAATCCAGATAAGGTACGCGGATAGATTCCGTTTTTATCAAAATCGAAACCAAAGCGTATTTCCAACCAATACACAAACCAAAGGAATAGCACAAAAAAAAGTGGCACGCCTACAACAGCATTAGTAAATTTAAATTGATTGTCTATCATAGTATTTTTATATCCATAACCTAACTCAAATATATATCCAAAAGCAATTTAATGCTATTTTGTCAGATAATGTGGAAACCTATCTAAAAATGAAATACACTAGCTCTTGAAATACACTATACAAAACTAGCCCAGATCGAAACGGCATCCTTTTGTTTCGTTTCTTAACGAAACAAAAGATATAGTGAAGAGCTGGAATAGCTTCAAATAAAAATAGTAATTTTACACGATGGAAGCACCATTAGCAGAACGCATACGTCCGCAAAAACTAGAAGATTACATCAGTCAATCCCATCTTGTGGGGCCAAATGGTTCATTGACGCAACAAATAGCAAAAGGAATCATCCCTTCGCTAATACTATGGGGACCACCGGGAACGGGGAAAACGACCTTAGCACAAATCATTGCGCAAGAATCAAAACGTCCTTTTTATATTTTAAGCGCCATCAATTCAGGGGTGAAGGATATTCGGGATGTCATCGAAAAAGCGAAACAGAGCGGCGGTCTTTTCACTACTAAGAATCCGATTTTATTTATAGATGAAATTCATCGTTTTAGCAAATCACAACAAGATTCTTTATTAGCCGCCGTTGAAAAAGGATGGATCACGTTAATAGGTGCCACAACCGAAAACCCGAGCTTTGAGGTTATTCCTGCCTTATTATCGCGCTGCCAAGTATATATCTTAAATGCTTTTACAAAGGACGATTTAGAGTCTTTATTACAACGCGCTTTGAAAACGGATATTTTTATGGCGTCTAAAAACATTAAATTAAAGGAAACAGAGGCGCTATTGCGACTTTCTGGCGGCGACGGACGTAAGTTATTGAATATATTTGAACTGGTCGTAAATGCCTCCGCTGAGAATGATATCATCATAACCAATGACAGGGTTTTTGAACTGGTACAGCAAAATACCGTTCTATATGACAAAAGTGGCGAACAACATTATGATATCGTTTCGGCATTTATAAAATCAATTCGGGGAAGTGATCCTAATGGAGCTGTTTATTGGCTCGCCAGAATGATAGAAGGTGGAGAAGACGTCAAATTCATAGCCAGACGTATGCTTATTCTATCAAGTGAAGATATTGGAAACGCAAACCCTACTGCTTTTATAATGGCTAACAATACTTTTCAAGCAGTTGCCACCATTGGCTACCCAGAAAGCCGAATCATCCTAAGCCAATGTGCGGTTTATTTAGCTACTTCTCCAAAAAGTAACGCTTCTTATCTAGCCATTGGAACTGCCCAACAACTCGTTAAACAGACTGGTGACCTACCCGTTCCTATCCATTTGCGAAATGCACCTACTAAACTAATGAAAGAATTAGGATATGGTGACGAGTATAAATATTCGCATGATTTTGCTAATAATTTTGCCGATCAGGAATTTTTACCTGATGCCGTCAAAAATACTCCCATATATGTTCCTGGTAACAATTCCAGAGAAAACACAACCAGAGAATTTTTAAAAAACCGTTGGAAAGACAAATATGGTTATTAATGAAAAAAGTTCTAAGAAGTACCACTTAGATGTACTTCTTAGAACCTTATTTATTTGATTTTAAATGTATTTAAAATTTAACTGGGATTTTTTCTGAAATTAAATTTTCATCTTTATAATATTGAAAAAGCCACTCTGCACCTTTAGCAATTAAAACTCCCTGATCTTCCCCTTTCTCAGCAATATAGCAACTAGGACTCGATGTTTTAAACACTTTCATGACCACTTTTGGTGTACTATCTACTAATTGATATCCATTAACGATGGGCTGCGCGTATAGGTATTTGACTCCTGTATCTGATTGATTTTCCTTACCACCAACAGCAACTTCCTCTACTGCCACTGCTCTTCCTTCGATTACTTCTTCTGCGATTGATTTAACTACGGCCTTCGATGCAGCTTTACTGTCATTATATTTATAATTTAAAGCTTGTAAAGAAGCAAAAGCCTGATTTAAGCATTCTGCATAAGCCGCTTCATAATCTTTTTCTCTGCTTTTTCCGGTAACTGATTGAAAAATGATTTTTCCATTGCAGTCTTTTAAAGTAATGAAAAGTTTAGTAACTAAAAAACCACTTTCTTTTTCCAAATCAAAATACAACAAATCACATCTTTCGCTAAACCCCTTTGGCGTTGTTTCATTGCTATAAAAAGCTTCAAAACCAGCTTTCTTTAAATTGAATTTTGACAAGGTTGTAAGACGGTACTGATTTTCTGATTTCATAAACTCATATTTCAAAGGCACAATAACCGCTTTGTAATCATTCACAGATTGAGCGAAAGAGCACACTGTAACAAATAATGCAATAAAAAGAATATACTTTTTCATAATTATAAATATTTTTTTAGTTCTAATAAATGGTTAACTTGCTTGATATCATCACCAACCTGCGTCTTATTTTCATTAAAAAAGATAGCGTCTAGTCCCATATCCAGAGCTCCTTGTATATCTGCATCCAGAGAATCGCCAATCATGATGCTATTTTCTTTTTTGGCTTTGGCCAAATCTAATGCGTATTCAAAAATAATAGGATTTGGCTTCTTAACTCCGGCCATTTCAGAATTTGTAACGGTATGAAAATAGTCATGCAACTTAGAATTTTTGATTTTTCTATGTTGCACATCTGCAAAACCATTAGTGATGATGTGCAGCTTATAATTTTCATTTAAATAGTTCAAAATTTCAAAAGTCCCATCAAACAAATGGTTATTCTCTGGCAATAATTGAATATACTCCTCGGCAATACTTTCAATTTGCGCATCAGAAACGGAATAGTTGATTGCATCAAAAGAATGCTTCAATCTATTGTAACGCAATTCCTCATGTGAAATCTTATCGTATTGATACAACTTCCAACAAGCTTGATTTATGGGCACGTATTTTTCAATGAATATCTTAATTTCTACTTCGGGGTGATTTCTTTGAAAGATCCCTTCAAAGGTCATCTCTGAATTTTTATCAAAGTCCCAAAGTGTATGATCTAAGTCAAAAAAGACATCTTTTATATTCGTAATTTTCATTATACTTTTTTTTTAAAATATTCCTTCGTCAACAAAACTAAAATAACCAAAATCAGTCACTATTAAATGATCCAATACTTTTATTTCTAGGCTGTCTCCGGCAGTTCTTAATTTCTTGGTAATTTGCTTATCTGCTTCACTTGGCACCAAAGTACCTGACGGATGGTTGTGACATAGTATTAGTCCAGTTGCTCCCATTTCAAGTGCTGTTTTAAAAACCAATCGTACATCAACCAAAGTTCCTGTTATTCCACCTTTACTCAATTGCGCTTTTGATAAAATCTTATTTGAATTATTCAAATAAACGATCCAAAATTCCTCATGCGGCAATTCACCAATTATAGGCTGCATAATCTCGAAAATCATTTTACTAGAAGTAATTTTAATCAATTCGACCGCATCTTCTGACCTTCTTCTCCTCCCTAATTCTAAAGCGGCAATAATAGAAATGGCTTTGGCCTCCCCTATCCCTTTAAAATTCATTAATTGAGAAATAGACAACTTCCCTAATGCATTCAGATTATTGTCCACACTCTTTAAAATCCTTTTACTTAAATCTACCGCCGTTTCATTCCGACTTCCAGAACCAATTAAAATAGCGATTAATTCGGCATCACTCAGCGCACTTTTGCCTTTCAGCATTAGCTTTTCACGTGGTTTATCGTCTTCGGACCAATTAGTAATAGGGAAAAAAGCGTTTTCAGACATTGGCTAATTCTTTAAATTTGTTTCCGCATGCAAATACTATTTTTCAAACCCACATAAGGCTCATAATTATCAACTATTGTATATCCACATTTCTCATACATACCAATAGCTTCTGTCTGCTTGTATAAGGTTTCTAAAACTGAAAAAGAAAAACCCAACTCCACACCTAATAGTTCTAGTTCCCGCAAGATATTTTGGGCAAAACCCTTACCTCTAGCTTCTGGCAAAACAAACATACGCTTTATTTCAATTGTATTTTCGTTCTTTTTCTTGAAACACCCACAAGCAACTGCCTTATTATCAATATATATAATGACTACATTAGGATTGATTTCTAAAATGTTATTTCCCCAATAATCCCATTTTAGCTCTGGATACCGTTCCCATAGACTTTCATCTAATACTGCTACTAAACTTATGAAATCTGTATTTTCACTGGTCGTTCTACTGATTCTTATGTCATTCTTCATTTGTAGTACCTTGAAAAATTACTCAATCAGTCCTTTTACCTCCTCAAAATTCAATCCGCCATAATTTCCTGAACTCATCAATAGCAATGCTGAATTATCCAGATTCAAATTAAATAAATAGTCTTTAAAATCTTTTGGATTTGTATAGATAATCAAGTCTTTTCTATTAAAAGCTTGTGCAATTTGATCATAAGTCACTTCTTCCAGTTGTTTGATTTTTACCGCATCTGGAGAATAGAAAACAGCGGCAACATCTGCATATTCTAATGCTCCTTCGTATTCTTTTAAAAATTCTGAATTCAAACTACTGTAGGTATGCAATTCTAAACAAGCTACTAATGTTCTATCTGGGTATTGTTCTTTTACCGCTTTAGTCGTAGCGGCCACCTTACTTGGTGAATGGGCAAAATCTTTATAGGCTACTGTAGTTTTACTTTCAGCAATTTTTTCTAATCGTTTTGAAGCTCCTTTAAAACTAGCAATCGCTTCATAGAAATCAGCTTCATCAACGCCCATATTTTGGCAAATCCATTTGGCTCCAGCCAAATTATTTAGATTATGAGCACCAAAAACTTCAATGGGCATATCTCCCTCGGGAGTTTCTAACAGAGTCGTTCCGTTCTCTACTTTATAATTTGGAGTAGTATAGGGTAATCTTCGAGTTGGGTTTATCGCTGCTTCAGCTACACGCTTCACTTCTGCATCGTCTTCATTGTAAACTAAAATACCGCCACGGGTAATTTTTTCGACAAATATCTCAAACTGTTCTACATAGTTCTCATATGTAGGAAAGACATTGATATGATCCCATGCGATTCCTGATATCAATGCGATGTTTGGTTGGTACAAATGGAATTTTGGTCTTCTATCAATTGGCGAAGACAAATACTCATCTCCTTCTAAAACGATAAAATCATTTTCTTCGGTAAGATGAACCATCGTATCAAAACCTTCTAATTGTGCCCCTACCATATAATCAACAGCAATATCATGGTAATGCATCACATGAAGAATCATCGATGTTATGGTTGTTTTACCATGAGAACCACCTATAACTACACGTGTTTTGTTTTTGGATTGTTCATATAAAAACTCAGGATAGGAATAAATTTTAAGTCCTAATTCCTGTGCTTTCAATAACTCTGGGTTATCCGCTTTAGCGTGCATTCCCAAAATTACTGCTTCAATATCATTTGTGATTTTTTCTGGGAACCAACCCAATTCAGCTGGTAAAATTCCTTTTTTATCGAGACGTGATTTAGAGGGTTCAAAGATCGCATCGTCACTTCCTGTTACTTTATATCCTTTGTTATGTAATGCTAATGCTAGGTTGTGCATAGCACTCCCTCCTATGGCGATGAAATGTGTTCTCATTTATATTAATTCGATTATGCGTTTGTACTTTAATTTAATCAGATAAAATATTATTTACTGATCTAATTTCTCTTCTTTAAGTCTTCTAAGGTTATTCTGGCTCTTTCCGGTTGATTCATCTTATTTTTATATAAGTCAGCGAGCATTTGATAGCTTCTTACAGAGCCCCCAATAGCAATTGCTTTTTTGTATTGTAACTCTGCTGAATGATATCTTTTATAATATTCTTCGATACGGCCTCTTGACATATAACCATCAATTGGCGACAACTTTAACAATTCATTCGAATATCGTATAGCCTTACCTTCACTTCCTCCCACAATCCTTGGCAATTTCATGTACAATTCAACCAAAGCCCATCTGGAATCAATATGTCCTGGGTCCAGTTTTATTGCTTTTTCGAAAGATTCTCTAATCTCGTCGATCATTCCAAGCGCTCTAAATTTATTTACTTCCAAAGCACGCATCCCAGTTGCACCTCCATATTTATAAAAATAATTTGCCTCCGTAGGCTTTAAATCCTTCAGTTTTTCATAATAACGGATTGCTTCTTCCCACGACTTAAGACTTCCTGCGATATCACCCAAATACTCAATTATTTTTAAATTAGTTGGATCCGTTTTTAACAATACTTCAAAAATGGGTTGCGCCTGTTCGTACTTCTCCTCTTTGAATAATTTTTCTGCTTTGTCAAAATTAGATTGCGACCAAATCATCATTGGAAAGAATAAAAAGAGTAATACAATTTGTTTCATTTTTCAAAAATAAGGAAATTTTAAAGGATTAGAAAAGTTTTAACAAACTTATAAAAATAGGCTGCCCGAATTGAAATTGTAATGAAATGGAAAACTTAAAACAATCCTAAGATAACATGGGGCATGTAAATTTACAACCGAAATCTGTCCTAATACAGATCTAAAAAACATTTCAATAACGCATACTTACCTAACCTGAAATTTTGATCTAATTTATTACAATAACGATATATGAAAATATTTTACGCAATTCAAGCTACCGGTAACGGACATATAAGTAGAGCTATACAACTGTACCCTTATTTAAAGAAATTCGGATCTGTAGACTTTTTTTTAAGTGGCAATAATGCAACTTTAGACATTGAGCTGCCTATAAAATTTAAAAGCAAAGGATGTAGCCTTCATTACAGCAAATGTGGCGGTCTCGATTACTGGGACATTGTAAAAAATATCAGACCTCGACAAATGTATAAAGAAGCTGATGCACTTCCTTTAAAAGCGTATGACGTCGTTATCAATGATTTTGATTCCATTACTTCCCTTGCCTGTAAATTACAAAATGTACACTCGGTACAATTTGGACATCAAGCCAGTTTTATTTCTAAAGAAACACCTAGACCGGAGAAAAAAAGTCTGATGGGGGAAATGATACTAAAACACTACGCTTCTTCGTCCAAAAATATTGGATTACACTTTAAAAAATACGACTCCTTTATCCTTCCGCCCATTATAAAAGACAATATAATAGAAGCTACACCTACAAATTTAAATCACCTCACCGTCTACCTTCCCTCGTTTGACAAAGATTGTTTAGAAAAAGCGTTCAATAAAGTAAGCGACGTACAATTTCATTGGTTTCTCAGTGATGTTACAGTCACGCATACCATTGGCAATATCACGTATTACCCCGTACATCAAAAAAGCTTCAATAAAAGTCTAATAAGCTGCCACGGTATAATAACAGGTGGCGGATTTGAAACTCCGGCTGAGGCATTATACCTCGAGAAGAAAATACTTAGCATCCCCATAAGGAATCACTATGAACAAGAATGCAATGCCGCGGCATTAAAAAAACTGGGCGTTCCAGTTGTTTATGAGGTAGACGATGACTTTAATTTAATAATCGAGAACTGGCTAAACACTGAAACTTTAAACCCTCAAATAAAAGCCAATAACATTCCTGAAACATTGCAATATCTATTTGACACTTACAAAGACTAAGAAACTCCCGACTACTTTTTATTTGGGGCTGTCCCGCTAAAAAGCGGGTCGGGCTATTCGCTACAATCTTTTTTAGGGCAAAAAAAGCCCTTAAAAAAGGATTTTCACTACTATCCCTCATCCAAAAAAAAAACCACTAACAAGTCAATACTTATTAGTGGTTTTTAATATAATCAGACTTTAGATTAATCATTCAACATTTTCCAAAGTTTGTCTTTCAATTCTGTTAATCCTTGCTGGGCAACAGAGGAAATAAACATATAAGGAATACCTTTGAAGGAAACGTCTAATTCTTCTTTCAGTT
Organism: Flavobacterium sp. DW-iso2; assembly: GCF_058725285.1. Taxonomy (NCBI): domain Bacteria; kingdom Pseudomonadati; phylum Bacteroidota; class Flavobacteriia; order Flavobacteriales; family Flavobacteriaceae; genus Flavobacterium; species Flavobacterium sp. DW-iso2. The sequence goes on along the minus strand of NZ_JBZXDY010000012.1, from coordinate 44,372 downwards.
CTGCTTTTAGATCATCGTCCAGCATATCACATTTAGAGATAACAACCATACGTTCTTTATCAAGCATTTCTGGGTTGTACTTTGTTAGTTCGTTTACCAAAATATCATACTCTCCTTTAATATCTGGCGTATCCACAGGAACTAAGAATAATAGCGTTGAATTTCTTTCGATATGTCTCAAGAAATAATGTCCTAATCCTTTTCCTTCTGCAGCACCTTCTATAATCCCCGGAATATCTGCAATTACAAAAGATTGAAAATCTCTGTAGGCTACAATTCCAAGATTTGGTTTTAAAGTTGTAAACGGATAATCAGCAATTTTTGGTTTAGCTGATGTTAGAACAGACAATAGTGTTGATTTTCCTGCATTTGGGAAACCTACTAAACCTACATCTGCTAAAACTTTAAGCTCTAGAATTACGTCCATCTCCGTTCCTGGTAATCCAGGTTGCGAATATCTTGGAGTTTGGTTTGTAGAACTTCTAAAGTGCCAGTTTCCTAAACCTCCTTTACCCCCTCTGGACAAGACTTGTTTCTCTCCATCATCAGTGATTTCAAACAAGGTTTCACCAGTTTCTTTGTCTTTTACAACAGTACCTAAGGGCACTTCAATGAATTTATCTTCACCATCAGCTCCTGTACTTCTGTCCCCACTACCATCACCGCCGCTTCCAGCTTTGATATGACGTGCAAACTTAAGGTGAAATAAAGTCCAAAGTCCTTTGTTTCCTACTAGATATACGTGTCCCCCACGACCTCCATCACCTCCATCAGGACCTCCCTTTTCAATAAATTTCTCTCTATGTAAATGCGTAGATCCTTTTCCTCCTTTACCGGATGAAACAAATATTTTTACGTAATCTACAAAATTTCCCTCTGTCATCTTTTAAATATTCAATGTTGAGCTGCAGTATTCAGCACTTTTTTAACACTTTAAACACTGCAAACTATTTTATATTCGCAATGATTTCACCATTACTTTATCAATCTTTATGCCATCCATATCAATGACTTCTAACTCAAATTTTTGCCAAATTAGCTTCTCTCCTTGTTTTGGAATATGCGAGAGTTCCGTCATGATTAAACCACTAACGGTAGTTACATCATAATCCCCTACCAAATCATCCAATTCAAAATACGTAAGAAAATCATGTAACGAATAATGTCCGTCCACTAACCAAGTTCCGTCTTCTCTCTCTACCAACTGAAAATCATCTTTATAAAAATCAGATGCGTTTCCTACTAGTGCTTCCAGAATATCGTTTAAAGTGATTACCCCTTGAAAAACACCATATTCATCAGATACAAAGGCATAATGAATACCCGTTTTCTTAAACTTCTCCAGCGCTTTATAAGCAGTGGTATACTCCATCATAAAAGGAGCATCAGTCATAATATCTTTTAAATTAAAATCTTCATCATCTATATGAGCAAAGATATTTTTTAAGTTTACAACCCCTACAATATCATCATCATCCTTATCATAAACAGGATATATCGAGTGTAACTCCTCAAGCATGGCTTTCTTTACTTCGCTTTTTCCAGAATGCAACGGTATAAAAACAACTGATTTCCTGTGAGTCATCAATGAATTTATTTTTCGGTCACCAATATGAAAAACACGCTCTACAATGTCTTGTTCTATTTCTTGAACTTCTCCACCTTCAGTACCTTCTTTAATGATGGCTTTAATTTCCTCTTCGGTTACTTTACCATCTGCAGTCGGTCTTATTTGCAATACCCTTAATAAAAACTCTGTTGAATGCGTCAATAACCAAATAAATGGCGCCGTAACAATTGAAACATACTTCATAGGCATCGCTACTTTCTTAGCAATGGCTTCTGGATGGTTTAGCCCAATTCTTTTAGGAAGTAACTCCCCTAAAACCAATGAAAAAAAAGTTAATACTACTACTACAACTCCTACTGCTATAGAAGCGGCATACGGTTTCAATATTACAAAACCAGCGACGAATGTTTGTACATCTGTCGTTATTTTATCTCCACTATATATACCCGTAAGAATCCCTATTAGGGTTATTCCTATTTGTACAGTAGATAAAAATTTATTGGGAGCATTAGCCAAATCCAATGCGGCTTGAGCACTTTTACTCCCTTTTTTTGCTGATGTTTCTAATCTATTCTTTCTGGCAGATATCAATGCTATCTCCGACATGGAAAAAACTCCGTTCAATAGAATTAGAAAAAGTATTATTAGTATCTCCATATATTTTTTGGCACAGATGACAGTGAATCTCGCCTTTTAGGTCGAGAGTAGCGTACAGCGGGAAATGCCTCTTACAAATTATCAATAACGGTACTTAAACGCTCCGTAATTTCTTGAATACTTCCTATTCCGTTAACGGCATAAAACTTCCCTTGCTCATTGTAATACTGCATCAAAGGCGCTGTTTTTTCATTATATTCTTGGTAACGATTTCTAATTTTATCTTCATCCTGATCATCAATTCTTCCACTTGTTTTTCCTCTTTCGAGCAAACGTTGAATCAAAATTTCATCATCAGCTTCTAATGCTACCGTAGCAGTAACTTTAGAATTAATCGATTTCATAAACTCGTCTAAAGCAGTAGCCTGTGAAATCGTTCTTGGATATCCATCAAATAAAATACCATTCGTATCCGGGTGTTTGTTCACCTCATCAATAAGCATCTTAGTTGTCAATTCGTCAGGCACTAAATCTCCTGCATCCATAAAAACTCGGGCTTGTTTCCCTAACTCCGTATCGTTTTTTAAATTAAAACGAAAAACATCACCAGTAGAAATGTGAGTTAATTTATATTTTTCTTTCAAAAATTCTGCTTGAGTACCTTTTCCCGCTCCTGGTTTTCCAAATAAGACAATGTTGATCATAATGTGTGTTGAGTAGTTGTAGTTATTGTTTTAGTTTATATACTTCTGGTAAATTTCTTCCTAATCCATCATAATCAAGACCAAAACCTACTATAAATTTATTTGGAATTCTGATTCCAACATAATCGATTTTGATATCTTTTTTGTAGGCTTCTGGTTTAAAGAAAAGAGTTGCTATTTTAAAATGCTTTACATTTTGCGCTTTGAATAATTCTTTTAATTCCACCAATGTATTACCCGTATCAACGATATCTTCGATAATAACAACAGAGCGTCCTGTCAAGTCTTGGTTCAAGCCGATTAGCTGTTTTACTTCATTTGTCGAAGAGGTTCCTTCATAAGAAGCCATTTTTAAAAAACTAACTTCGCAGGGCTTTTTATAGGCTTTCATAAAGTCAGAAACAACCATGAAAGCACCATTTAAAACCCCTACAAATACAGGAATTTCATCGCCAAAATCGGCTTCTACTTGCGCTGCCATTTTTGTTATTGCAAACTCTATTTCTTTAGCAGAAATAAACGGAACAAATTGTTTATCGTGAAGTTGAATCATTATTATCCTATTTAAAATAATTCGCAAATATAGGAATTTCTGAGTTGAGAATCCAGATTTAGAACCAGAAGAATACCGTACATTTGAAAATAATATGTTTTTACCCTAAGATGAATAACGAACTTTATAAAAATATAGCCAATAGCTCTGCCTATCGGATCAGTAGAGACGAAAATGCCCAACACATTTTAGCCAATCCCGACTTATTTCCTGGTTTACTCGAACTGGCTTTAAACGTAGCCGACAAGAACCACCACAAAGCCTGTTGGATTCTAGAATTAGTTCTCGAAAAAGAACCCCATCTACTTACGAATCATCTTCCTCTATTTTGTCTTAGTCTTTTAAAATTTAGAAATAAAAGTGCCACACGTGCTGTTTCAAAAATTTGCATGTTCTTGTGTACGCACCTTACTTTAACAAATACGCAAGAACAACAAATTACCGAAAGCTGCTTTGACTGGCTGATTAGCCAAGACCGCAAAGTAGCTACAAAAGCCTACTCCATTAGGGCTTTGTACTTACAAGGTAAAAAATACGATTGGATTTATCCTGAATTACGGCGCATTCTTATTGAAGACTACCACAAACATTCTGCTGCTTACAAAGCCGTTGCTAGAGAAATTTTGAAGAAAATAAAATAGGATTTTCCCTAACCGAAGGGTATAAAAAGACGTTTAACCAACAAACACTACCCTGAGAAACTACTTCAAAAAAAGAGGCTGCCCGAATAAACAGGTAGCCTCTAAATATTTTTAAATAAAAACAAAAACTATTTCCAAAACAATCACTCGTTTAACACTTAAAATGAATTAGAAATTCTTTGGCGCGTTTCTAGCTTTACTTTGTTTTAAATAATAACACTTTGTTTATTGAAAATTCAATCCCAATGTTAAACCAAATGCAACAGGTTTAACAGTTGCATCTTTGTCCGTGCTATACAATCCGTTTGCTTTTCTATCAGTGGCTGATGTTGGATTATAACCTACAAAGGACTCATTTTGTTTTTGGTCAATGATTGATCCGTACCCGCTATCCAAAAACATCGCAGCATACAAAGCATTCTTTGCGCCCATTTCAAACGTAAACCCCAACTCAAAAGTACTCATCAAAATACCTTTGGTTTTGTACTCTCCAGATGCAGAATAATTAGTTTGATTCCCAAAACCATATTCAGGCAAATTATCAATGTATAAATTAACATCAGGATAATACCCACTCCCTTTTACAGATACTGCCGAAGATTCAATCTTATAATTTACAGGTAGAAAATACTTAACACCTGCTCTAAAATTAAAATCAACTCCTTTGTTGATATTCTTTTTGTACTGCAAAAAAAGCGGAATCTGAATAGCTTGCAGTGTTTGAGATTCTTTATAATTCCCTGTTGTCACACTATAAGCAAATGCAGAGCCCGTTTGATCAACTTCATAATTGGTTAATGTTGTTGATCCTTGATTTAAAGATACTTTTTGCTTGTATTGTGCAAACTCTACTCCTGATCCAATCCCTATGTGATCTGTCAATGAATAGATGTACCCTACTTTTATTGCTCCTCCAATTTCATGCGCTGCCGTAACTCCTTTTACATCACTTTGAATATTTGCAACTCCAGATTGCACACCCACATAAAACTGCGCTTTTACTCCCGTAGAGAATAGAATTACCGCAACTCCTACTATATACTTAACATCAAATTTCATATGTTTTTCTATTTTTACTATTAGAATAATCCATCCCCATTCTTATAAAATGAGGATTTCTTACTCTTAATAACTTGATTTTTTTTAATTTTTAACTAAAAGGTTTTTTGTAAAATATTTACCATTTGCTAAGGTTAGTTTTACAATATAAATCCCCTCAACACTTGGCGCTACCATCTCTACTGTGTTATTATCAACAACCGTATCTATCATTAGCGTTCCAAGTATATTAAACACCGTAACACGCGCATTTTGCAATTTAGCCGCCTCAACGTTAGCAATAAGTTGGTACACTGAATTACTTCTAACAGGGTTAGGTGCAATCTTTAAATATTCTACTTCTACTGAAGGAGAGAATGTCAAAGGACAAGTAGTAACTACTGTACCATCAACTTTTGTAGCCATGGCATAATATGTTCCGCTTAAAACTCCGTTATCTTTAAAATATTGAGCCGTTTGACCCGAAACTAAAACTCCATTTTTATACCAGCTATACGCTTTAAAACTATTAGAACTATTATCAAAAAAGATAACATCATCAAAATGTTTTCTAATTAAATTAGGTTGGCTATTTACAACTGTTATCGTAGCTGTTCCATAAGAAATATTCCCGCTGTTATCAGTAACTTTTAAAGTAACCGTATTCACTCCAACATCGGAACAACTAAATAAAGACTTATCAAGTTCTAATAAAGCTATACCACAATTGTCTGTTGAACCATTGTTTACTGCGGCAGCAGCTACCAATACATTTGATGAAGCATCTAGTTGAACTGTAATATTTTTAGTAAACACTACTGGAGCGATTTTATCTTCAACCGTTACAATTGCTGTTTGAGTAGCAACGTTTCCGTTTTTATCTGTAACCGTTAATATAACTGTATTAGCGCCAACATTAGCACAAGTAAAAGTTGTTTTATCTAATGTCAAAGTAGTAATGCCGCAAGCATCAGATGAGCCATTGTTTACGTTAGCTACAGTTATAGAGGCGTTTCCTGAGGCGTTTAGTTGAATTGTACTGTTTTTGGTAAGAACTACTGGCGCTACTTTATCTTCAACCGTTACAATTGCTGTTTGAGTAGCAACGTTTCCGCTATTATCGGTAACAGTTAAAGTAACGGTGTTATCTCCAATATTAGCGCATGTAAAAGCAGTTTTATCAAGTTCAATTCGGCTGATTCCACAATTATCCGTTGAACCATTATCAATATCTGCTACGGCAATCGTCACATTTCCTGTAGCATCTAAAGCTACAGTGATACTCTGTCCCAGTACTGAAGGAAGAGTTATATCATCGATAACAACATTTTGTGTTTGTGAACTTGTATTACCATTGCCATCATCATAAGTCCAAGTTACAACCGTTGTTCCTTGCAATGTGATAGGCAGAACTGCATTGTGTGATACCATCACATTGCTAGAGCAGTTATCAGATGCTGTTGGAGCAACTAAGCTTGTAACACTACATTCTGCGGTAACATCTGCTAAAATTGTAACATCCGCAACTGGAGCAGTAACATCATTAATAACAACATTTTGAACTTGTGTACTTGTATTTCCGTTTCCGTCATCATAAGTCCAAGTTACAGCCGTTGATCCTTGCAATGTAATAGGCAGAACCGCATTGTGCGATACCGAAACAATGCCAGAGCAGTTATCAGTTGCTGTTGGAGCAACTAAGCTTATTACACTACATTCTGCGATAACATCTGCTAATATCGTAACATCAGCAACTGGAGCAGTAACATCATTAATAACAACATTTTGAACTTGTGTACTTGTATTTCCGTTTCCGTCATCATAAGTCCAAGTTACAACTGTTGATCCTTGCAATGTCATAGGCAGAACCGCATTGTGGGATACCGACACAATCCCAGAGCAGTTATCAGTTGCTGTTGGCGCCACTAAACTTGTCACACTACATTCTGCGATAACATCTCCTAATATCATAACATCCGCAACTGGAGCAGTAACATCATTAATAACAACATTTTGAACTTGTGTGCTTGTATTTCCGTTTCCGTCATCATAAGTCCAAGTTACAGCAGTCGTTCCTTGTGCCGTAATTGGAAAAACAGCATTATTCGTAACTATTACATCCGCAGTACAATTATCTGTAGGTATTGGAGCTACTAAACTTACAACACTACATTCTGATAATATTGTAGGTAATTGACTATAAATATAGTGAATCGTTATTGTTCCACTTAACCAATCTGCTCTCCAGCCTCCCCAACCAACAAAGTACATTTCTAAAGAATTTGTCCCTCCATAATTATACGCACTAACGGAACCCGAATAACTTAAATTAAAACTATTAGCGGTATGAAAAAGTTGTCCGCCACCAATATATTGTCCAGCAACATTCAAATTGCTATACAAACCAGTACCTCCCCACCCTTGGTCTACCGCAGTATAGTCAATATCAATTCCTACAACTACTGCCCCAACAGGTAATGGATCTACAAAACTCCAAACATATGGTGACCAACCAGATGTTGATCCAGGAGTTGGTGTAAGTGTAACACTTCCAGAAAGCAAAATTGGAGCTGGAGCTGTAATATCATTAATAATAACATTTTGAGTTTGTGTACTCCTATTACCGTTTCCATCATCGTAAGTCCATGTTACAACTGTCGTTGTTCCTTCTCCTGTAATTGGGAAAACAGCGTCGTTTGTTACTAATATGGTAGCTGTTGAACAGTTGTCTGTGGCTGTTGGTGAAACTAAACTTGTTACACTACATTCTGCTTTTATGTCTCCTAAAGTAACTAAATTTGCCACTGGAGCAGATATATCACCAACAACAACATTAAAGATACTAGAAGATCTATGACCGAGATTATCTTCAGCCGTTACTGTAACAGGAGTTATTCCCAATGGAAATATCGAACTTGAAGGTAAATCGTATGTTATAATTGGACTTCCATCACAAGCGTCAATCGCACTTGCAGTATAGACCGCACTTGCAGGGATACAACTATCCACTATTACATCTGGACTAGTTATTACCGGAGGAAGCACGTCAACAAAAGTTTTACTGAAAGAAACTGGATACAAATTAGCACACGCTTCTTGTAAAGTCGCACTAAGTCCATAATTTAAAGTGATCGTGATTTGAACTCCACAAACAGCTGGAGCAAAATCGTAATAAACCCAATTGTTATTACTATTTGCTTCAACGGCGCAAGAACTTAATACAGTAAGCGCAGTACCTGTACCCGGTAAACTAGCAAAAGGCGTGTTATTAGCAACACCTGAAGGAGCAACATCTGCAGTACTCGAATTAGACCCATACATTGTAGTAATATTCATACCATCAGCAGCACTTAACATACTGAAATCCAAAGGTCCATGCCAATGTTCGATGTAAAGTCGAACATACCCATTGCTTAATTCGCGATAAACCACTTGTACTCCGTGAGCATCTATGTCAGGCATTCCCATAAATAGCAGTAATACAATCAATAATTTTTTGAGTAATTTTTTTTTCATAGTAATTTTTTTAGTTATTTCTTGTCATTCCTTCTTTGTTTCAAGCAACAAAAAGGAATAACACTTTTTTTGTTGTTGTTTTTAAATATGTAAGCCAGATTCGCGCACTCTATTACAGATTAAAATTGTCAAAAAGAGAATGTGCTTAACATTCTTCTAATTTTTTCAAAGAAAACAGCCTTCTAACTTCTATCAATAATGAATAGTATTTAAAGTAAAAACTTTTACAACTTAGTAGCGCCATAGCTTTTTATTTTATGAATTTACAAATCTCGAATAACAAAAATATGTAATTTTTTTCTTGTTTTTATACCAATTCGTTACATATAATATAAAACTTATCCTAACTTAACTACATTATCGTTAAAGTACCTATAAAACTGATTAAATACGTTTTGTGTTAACTTATTGTTAAATAGATGAATTTAAGTTTATTAAATTATAGTAGTCTGACATGCTAATACTTGCTTTTTCAAGTACAACCTCACCACCGACGTCTTATCGTATTGTAGCGTTTGTCTTTCATTAAAAATGCGGCAACTATTCGAAGTTTCATAGTCCTATTTCACCGACACTATTACCCTCTCACAAAACACACCTCTTTTTGGTGTAAAACCCTTTCAAAACAGAACTTTTTATCAAATACTTCAATTCAAAAATTATATTTTTTTACCTATTAAATCACCTTGACAATAATGTAGTTAGTGTATTCTTAAATCAAACACGCTTAATTATTGTAAAAAAGAACTTTTGTCTTATTTTATGAATCAAAATTAAACCGCAGTTGAGGGACTAGGAAAAAAAATGTTACGAAACGGCTATTTATTGTCATGAAACTTATTTTGTTATCAAACGTCTTACCAAAACAGTAAAAACTTTATTATTGCACTGCTATTCTTTTTAAACACTAAAATTTACACTTTTTAAAACAATCATTTCTTAGGTGTACCAAAATTTTCAACACAACTACTAGTTTAGACTTTCGAACAAAAGTATTAACTACCTACTCATTTAAATCAGTTATGAATACCTTTTTTTAAACTCCACAAGCTATTTAATTAACTTAAAAATTAAAAAGCCTATGATCTATGACCTACCATAAACAATCCGCTGGCTATAATTGATAAAACTAGAATACTAAAGAAAATAAAATAGGATTTTCGCATTTGGTGTATATAAAGTATCTTTGCCAGTAAAAAACAACTACACAATGACACGAGCGTAGCGACTGCATTTGACCGTTAACAAACAATAACTAAAACAAATGAATTATTTTTCTTCTAATTTTAAACTAGGAATATTAGGTGGTGGTCAACTGGGCAAAATGCTTTTGTTTGATACCCGAAAATTTGATATACAAACCTATGTTTTGGATCCAAGTGATGAAGCGCCTTGCAAAATTGCCTGTGATCAATTCTTCAAAGGAGATTTGATGGATTTTGATACCGTTTACAATTTTGGAAAAAAAGTCGATGTTTTAACGTTCGAAATTGAACTCGTTAATCTAGACGCTTTAGTAAAATTAGAAAACGAAGGGTTGAAAGTATATCCTTCGCCAAAAACACTAAAACTAATCCAGAATAAAGGGACTCAGAAAGATTTTTATGCCGAACATGCAATCCCAACAGCAAATTATAAGCGTTTTAATGATTTAAAAAGCCTAGTTGTTGAAATGTTAGATTCTAAATTAAGAATGCCTTTTGTATGGAAATGTACTGAATTTGGCTATGACGGAAACGGGGTAAAAGTGATCCGACAAATCTCAGATATAGACCAGCTTCCCAATGTACAATGTATTGCCGAAGATATGGTTCCGTTCAAAAATGAATTGGCTGTTATTGTTTGTCGAAATCCTTCAGGGGAAATCAGAACGTATCCGGTGGTCGAAATGGAATTTCACCCAGAAGCCAATCAAGTAGAATATGTGATATGTCCCGCAAGAATTGATAACAAAGTAGCCGAAAAAGCAAGAGCAATCGCCTTGCAAGTTTCTGAGAAATTCAATCATGTAGGTTTATTGGCTGTTGAAATGTTTCAAACAGAAGATGATGAAATTTTAATAAACGAAGTCGCACCACGACCTCATAATTCAGGACATTATTCCATTGAAGCTAGCTACACTTCACAGTTTGAAAATCACCTTAGAGCGATTCTTGATTTACCTTTGGGTAACACAGATAGTAAAGTAGCCGGAATTATGGTTAATTTAGTGGGTGCGGAAGGATTCTCTGGAAATGTTATTTACGAAAACATCGAAAAAATATTAGGTTGGAATGGGGTTACACCACATATCTACGGCAAGAAACAAACACGCCCTTTTAGAAAAATGGGACATGTAACTATCGTAAATAGCGATATTAAAGAAGCAAGAAGAATTGCCGAAGAGGTAAAGAATACAATTAGAGTGATTAGTTTGCAGTAATCAATTTACAGCAGCGGTTAAACACAATAAACTACAAACAAAAAACACAATGAGCAAAGTAGCCATAATAATGGGAAGTATCTCTGATATGCCCGTAATGCAAGACGCCATCGAAGTATTAAAAGGCTTCGGAATCGAAATCGAAGTAGATATTGTTTCGGCACATAGAACACCCGAAAAGTTATTCGATTTTAGTCAAAACGCACATCTTCGAGGAATTTCGGTTGTGATTGCCGGCGCTGGAGGAGCAGCTCATTTACCTGGAATGGTCGCCTCAATGTCACCATTACCCGTAATTGGGGTTCCTGTAAAATCAAGTAATTCTATTGATGGTTGGGACAGTATTTTATCAATCCTTCAAATGCCTGGAGGCGTTCCCGTAGCTACTGTAGCCTTAAACGGCGCTAAAAATGCTGGAATACTAGCCGCCCAGATCATAGGAAGCCATGATAAAGCAATCTTAGAAAAAGTGATACAATATAAATTAGGACTAAAAGAATCTGTAATTATTGCATCCGAAAGTTTACTAAAAAAATAACACTTCCTTATATAAACAAAGGCTTCCTATTATGGAAGCCTTTGTTGTTTTTAAAGCGTTTTATATTTTGCCTCAAATTAGTCCTCTTCTTCAATTTCTTCAAGAACACTTTCAAATTCAGATGCTATTATATCTTCATTATTAATCCAATTCTCTGAGGTAACCAAGCTGAAGTTTACATTATCGGCTGTGTTTAGTTCCCAAACAATACCTTCGGCAGTAGGAAAAGGAATGTTTTTAGTCATCTGGTCTTCAAATAATCTTTTGATTAAATTTCTATCAGATAACCCTTTATTCAATAATTTCAATACGTTTTCAGCCGTTAGTTCTTTGACTTCACCATCAGTTGGTGTCATTGAGAAATGAACAACAGACGCTTTGGTGTTAGGAAATTTTCCGTTATAGGCTTTATAAAGCAATTGATTGATATGAAACAATCTTGCTTGCATATGAATTTCAGGATATTCTTCACATACTTTATCAATTAACATATTATGCGAAATTTGCTCAATTTGCCCCTCATTTAATTCTTCCCCCAGTTTGTAAGCAAGTAAAATTTCAGCAGCTTCATTTGGCTCATAATCAGATATGGCCATTTCTAGTAATTCTGGTAAATTCTTTTTTTCGGCTGTAGCTGCATCTGGAAAATTAAATTTCTCTAATAACTGGATATAATCTTCATCTGACCAATACCCTTCCACTTCGTTTACAGTATCAATGCGCTTTATTATAATTTGATAATTCATTACTTATATATTATTGTTACTAATTAGCTTATTCAAAACCTTATCTAATTTTACAATTTAGGCTTTTTAAAGTGCCTAGAAAAATAAATAACATTTCTATAACATAACCTTTGTAGCTTAAAGCTTGAAAACACTGCTGCTTTGTAATCTCCTTTTTTTAATAAATCGCTACCTTTGCAATTAGAAACATTCCGTTTCAACGAATTAAATTAATGACTACCTAATGAAAATATTAACGACGAAATTTAATACCAAATACGATACAGCACCTTTTTCTAAAATAAAAAACGAGGACTTTCTTCCCGCTTTTACCGAAGGAATAGCCTTGGCAAAAGCCGAAATCGATGCGATTGTACAAAACGAAGAGGTCCCTACTTTTACAAACACCATTGAAGCCTTAGATTTTAGTGGCTACACACTAGATCGTCTTTCAAGCATTTTCTTCAATTTGAATTCAGCAGAAACCAATGACGAAATTCAAAAAATCGCTCAAGAAGTTTCTCCGTTATTATCCGATTTCGGGAACGATATCAGATTGAATGCGGAGTTATTTGCTAAAGTTAAAGCTGTACACGAACAAGAAGCAACTTTGAACCTCAACCCGGAGCAAACTACTTTATTGGACGAAAAATATAAAAGTTTTTCTCGAAATGGAGCCAATCTAACCGAAGACAAAAAAATCAAACTACGTGCAATTGACAAGGAACTATCAAAGACAAGTTTGCAGTTTGGTGAAAATGTATTAGCCGAAACCCAAGCTTTTCAAATGCATCTTACGGATGAAAAAGACTTGTCAGGTTTACCAGAAGGCACCATAGAAGCCGCTCGTTCTTTGGCGAAAAGCCAAGAAAAAGAAGGTTGGATTTTCACTTTAGATTACCCTAGCTATGTTCCATTTGTGACTTATGCTGATAACAGGGAGTTGCGTAAAAAAATGGCGATTGCTTTTGGAGCCAAAGGTTTTCAAAACAATGAATTGGACAACCAACAAAATGTTTTTAAAATTGCCAAATTGCGTTTCGACAGAGCACAACTTTTAGGATATGCTACTCACGCTGATTTTGTACTAGAAGAAAGAATGGCTGAAAGTCCGGAGAAAGTAAAAAAATTCTCTTTGGATTTATTGGAAAAAGCAAAACCCGCTGCGGTAAAAGAATTTGCTGATTTAACGGCTTTCGCCAAAAAATTAGATGGATTAGAAGAACTAGAGAAATGGGATGGCGCATATTACTCCGAAAAACTAAAACAAGAACTGTTCAGCTTAGATGATGAAAAATTAAAACCATATTTTCAACTGGAAAAAGTGCTTAATGGTGCTTTTGCTATCGCTGGTAAATTATACGGCTTAACGTTTACCGAAGTTTTTGATATCGACAAGTACCACGAAGAAGTGACTACTTATGAAGTAACGGATGAAAAAAACGAATTAGTTGCTATTTTTTATGCCGATTTTTTCCCTCGAAAAGGAAAACGTAATGGTGCTTGGATGACTTCGTACAAATCACAATTTGTAAAAAACGGAATTAACGAAAGACCGCACATCTCAAACGTATGTAATTTCACGAAACCTACAGAGACAAAACCTTCCTTATTGACTTTTAATGAGGTGACTACTTTATTTCACGAATTTGGACATGGATTACACGGTATGTTAGCCAACACAACTTATCCAAGTCTATCCGGAACATCTGTTTATTGGGATTTTGTAGAACTACCAAGCCAAGTAATGGAAAACTGGTGTTACGAACCAGAAGCTTTGGCTTTGTTTGCAACACATTACCAAACGGGCGAAATCATACCTATTGAATTAGTTCAAAAAATAAAGGAAAGCTCCAATTTTCAAGAAGGTATGGCAACCATGCGCCAGTTGAGCTTTGGCTTATTAGATATGGGATGGCATGGACAAGATCCTTCGGTGATAACCGATATTAAAGCTTTTGAAACCGAACAATTTGCAGACACTAAACTATATCCTGAAGTAAAAGAAAATGCAATGAGCACCTCTTTTTCTCATATTTTCCAAGGAGGATATTCCGCTGGTTATTACAGCTACAAATGGGCTGAAGTTCTCGATGCTGACGCTTTTGAGTTCTTCCAAGAAAAAGGAATTTTCAATAAAGAAGTTGCTGATAAATTTAAAGACAATATCCTCTCTAAAGGAGGAACTGAACATCCTATGATTTTATACAAACGCTTTAGAGGTCATGAACCAAGTCCAGACGCTTTGTTGAAAAGAGCGGGTCTTTTATAGATTTAAGCAAGTAGGTTATTTTTTTTTAATACAAACCGAAGTAGAAATGCTTCGGTTTTTTTATTTCAAAAACGTCATGAAACAGATCATTCTCTACCAAATCAATTTTCTTAAAAAAACACCACCATCAACCACCAAAAAATAGGAATACTTTCGACCCAAAAAGTAGAATAATACCTAGACCTTTTTTCATTGGCGAAAGCCAAAAACAAAGAAAGTATTAGAACCAGAATTGCATTTACGATTAATTGCTCTTTTATAAAATTAGTTTTCAAAAACTCTAAAAAATAGAAAGGAATCAGTAATAACAAACCAACCATCTTTGTTTTTCTCACTCCTATTTGCTGTGGTACCGTTTGTAAATGTGGATCATCATTAGCTAAATCAAGAATTTCAAAAATTAGAATCAGCACAAAAACGAGAATAAAACGTTGGATGCATTTGAGATAGAAATCGAGTCCTAAATCAATATGTGCATTAACCAAAGGCAAAACCAATGTAACCCCTACCCAACACAAAGCCACAATATAAATCTTCACTCCTGCCCAATTTCGGGCGTTCCTTCTATTTGGAAAAAAAGGCAGTGTATACAACAGTGTCAATGCTAAAACACCAAAAGAAACCAGTTGCGCTATTAACTGCAATTGAAAAAAATAATACCCTACTCCCACTAACGAAAGTAGACTCAATCCGGCAATGATTTTTAACTCATTTCGCATTTGTTTTTTTTGGGCTCTTGCCAAAGCATCGTACTTCACAAAATTATAACCCACTATCGTTCCAAAAAAAGCAAAATTAGCCATGCCTTGATCAGCAGAAATGTGGAACATAAAATATGTCATTCGCACTAGTGCATACACGGATAAAGCCACGTGAATGCTACTCCTGATATAAAAATCAAATACTTTTTTAAAACTGATCATTAAACAAAATTAATCAATTATAAACAAATACACCATTTAGTTGAAAATTTCATAAAAAATCAGTCCAAAACCTGATTTAGATTGTTTATAATACTTATTTTTGCACTACTGAAAACACAACATTACTACACTTACATGAAAACAGACTCATTTGCTTTAAGACACTTAGGACCAAGAGATCACGATTTACCTAAAATGTTAGAAACCATAGGTGTTGAAACTTTAGATCAACTAATTAACGAAACTATTCCATCTGATATTCGTTTGAAAAAACCTTTGGATTTGGAGCATATTATGACTGAATACGAATATGCTAATCATATTAGATTATTAGGTCGCACCAACAAGGTTTACAAATCGTACATAGGTTTAGGCTATCACCCCACAATTGTCCCACCGGCAATTCAAAGAAATATTTTTGAAAACCCGGGATGGTACACTGCTTATACACCGTATCAGGCAGAAATTGCTCAAGGAAGACTGGAAGCAATTTTAAATTTTCAAACTACAGTTATTGAGTTAACTGGAATGGAAATAGCCAATGCATCTTTATTAGATGAGAGTACTGCCGCTGCTGAGGCAATGGCTTTATTATTTGATGTTCGTTCAAGAGATCAAAAGAAAAAAAATGTTAATAGATTCTTCGTTTCTGAAGAAATATTACCTCAAACTTTATCCGTCTTACAAACCCGTTCTGCACCTATCGGCGTAGAATTAGTAGTTGGGAATCACCAGGAATTTGATTTTTCAAATGAATTTTTTGGAGCAATCCTTCAATATCCTGGAAAATACGGTCAAGTTTACGATTATGCTGACTTTATCAAAAAAGCGGCTGAAAATGACATAAAAGTGGCTGTTGCTGCTGATATTTTATCATTAGTAAAGTTAACCCCTCCAGGTGAAATGGGAGCTGCAGTAGTAGTTGGAACCACGCAACGTTTTGGAGTACCAATGGGTTACGGTGGACCACACGCGGCTTATTTTGCTACAAAAGACGAGTACAAACGCTCTATGCCAGGAAGAATCATTGGTGTATCACAAGATGCTGACGGAAATCGTGCCTTGCGTATGGCATTACAAACCCGTGAACAACACATCAAACGTGAAAAAGCAACGTCTAACATTTGTACTGCTCAGGTTTTACTATCTGTAATGGCAGGAATGTTTGCTGTTTATCACGGACCAAAAGGATTGCGATACATTGCAAACAAAGTCAACTCAATGGCAGTGACTTTGGCTGATGCGCTAAATAAATTAGGCGTTCAACAAACGAACACCTATTTCTTCGATACCATTGTGGTAAAAGCCGATGCTAAAAAAGTTAAAGCAATTGCAGAAAAAAACGAAATCAATTTCTTTTATATAGATGACGAAACGATTTCTATTTCGCTAAACGAAACGGTTTTGTTTGAAGATATTAACGAAGTAATTACTGTTTTTGCTGAAGCATTAGGGAAAGAAGCTTTTGAAGTAAGTGAATACACAATTGAAAATAACTATCCAACGAGCTTAAACAGAACAACCGAGTTTTTAAAACACGATGTTTTCAATAATCATCATTCTGAAACTAGTTTGATGCGTTATATCAAAAGATTAGAACGTAAAGATTTGTCGTTAACCCATTCAATGATTGCTTTGGGTTCTTGTACCATGAAGTTAAATGCAGCTGCTGAAATGCTGCCTTTAAGTATGCCTTACTGGAATACTATCCATCCATTTGCTCCATTAGATCAAGTGCAAGGGTACACTAAAATGCTTAA
Source organism: Flavobacterium sp. DW-iso2 (assembly GCF_058725285.1). Taxonomy (NCBI): domain Bacteria; kingdom Pseudomonadati; phylum Bacteroidota; class Flavobacteriia; order Flavobacteriales; family Flavobacteriaceae; genus Flavobacterium; species Flavobacterium sp. DW-iso2. Next base: position 27,113 of record NZ_JBZXDY010000012.1, on the reverse strand, counting down.
AAAACTAGAGCATCAATTGAATGTAATTACAGGTTTTGCCGGCACTACATTACAACCAAACTCTGGTGCGCAAGGAGAATATACCGGATTAATGACTATTAGGGCGTATCACCTTTCAAGAGGGGATGACCAAAGAAAAATCTGTTTAATTCCCGCTTCGGCTCACGGAACAAACCCTGCTTCGGCTGCGATGGCTGGAATGACGATAATCGTTACCAAAACGATGGAAAACGGTAATATTGATGTAGAAGACGTAAGAGAAAAAGCCCTTCAATATAAAGATCAACTGTCCTGCTTAATGGTAACTTACCCATCTACACATGGTGTTTTTGAAAGTGCTATTAGAGAAATCACACAAATCATTCATGATAATGGTGGTTTAGTGTATATGGATGGTGCAAACATGAATGCGCAAGTAGGATTAACAAATCCAGCGACTATTGGCGCTGATGTCTGTCACTTAAACTTACACAAAACTTTTGCTATCCCTCATGGTGGTGGTGGACCGGGAGTTGGGCCAATTTGCGTAAACGAAAAATTAGTTCCGTTTTTACCAAGTAATCCATTAGTTCATGTAGGTGGAGAAAAAGCGATTACTGCTGTTTCTGGCGCTCCTTATGGTTCTGCTTTAGTATGTTTAATTTCTTACGGGTACATTTGTATGCTAGGATCTGAAGGGATTACAAACGCTACTAAATACGCGATTCTAAATGCAAATTATATGAAAGCACGTTTAGAAGCACATTATCCAATTTTGTACTCTGGAGAAAAAGGAAGAGCAGCCCACGAAATGATATTAGACTGTAGAAGTTTCAAAGAAAATGGTATTGAAGTGTCGGATATTGCAAAACGTTTAATGGATTATGGTTTCCATGCGCCAACCGTTTCTTTCCCAGTTGCAGGAACTTTAATGATTGAACCAACTGAATCTGAAGATGTAGCTGAATTAGATCGTTTTTGTGACGCTATGATTTCAATTCGTCAAGAAATTGAAGCAGCATCAGCAGACGAACCAAATAATGTGTTGAAAAATGCACCTCATACTTTATCGATGTTAACTGCTGATTCTTGGACATTACCGTATTCAAGAGAAAAAGCAGCTTATCCACTAGACTATGTTTCAGATAACAAATTCTGGCCAAGTGTTCGTCGAGTAGACGAAACATACGGAGATAGAAATTTAGTTTGCAGCTGCGCTCCTATTGAAGCGTATATGTAAAACTAAATTAACATTCCCAAAATAAATAATTAAAAAAGTCCCGAGAAATCGGGACTTTTTTATTACACTTGCATTGGCAAATCAATTCTTACAAAACGCTGTGAAAAAAAATCTAAGCTGCTTATTATTTATCTTATGGTTTTGCTCCATTCAAGGGCAGAAAAAAGATTTTAGTTACTCCCCAAATAATGTTGACTCAATAGAAAACTACCTTAATAAGGTAACTAATAATAAAATACTTAGTTTCGAAATTAAGCAACAAAAGAGGGTAAAGGAAATACTTCTAGAAAGAAAAACTCATTTTTTAAAAAGCATTAAAGACAGTACATTTATTTTTGACGAAAAAATCCATACCTATTTAAATAAAATTCTTGCAGAAATATACCATTCTAACCCCCAAATACAAACCCAGGATTTTTATTTCTTGATTAACAAATCCCTAATTCCTAATGCTGCATGTTATGGGAATGGCATCTACACTGTTAACCTAGGTATGTTCAATCTTATTAAAACTGATGACGAGATGGCTTATATTATTTGTCATGAATTATCACATCATATTTTGAAACATAATGACAAATCCCTTGAGAATTACATCAAAACATTCAGCTCTAAGGACGTCAAACAACAAATCAATACGGCCTCCAATAAAAAATACGGTCGGAGATCAGCTATAACATCGCTACTGAAAGACTTAAAATTTAATTTCATGAAGCGAAGTAGAATTGCAGAGACCCAAGCTGATTCTCTCGGATATATTTTGTTTAACAAGACCAAATACAATAAACATGCTTCAGTAGATATCCTTAAAAAGCTAGATCTTTCTGACGAAATGATTTTTAATAACCCAACTAATTTAACGACTCACTTTTCTTTTGAACAATACCCATTTAAAGAATCCTGGATAGAAAAGGAGGATAAGATATTTAACCTCTCTGAAAGTGCAAATGATTTACAAATAGATAAAGATTCCATAAAAACACATCCCGACATTCCCCTAAGAATTGAAAAACTGAATCGGAATAATATAATTGTTGCATCTAATTCCAATACAAATGAAATCGAATCAATTCAAAAAAGAACGTATGAGAATAGTATCCAAATATTTTCTGACGACTTAAAATTAGATTTCACTTTATACCAATTATTGTCACTTCACGAAAAAGGCCTACTAGATGACAAAAAATACATTAATGAGGTGGCCAACTTGTTAAAAAAATTATATGATCTAAAAGAAAAGCATCTTTTTGGCAAATATATTAGTCCATTAAACTCTTTCTCTGAAGAAAATTCTATTAATGAAATACGACTATTTTTAAACAATCTTGAACTTAAAAACATAAAAAAAATAGGCTACTATTTTTGCAAAAAAAACGAGTTGCTATCTAAAAACGACCCTGAATTTCAGGACAGTTATAATTTCTTCAAAAATTTAAATCAAAACTAATACAATCAACAAACAAATTATGAAAAGAACCCTTACTCTACTGTTAACAGGCATTTTGGCTAATTTAACATTTTCGCAGACCAGCAAAATAGAACAGGTCAATACATTTATCGTCAAAAATTCAGGTTCAATTTTAGATAAAGAAAAAGATGTTGATGGTTATTATTTCTTCTATGAATTAGATAAACTAAAAAAAGGAGACCGCGAATTTGCAATTCAAATTTTAGACAAAAATCTAGTTGAAGTTGCTAAAAAGAAATACATTGACAATAAAAACACTTTTTTAATGAAAAGTGTTTTTAACAATCAAGCAATGATATTTGCTATGGCAAATATCAAAGAAAAAAAAATAACCTTGTTGACCTTTGACAAAAAAGCAGAACAAAAGCCAACCATTGAAATTCCTCTCGAATCTATAGAAATTCGCTACATTCTAGCGATGCAGCAATCTGGAGATTTTAACGTATTATTTCCTGTAGAAAATAAAGGATTCATTTTCAATAGAGTTATCGACAATAAAAAAATAGGTTATTCTTTAGCATACTACCCTACTGATGGCGGACAGTCATGGGAGTATAGTTCCCCAAAAGACTCAAAAGAAATTTTATCCATAAATCCTATCGAAGTAAACGATAAAGTAATTGTTGCTTTAGAAGCATCCAAACCAGGTATTTTATCAAGGAAATTTACAATAAAAACTAAAGTAATAGATGTAAAAACAGGTAAATTATTATTCGAAAAAGAGTACAGTAAAATTAGCAAGCCTAGGATAATAAACAATGCATTTCTAGACAAAGACAGTAATATTGTTTTAATGGGTGAGTACTTCAAAGAAGGTGATAATATTTTTGACGATAAAAGTTTAGGATTATTTACAGAAGTTATAAATTCCTCAGGACAAACATTAAAAGAAAACTTCACTAGCTGGAAAGAAGATGTTGCAAAAATCGCAAAGGTAGATGGTAATTACATTGATGATAAAGGATATGTCTATTTTCATAATATTGTAAGAACAAAAAGCAACGATTATTATGCCATTGGAGAATTCTACAAAAGAACAGCAAGCGCTGGTGGTATAGCACTTACCGCGCTATCCGTTTTAGGTGGTGGCGGTGGTGGAGCATCAGTTACACAATTGACTATAACTAACTCTGTAATATTTAAATTTAATGTCGATTTTAAACTTACTGGAATTCAAGAATTCGAAAAAGGAAAATCAAGAGCTCCTAGTTTATCTGATTTTGGAAGTCCTCAATTAAACGCACACGCATTAAAAGCTTACGGTGCATTTGATTATGAATACACTCAATTAGACAAAAAAAACGATCGTTTTTACGCGTGTTTCATCGATTATGAAAGATTGAAAGGCGAAAAAAATAAAAATGCATTTAAAACAATTATTTATGATGAAGGAAAATTAACCGAAGACAAAATATATTTAAGCAATAACGATTCTAATTTTCGCATTTTGCCTGCTAAAATCGGAAATGTATTGCTATTGGAATACAATAAAAAATCTAAAGAAATACTATTACATTTAGAAAAGCTGAATATAAAATAATAGTACTTTAGGAACTATATTTATGTTATTTCCAAATAGTCTATGTAGCCAATACTAAATTCTGGCCAAGTGTTCGTCGAGTAGACGAAACATACGGAGATAGAAATTTAGTTTGCAGCTGCGCTCCTATTGAAGCGTATATGTAGTATCAAGCATTACCAATAACTATAAAATGCCTCGAGACTATCGAGGCATTTTATTTTTTTATTTTTCCGCCTATAAATATCACATGTTTTTTCTATCAAAAAAAACAGTAATCAACCGACCCTAAATCAATACTAAAAAAACTATGGTATTTTCGAATAATTATTAAAAAATCATCAGTATTTTAGCCAAATAATTATTATTCTATAATTATATGCATGCATAGTAAATAACATGCCTATAATCATTTTTTTATCATTAAATTAGCATAAATTTTTTGGAAAACAAACCGATGAAAATAAAAATAACTGGAATAGGAAGTTACATTCCTGAGAAAAAAGTAAGTAATAAAGACTTTAGTAATCACGTTTTTTTGAATGAAGATGGTACACCTTTTGGTTATCCGAATGACGTGGTCATAAAAAAATTTAAAAGCATAACTGGAATTGAGCACAGGCGGTATGCCAACGACAATTTGAACTCGTCTGACTTAGCGTTTTTGGCATCCAAAAAAGCAATCGAAAACGCAGCTATCGACCCTGAAACTATCGATTACATTATTTTTGCGCATAATTTTGGCGACGTAAAGTATGGTACTTCCCAATCTGACACACTTCCAAGCTTGGCTACCCGAGTTAAGAATAAATTACAAATAAAAAACCCAAAGTGCGTTGCCTATGACATCCTTTTTGGATGCCCCGGCTGGATTGAAGGTGTGCTTCAAGCAAATGCCTACATTAAATCAGGAATGGCACGCCGTTGTTTGGTTATTGGTTCTGAAACCTTATCAAGAGTGGTGGATGACCACGATAGAGATTCCATGATCTATTCAGATGGCGCTGGTGCTTCCATTATAGAAGCTTCTGATGATGAAACAGGATTGCTTTCCTATGAAAGTGGTACTTATGCTATGGAGGAAGCTAACTATTTATTTTTTGGAAAATCATACAACCCAGAAATAAACACCGATACGAGATATATAAAAATGCACGGTCGTAAAATTTATGAATTTGCATTAACTACAGTTCCTGCTGCAATGAAAAGCTGTTTGGACAAAAGTGGTGTTGCCATTGACGATGTCAAAAAAATTCTTATTCATCAAGCCAATGAGAAAATGGACGAAGCAATCATACAACGTTTTTATAAACTTTATGACAGACCCGTTCCTCAAGACATTATGCCCATGAGTATTCATGAGTTAGGAAACAGCAGCGTCGCGACAGTACCTACTCTCTTTGACCTATTAATTAGAGGCGAAATAAAAGATCAAAAAATCAGCAAAGGCGATGTTCTACTATTTGCTTCTGTTGGAGGTGGAATGAATGTCAATGCATTTGTTTACAGATACTAAGTTTCTAGACAAGAGAATCAAGTTTTACAGCATAAAACCACAGTTAAAAAATCACCTTTTTAAACTGTGGTTTTTTCGTTTCTATCTACATATAAATCTGTGAAATGAGAACCATATGTTTGTATCTTTGTACCTTTATAAACTATAATGAACGAGGGGTTACTTCGTTCCTAGCAATGACTATGTACGAAAAAACGTTTCCTAACAAAAGATTCAAACACACTTTAGAATTTCTAAACAAACACATTTCAACCTCTGAAACTATTTTAGACTTAGGTGTCGAAAACCCCTTTTCTAAAATCATGAAAGAAGAAGGGTTCTCAGTAAAAAATACAAGCGGTGAAGATTTAGACCTAAATCAAAACGTATTTTCTACAGCCAAAACGGATGTGGTTACCGCTTTTGAAATTTTCGAACATTTATTGAATCCCTACACTATTTTAAGCGAAATAAAATCAGACAAACTTTTCATCTCTATTCCGATGCGTTTGTGGTTTTCTCCTGCTTACCGAAGTAAAACGGACATGTGGGACAGACATTATCATGAATTTGAAGATTGGCAATTAGACTGGCTGTTAGAAAAAGCAGGCTGGAAAATTATTGATCGCCAAAAATGGACTAATCCCGTTAAGAAAATTGGTATTCGTCCTTTATTACGTTACTTTACCAATAGGTATTACATCGTATATGCGGAAAGAGCCTAAAGGCAAATTCCACAATAGATGAATATCAAAAAATAAATTCCAAATTCCAACTTGAAACTAACTCCATTTTGGAATTTAGAATTTTAAAAATTGGAATTTTATTCAAAACAACATGAACTACTACATAGTTATACCAGCACACAATGAAGAGGCATTTATTTCATTAACCCTACAATCTTTGATTTCGCAGACCCATTTACCTTCAAAAGTAGTTGTGGTCAATGATAATTCTACTGATAAAACTTCCGAAATTGTTCTGGCTTTCGCCAAAGACAATCCGTTTATCTCATTAGTAGAAAAAAAATCAAGTGCCATCCATTTACCCGGAAGTAAAGTCATTCAGGCTTTCCAAAAAGGATTTGAAACACTAGACGATAATTATGATATCATTGTAAAACTAGATGCCGATCTAATTTTACCCAATAATTATTTTGAGACTATTGTGAAACATTTCGAAGAAAATCCAACAACGGGAATGGCTGGTGGATTTGCTTACATTGAGAAAAATGGAGAGTGGATCTTAGAAAACTTAACCGACAAAGACCATATTCGTGGTGCTTTTAAAGCATATCGCAAAGCGTGCTTTAAACAAATGGGTGGATTAAAAGCGGCAATGGGTTGGGACACTGTAGACGAATTACTATCTAAATTCTACGGCTGGAAAGTAATTACTGATCCTTCGCTAATTGTAAAACACCTAAAACCAACCGGAGCTAATTACAACAAAACAGCACGTTACAAACAAGGCGAAGCTTTTTATACTTTGGGTTATGGATTTACAATTACGGCAATCGCTTCGGCTAAATTGGCTTTCATGAAAAAGAAACCACTGTTGTTTTTTGACTATATACAAGGCTTCCTAAAAGCTAAAGCAGCTAACATTCCTTTATTAGTTACCCAAACACAAGCTAAATTCATAAGAGATTATCGCATTGAGAAAATGAAAGAAAAGCTTTTTAAGTAATTTGAATTTTCGTTTTTAGTAAAAAACTACCAACTCTAAACTGTAAATTGGCTACTAATTATTAATTTAGCCCATATTTGTAAACATATGATGCTCATTAGATACATAACGCAAATAGGTAGATACTGCCTGATGCTTAGAGAAATTTTCATCAAACAGACTAAATGGTCTGTTATGAAAAAATTAATCTTCAAAGAAATAGACGACTTAATCATTGATTCCCTTGGGATCGTAGCCTTCATTTCTTTCTTTGTTGGAGGAGTGGTCGCGATTCAAACTGCACTAAACCTTACCAATCCCTTAATCCCGAAGTATCTTATTGGTTTTGCTACACGACAATCGGTAATATTGGAGTTTGCGCCTACATTTATCTCGGTGATTATGGCAGGAAAAATGGGGTCCTTTATCACTTCTAGTATTGGTACGATGCGTGTTACAGAGCAAATCGACGCCCTGGAAGTAATGGGTGTTAACTCCTTAAATTATTTGGTTTTCCCAAAAATCATCGCCTTGTTATTGTATCCGTTTGTAATTGGTATCAGTATGTTTTTAGGAATTTTAGGAGGCTGGATGGCAGGCGTATATGGAGGTTTTACTTCTAGTGCTGAATTTGTCACTGGAGCCCAAATGGATTTTATTCCCTTTCATATTGTTTATGCTTTCCTGAAAACCTTAATTTTTGCGATGTTACTAGCAACCATCCCGTCTTTTCATGGGTATTATATGAAAGGTGGCGCTCTAGAAGTAGGTAAAGCCAGTACAGTGGCCTTTGTTTGGACATCGGTTTCTATAATATTATTCAATTATATATTAACGCAATTGTTACTGGGATCATGATAGAAATAAAAGACATAGAAAAATCATTTGGAGACACCATGATTCTCAAAGGCATTTCAACTGTATTTGAAACTGGAAAAACGAATCTAATCATTGGACAAAGTGGATCCGGTAAAACGGTCTTACTAAAAAGTCTTTTAGGAATCCATACTCCAGAATCTGGCAAAATCTGTTTTGATGGCAGAGTATATTCTGAACTGGAACCAGATGAAAAAAGAGAACTGCGAACTGAAATCGGAATGGTTTTTCAAGGAAGCGCCTTATTTGATTCCATGACCGTCGAAGAAAACGTAGCATTCCCATTAAAGATGTTCACTAATGACAACAAAGCTATAATCAAAGAACGAGTGGACTTTGTATTAGAAAGAGTGGCATTAACAGACGCTCATAATAAATTGCCTTCACAAATATCTGGAGGAATGCAAAAACGTGTCGCGATTGCTCGTGCCATTGTTAACAAGCCTAAATACTTGTTTTGTGACGAACCTAACTCCGGTTTAGACCCAAATACCGCAATATTAATCGATAATTTGATCAAAGAAATCACCGAAGAATACGATATCACGACCGTAATTAACACGCACGATATGAACTCTGTTATGGAAATAGGCGAGCGCATCTTATTCCTTAAAGACGGACTAAAAGCTTGGGAAGGAACCAAAGAAGAAATTTTTAGAACAGACAATCAAGCGGTTGTAGACTTTGTTTATTCTTCTAATTTATTCAAGAAAGTAAGAGAAGCGTATTTAAAGGAGTAAGTTTAGGAGCAGCACGTTATTAAAGTCATAAGAACTTCCCTCCCGCTATTCGATACAATCTTTTATCCGGAACGATATTAGACTCCCGAATTATTTATCAGGATAAAAGGATTTTCTCTACTATCGGGGCTAAAAACAACTTTTCATTTCCAGAATAAAATATAAAAAAGTACAGTGCGCAATAGAAACGACTGTACTTTTTGATATATATAGGTACTAATCTTTGGAGTCACAAGCAAGATGCTTGCGATAGTTTGGGCACGTATGCGCAAAGGTAAAAGCTAACACAATAAAATGGGCCTGACGTACACTCCAAAAAAAAAGAGGACTCCAAATCCTCTTGAAATCCTTCAAATTATTTCACGATAACTCCATAGGATTGGAAGTAAAGCGGTTCTCCCGAAAAGTGGGACAGGCAGTTCAACCGCGGCTTCATTGTTGGCTTTTCAAGCCCAACGAATCCTTAGCTGTTAGGCGTAGTTTTTATTTCTTACTTGTTTTAATATTTCATAAATTTCTTTCGCAACAATTATATCGTTCTCCGTTGGATTCGGTTCTGTTCTCAAGTCTACACCTAACATACCTTCCCATTCTAAATGAAGTTTTACATTTTTAAATTTGAATCTATAATAACCAGAATCAAAGAATCCAGGATAATATGTTATCTTTTCGACATTTAAAGTTTCATCTAATAGTTCTGCTCCAAAATTTAAAAACTCACTATAATCTCCATCTTCTTCAATATTAAACTTCCATTGATTTGAATGGGATAAATAATATGAATCTTTTACAATTTCTAGATTATTTATTTCATTTAAAATATTTTGCTTTGCTTGAATTTCAAATTTAGAATGAAAATATTTTGTCTTAAATATTTGATTTAAATTCAAAAAATGATTTAAAATTCCAATTCTCCCTTTATTGTAAATTACACTAGGGTAGTATAAGAATTCCAAACGAATATTTTTGCTATAATCTTTGTAAACTTCTTCTTGTTTTCCTAAAATTGAAAGGTCTGCGTCGGTAAAATAGTTTGTATCTAAATCAGTATTGTCTTCGTGCTTTTTTGTTGCTAAAATTTGAGATGTACAGTTTTCAATAATTGGATTTGGTACATTTAATTGTTTCATTCTCTTTTCTGCAAGTTTAGCACTTTGTTCTTCGTTGTCTGATTTTAAAACGTTATAAATTATATCGTGATAAAATAATGTAAACAAAATCGTATTCCAATTTTCAATTTTGTCTTTCACTACAAGAAGTTCATTTAATAAATTTTCAAGGTGTGAAAGGGTGTGATAGTGTCTTTTTTTGTCTAAATAATTCAGTTCAATTTCATTCCATAGTTCATTTTTTAAACGATTGTCGTCTGAGTAATTTGTCAAAAGTTCTATGTATGTTTCTTTTAGCACGGTGTTTCTGTAAAATTACGCACAACTTGTACATAACATCAAATATATGCAACTTTCCCAATGTTTAACACAATAAACCTTAAGTTTTTTCTGGTAATTAAATTATATATGAAATCAAAACCCGAAATTGCCCCTGACAGTAGCGACAGCCCTGACTGAAGAAAAGCTGTTTTTTGCGGGAGTAGCAAAGCGACCAAAGGAAGCTCTTGCTGCAACCTAGCAAAAAAAGCTTTTTGAAGGAGGGCTACAGTGAATGGAGGGAATAGGCCCTGAAAATTATTAGGCTGTGCTTTAATTTTAATTAATTGGGTAGCAGTTCTACCTCAGCATTTGGATTAAAAAGATACATTTTTCCAGAGCTGATTTCGAGACATTCAAAGCGTTTGGTTCTTACCGCTATTTTCTTGAAAATTTTTCCGTTTTCGATTCTGAAAACGCTGCCGTAAGGAATCTCAAAGATGTAGTTTTTGTCGTTCTTGGCGTCAAATTGTTTCAATGCCAAAGCCAAAGTAGCATCTGTATCGCTACTGGCGCTAGGATTCCTGAAATGTCTTGCCAATAAAGGTAAAAGTTGATTGGGAAAAATCTCTGGACGGATATATGGAACCATCAATTGCTGAAAGGTATATTTCCATTCGTTACCATGGGGTTTGATATTTCGACCAAATTTTTCAAAAGCAACGAGATGCGAGATTTCATGAATCAGCGTAATCAAAAAACGATACTTATTCAAACTTCCGTTTACGGTAATTTCATGTTTCCCGTTCATGGCTTTTCGATAATCACCATGACGAGTAGCACGTTCGTTAACTATTTTTAAATGTACCGCATGGGTCACAATCAGTTCAAAAGCGGGTTTGACCGCGTGACCAGGAAGATATTTTATTAAGGTTTCGCTCAATTTTACAAATATTGTGAGATAAAATTAATATTTTAAATATTTTCCATATCGCTCATTTACATCACTTTTAAGAACACCAAATTTATCGAAAAAATTATCATGATTCTTACTGCTATCTAAAACCCCATTTTCTAACTGTCTTACAATTCTTTCTTCAATTTTTAAATCTTTAGCCTTTTGAATATATTCTAGGCTGCCTTTATAATTATTTAATACTTGATAGCTTGATGCAATATTTATATAGCAAGCCCAAGTTCCAACAATTTGCTTATCGTCATTAATATCAAATTCAGCAGCATACTCTTTCATCTTTGAAACAAAATCCTTCATAATCACAGTTACTTTTGTGGTATATTGAAAACCTTGAGTTTCATTTTCGTTTTTGACCATATCTGTAGTAGACCCCGTTAATGTTTTATATTTATCAATATAATTAATATTATTTTTTTTATTTGAAAAATCCTCTTGAATCTTTTCTTCAATTTTTGATTTTTCCTTTAACAAATCAATCTCTGTATTTATTTTGACAAACGTTGGGTGCTTTGTTTCTTTAGATATTTTATAAAAAGTAAAAGAAGAATTTCTATTATAAAATTTAACGTCTAACCATTGAGTAAGCTCCGCTGAAACATTCTGTTCAATTGAATGAATTAAATCATTCCCCATAAGACTCTTGTCTAAATATTTACTCAAATAATCTTTGGCTTCAGTTTCAGTTTTAAAGGATGCAATGGTATTATCTCCAACGTCAAAACTATTAAAATTATTCTCAATTGTTTTTTGTTTTGATAAAAAAATCTCACCTGTTAAACTGTTTTTTAAAGTATAGATAAGATCGTATCGATAAGAAACATTATAAGCATATGGGTTCTCCCTTAAATCACTTTTATTAATTTTTCCGACAAAAGCAACATTATCTACCAAAACATCTACTATAAAATTACTTGCGTTCTTTTTCTGAACTATATTAATTGTATAATCTTTTAAGGCCAGATTTCTAACAGAGAACAACAACTGCGATTTTTTAAAAAAAGTATTAAAACTTAAGGCTTCAATAGTGCGCACTTGCAAACCGTCCACAATTATACTTTTGGGTTTATTAGACAAATTCACATCAACTTCATAAGAATCATATGGTTGTGGTATATACGCTTCAGGATAACTATAATTAAAAAAACTTAAATTATTAGACTTTGCTGACTGAGCCAATAAGACAGGACTTAAAGAACTAAAAAATAAAAAAAATAAAACTTTACTTGTTTTTAACATATTTCAAAATTTATAAATAATACAATTATACTACAAAATTACGGATTTGTCGAAGAAACCTGCAATACTTTTCCGTTGAAATATTTATTCCCCGTTAACGTAAAATCATAGATGTAATCTGCCATTTCGTTTGCTTTGATTGGCGCTTGGTATCCTGGAAAAGCCTCTTCTAACATTTCTGTTTGTACTGCTCCCAAAGCCAACACATTAAATGAAATGCCTCTTTCTTTATATTCTTCGGCTAACAACTCTGACAAGGTGATTACCGCTCCTTTGCTCGAGCTATACGCAGCAAGTCCGGGAAATTTCAAACTGCCTTGAATCCCGCCCATTGAACTTATAGTTACAACATGACTTCCTTTTTGTAAGTAAGGCAAGCAAATTCTGGTTAGATTGGCAACGGCAAAAACGTTGACTTTATATACATTTTCAAAATCTTCTTGCGTGATCTCCGCAAATGGTTTAGACAAGAAACTCCCTGCATTGTGTACAATGGCATCTACGGTTTTCCATGATGTAGACAGCACGTTTTCGACTTTCGCTAAGTCGGATTCACTTGATAAATCAACTGAAATACAGCTGATGTTTTCATGTTCTATTAGTATCCTTGGTGTTTTTCTAGAAATGGCCAATACTTGATATCCTGCATTAGCAAATTTCAATGCTAATTCATAGCCAATTCCTCTACTTGTTCCCGTTATAATAATCTTTTTCATCTAGCAAAAATAAACAAAACCATTAAAACCCACTACTTAAAACTTGGGATTATTATTTTTATCGAAAGAGACAAACGTATTAAATTATTTTTAATTTTGTCGAACAAACCAACCTTGATCCATAACCGTAAAATGATAGAGAACATAGCATTAGAAATCGCAACACTTCAAGACATTGAAAGTGTTTTGTTATTGCAAGAATTGTATCTTGTTTCTAATTTAACGGACGAAGAAAAAAAAGCTGGTTTTGTAACTACACCTTTTACTGTTGCACAATTAACAGAAGTAATGGCCAACCAAGGCTTGTTTATAGCCAAAGACGGTAACAAAGTGATCGCTTATATATTTGCCGAAAGTTGGACCTTTTTTAATCAATGGCCTATTTTTACTTATATGTGTACATTATTTCCAACTCTTTCTTTTGAACATTTTAAAATCGTCACCACAACCAATAGTTTTCAATATGGTCCTATTTGTATTCATGCTGATTATAGAGGAAAGGGTTTAATACGGCCACTATTTGAATTAATGAGAAGTAATATGGTCGCCAAATTCTCGCTGGGTTTGACTTTCATCAACAAAAAGAATATTCCTTCCTTAAAAGCACATACCGAAAAATTGAATTGGACAATTATAGGCGAATTTCAATTTAACAACAATGAATACAACATACTGGCTTACGATATGAATAAAGCTATCTAATATACTTTTTGTACACTTTATACCCTTGCAAACAAGCCAAAACAATAAAAACTAAAGGTATTATTATTGCGAATAGGCATTTTAAAAAATGAGCTCCGCTCTGAGCAATGGTATTTAAAAAAAAGACAAATCCCATCATTCCGGCAAAAGTCCCCACCAATGTGCCGCCAACGTAATAAAATTTAAATGTAGTTGTAATGTAGTTTCCATTGATCAAATACAAATTCCATCCCGTCCAAAATGGGACTTGCAGAAAATTAATACTACTTAATAACAGTCCAATTAAAAAAGGAGAATAAATCATATACTTTTGCAAATAATTAGAATTTGCTGCAGTTTGATTCGAATAAGAGTAAAACGAGTACGCCAAAAATAATAAAAAGAAAACACCAAAAACATCAATTACCCGCATTAATTTGATATTACTCACCAACCGATTTGCAAAAATTAGCGTGAAGTAAACTACGAAAGCTTCAACAAAAATAACCCCTAACAAATACTGAACTACGTTTTCAATTCCAAATTCAGCGTAGATTTGAAATCCAATAATATTTAAATACCCTAACGGAATCGAGCCTATAAAGCTCACTATAAAACCGACTAGAATATTCTTGATTGCCTTCATTCTCTTAGAAATTTACAATTTTATTGCTTTGTTCAAGATGCATGCGATATTCTTTCATACCCGCTTTATGTTCTAAATAAGGCACACCACTTTTATTATTAGCTACACTGATCTCATACATATAGGTAATGTGTCGCGCTAATTCCTTCCAGGCAAAAAACAAAGAATGCCTTGGGTCATAAATATGTGTTGGCTCGCTTGCTGCCCCATTTAATTCTACAATAGCGAAGTTTTTACCGTTTTCCAATTCGTCAAAAGACTTGTACATCACGTCCATTCTCCCAAAGTAGAATCCTGGGATCTGCAAACACATTCCGTTGATAGTTTCTTCCAACTTTTCAGTAATCCAGTGGCTCCCATCTAAAAATTTTGCTCCTCTGGCATGATTACCATATGGCACAAGGTTTAATTTTTCACCTTTTGGTAAAACCTTTAAAAGCCTGTTACCATATTCTCGCTTCAATACTTTTAACTGTAATTCGTAACGCGGATTCGATTTTATCAATTCTTCAACTGTAGCAACCCCGTTTCCGGTTACAATTAGAAACTCCTTAGAAACGATACCCGTTATTTTGCCTTTTTTTTCATTGGGATACCGAACATAAAAGATTCCCACTTCATTTTGAAACGGAATCAAATCTTGCACCACAAAATCAAAATTTGCCTTTAATGCATATTGTTGTAAATCTTCTAGGGTATTTATTTTCTTTACCCCTGAACCTCGCAAACCTACGTCTGGCTTTGCAATGAAAGGATAGTGGATATTCGATTTCTTGATTATTATCTTAATTTCTTCTAAGGCAGTTCCTTCTTTTATAAGTTCCGTTTTTGGGTAATACTGTTGCGGAATCAAATCATAAATTGCTTTTTTTGATTCCATAATAAATCCTCCGTTTTTGATCGTCGGATTGGATGCATTAAAGAAAAAAATGGATTTTGCTTTGACAGCATAAAAAGCCCAAAGAAAATAAATAGGAATATACACAACCTGAAAAGGCCAATATTCCCAATGCGTCACCTTATGTAGTAGTAATTTCAATGTCGTAGATTAAATAGTGATAAATGAGATACTGAAATCTTCTTGGGTAATCAAGTCATGATGTACTATAGTCGCTTTATTTTTTTCGATTATAGTCTGGGTAATACTTAAGGTTTTCAATCCTTCGTTTCTATTAATAACCAAGCCATTTTCTTGATCTCCCTCTTCAGTATACCGATGAAAACCATACATTTCGACCTCTGATAACATGTTGTTTTTTTCTAAAAAAGCTTGAAATAAATCAGCGCGTTCTTCTCTGATTTCCTTTGGATACAAAGTGGAAGAAGACCAAATGTGCTTTTCGTTTACATCTAACTTTATGGCTTCTTTATCAGCTCCATTCCAGCGAAGTTGAAAAAGTTCCTGATCCTGAAATAACACTATGGTAAAAGGTTCTATACGATCCAGATCAATTGTATTCCAATAATCTCGTGGCGATCTAGTACCAATAATATCTAAAACAATCAACCCACGGCTTTTCCTGTAGTTAAAGCCCGCGACATGCTTTTCATTAGCTCCATTCAACAAAACCAGCACCGTACCATTTTCATCAACGACATACCAAGTCCCCCCCGCTTTGGGATCTTTCGGGTAAATAACATTCTTGCCATTTACCGTATAGTTTTTTGGAGGAAGTGCACTAGGTCTCATTAACTGTTCGTCCCGATTTGACGTAATGATAATTTTAGTATCGGTTTTTATAAAACTTACTGTGCACATTGATTTCTATAATCAATAGTGGAACGGGCAACACCAAAATTTTCATTTACAAATATAGTTTCACTTTGTAAAACGGCTACCTTTATTAACGCCTGATGATGAATACAATGTTCCAAGTTATAAAGTAATTCTCTAAAGTAGTTACTTTGAATTCTAAGTTCTTCGTTGTCAATAATTTGTTGCAACTCGATTATTTTATTTTCTTTTTCCAATAAACGCTGAATAGTTACAATTTGCGAAATTGCAAAAGTAGCATCTGTTTGAATTAGAATATTTCTTGGTCTTTTATCATAATTTACAATCCCAGAGCAATAATTATTTTCTAGACATTGAAACATTTCGACAATATGTCTGGTATGCTCCCCAATGGTGGAATTACTTAACAATTGACAAGGTTTAGAAAACTCGGCATTTGACAGCTGCTCGAGTAAATCAATCAGTTCGTTCAAACTATTTTTTATGGAAGGAATAAGCATCTTATATTTTTAATTTTAATAAATTGGGTATTTTATTCCTGTTTTGATACACTAAAATAGAACGACAAAGAAAGGTAATCAATGCCAGAATAAAAAGTGTCCCTCCATCGTTTTGGACTTCAATTCCTAGGACAAAAAGATGTAACACAATAGCGTCACGCTCTATTTTAAAGACTTTGCCGCCGCAACCAATAAATCATTAGAAATTCTATGTTTATAATCAGGCGTAATGTGCTCAAAATCAATTTCCCCCGCCAAATTTACAATAAAAACAGATGGAATCGGTAGAAAAGTGCTGTTCATGCCATCTGATCCTTTTGCCAAAATAGTCTTATAGTTTCCAGGAGCTTGAAAAGCAATACCCATTGCTTTTGCTAATTCTCCAGTACTGTCTGACAATAAAAGATAGTTTATCTTATCCTTTTCTTCAGTTGCTTTTAAGTTCTTTGGCGAGTCTGGACTGATGGCAATAATCTGATATCCTAAATCTAATAATTCTTTTTCGGCTTCCGCCAATGCTGCCAAGTGGAGGTTACAATAAGGACACCAACCTCCACGATAAAAAACCAAAACAGTTTTCTTTTTGCTGAAAAGCGTTTCTAAACTAACGGAATTATTGTCGATTGTTTTTAATGTGATATTCGGAATTTTTTCTCCAATCAATAATGGAGCTGCATCTGTAGCTGACTTTGGCAAGTCATTTTGCGCATTTACCATTAATCCAATTGCTAATAAAACGAAGCTTAGTATTTTTTTCATGATTCTATAATTTTATATCACAAAACTACTATTGAATTCTGAATTAAAATGTCGGCTAGATTACAATTCCCATAAAAAATTTATAATGTGGTAATATCTGCTATAATAATTTCTTTTCTATTATAGAGCAACGTCCCTTTTGCTTCCATTTCGTTGAGCAATTGTGTCGCTGTTTGTCTTGAGGTACAAATGATTTGGGCAATATCATTTTGTGTTAGATAATTTTCAATAATCACTTTATTTCCTATTTGCGTTCCTTCTTTCTCTGCCCAATCTTTTAGAAATAAAACCAATCTGGTTTTAGCATCCTTCGAAATCAGATTAGAATAGCTGTTCTTGATGCGCTTCATTTTCAATCCTACAATTTTAGTATAAGACAACGCTAAACCAGGATTCTTTAATAACACCTCTTCAAAATCAGAAAGGAGAAAACTGCAAATTGCTACATCATCAGAAAGTACTTTAGCATATTCATTGCTTTCGCCATCTGTTTCTAAAGTAAGTTCCCCAAACAAATCTCCTTTTTTAATAATATCTTTAATTGTTTCATTACCATCTTCATCAACAGCTACGATTTTGATATTTCCTTTTTTCAAGACAAAAATTCTTGGTACATCCGAAGAGGAAAAATAAATAATCTCCCCTTTTTTTGCTTCTTTAAACCCCATGATGATGCACAACTGCTTCATTTGTTTAAAACTTAAAGTTCTAAACAATTTATGATCTCGTAAATACCAATATTTTAAATCTTCATCCATAAAACACAGTTTGACGGTAAATGTAGCGCTATTTTACAACTAAAAAACCATTAAAAGGTTAAGCGTCATTAAGTAACTTACTACTTAATTTCTTAATCCCTTAATGGTTTAAATTATTTTGAATGCTTATTTCGAATGCTAGGAAACCAAAGTTCTCGAAATTACAATGCGTTGTATTTCTGAAGTTCCCTCATATATCTGGGTGATTTTAGCATCACGCATCATACGTTCTACATGGTATTCTGCTACGTACCCATTACCTCCATGAATTTGAACCGCTTCAATTGTGGTATCCATCGCCGTTTGAGAAGCAAATAATTTTGCCATAGCACCAGATTGAGAAATATCCATTCCTTGATCTTTTTCGGCAGCTGCTTTAAGACATAACATTTTAGCTGCCATGATTTGAGTTGCCATATCAGCTAGTTTAAATGCAATAGCTTGATGTTTGAAAATTTCCTTTCCGAAAGCTTTACGCTCTTGAGAATATTTTAATGCTAATTCATAAGATCCAGTTGCAATCCCTAATGCCTGAGAAGCGATCCCTATTCTACCACCATTTAATACGGCCATAGCAAATGCAAAACCAAAACCGTCAGCTCCAATTCTATTTTCCTTTGGTACTTTCACATCAGAAAACATTAAAGAATGCGTATCCGATCCACGAATTCCCATTTTCTTTTCTTTTATTCCAATATCAAAACCAGCCCAACCTTTTTCAACTATAAAAGCATTAATTCCTTTATGCCCTTTTTCGACATCCGTTTGTGCAATTACGATATAAGTAGATGCCGAAGAACCGTTAGTAATCCAGTTTTTAGTACCATTCAATAAATAATGATCTCCTTTATCAATAGCAGTTGTTTTTTGAGAAGTGGCATCTGATCCCGCTTCTGGCTCAGACAAACAAAAAGCACCAATTACGTCTCCTTTAGCGAGAGGAACTAAATACTTCATTTTTTGTTCTTCGTTACAGTATTTTTCTAATCCTGCACATACTAATGAATTATTAACAGACATTATAACTGCTGACGAAGCGTCAATTTTAGCTATTTCAGTAATTGCCAAAACATAAGAAATACTATCTAATCCAGAGCCACCGTATTTAGGATCAACCATCATACCCATAAATCCAAGTTCGGCCATTTTTTTGACCTGCTCTGTTGGAAATTTTGAAAATTCATCTCTCTCAATTACCCCTGGTAACAATTCGTTTTGAGCAAAATCTCTAGCGGCTTGTTGAATCATTAACTGTTCTTCTGTTAGATTAAAATCCATAACTGTATTTCTTTTATTAATTTATTTAATTCCAAAGACAAAACAAAATGTTCAAAATATCGAATTTAAAATGAAATCCGAGCCTGGTTTACATTGTTTTTGGGTTTAGAATAGACTCTTGTTACACGTTGTTTAATTTGTCTTGCCTATTGTTTAAAAAACGTAGTCAAAGATACTTTTTTCTTATCAAATTATCAATTTTGATTTGTATTTTTGGATAATGAAAGAAGAATACTATAACGTTATCGGGGTGATGTCTGGAACTTCTCTCGACGGAGTTGATTTAGCTCATATCGAATTTTCGATTTTGAATAATGTGTGGCATTTTAAAATCAAAGAAACAGCTACTATACCTTACAGTAAGGACTGGATTAATACCTTAAAATCAGCTGTTAATTTTTCTGAAATAGCATTAGCAAATCTAAATAAGGAATACACTTTATTATTAGCCAATATAATTAATGTGTTTATAGAAAAGCATGCTATAACAAACTTAGATGCGGTATGCTCTCACGGACATACAATTTTGCATCAACCACAAAAAGGCATAACCTTACAAATAGGTAATCTACCTATTATTGCATCTTTAATACACCAAAAGGTAGTTTGCGATTTTAGAATTCAAGATGTGCAGTTAGGAGGACAAGGTGCTCCTTTAGTTCCTATTGGTGATCAAATCTTATTTTCAGAATATGATTATTGCATGAATCTAGGTGGTTTTTCAAATGTATCATTTGAAGAAAACAGCAACAGAATTGCCTTTGATATTTCGCCAGTAAATACGGTTTTGAATTATTATGCAAATCAGCTGGGTTTAGATTATGATGACAAAGGCCAAATTGCAAAACAAGGCAATACAAATATTGATTTGTTTAAACAGCTAAATGAATTAGAATTTTATAAAAAAGCACATCCCAAATCATTAGGTTTTGAATTTGTAAAAGAAACGGTTTTACCAATTATCGAATCCTATGAAATAACCATAAAAGACAAACTAAATACCTTCACTGAGCATATCGCAAAACAAATCTCAGAGGCGCTTCCATCAAGAAAAGGTAGCTTATTTATTACAGGCGGAGGCGCTTACAATCAACACCTTATATCTCGTATACAATTTTACCTGCCCGAAATAAATATTATCATTCCAGACAACGAAATTTTAGAATTTAAAGAGGCGTTAATCTTTGGTCTTTTAGGCGTTTTAAGATTAAAAAATAAAGTCAACGTTTTAAAAAGCGTAACAGGAGCTTCAAAAAATCATAGTTCAGGAGTAATTTGTGAATTTTAAATTCGTTTTTATCTGTTTTTAAGCTAAAATCAAATAAAATCGATAATTCTATAGGTATCACAAAAATTCTACGATTAATTAACAAGATTCGTTTAATTTTGTGCGTTACACTTATCTTATAATTAAACAATTAAAAAAAATTAGTATGAAAAAACTATTATCATTACTTACTCTTATCATAGCCTTGCAGTTCAATACCGCAACGGCGCAACAACAATTTATTGTTAACGGCGTAGAAATCCCAAGAACATTGGAATTTAAAGGAAAAACAATGTCGCTAAACGGTGTTGGTCAGCGTTCAAAATTCTGGACAGAACTTTATGTTCAAGCTTTATATTTAACGATATTATCTGAAGACGCAAAAGAAATATTAGACAGCAACACAGAGATGGCAATATCCTTGCACATTACATCAGGATTAATTAGCTCAAAAAAGTTATCTAAAGCGTTAGCAAAAGGGATGGAGAAATCTGTAGGAGAAGAAGGAATACAAAAATTTAGTAAAGAACTGGAAGAACTTGAAGCTTTATTAAGTACAGAGGAAACCAAAACGGGAGACGTTTTTGAATTAACATTTAACCCTTTAGACGAATCACTTTGGATTACTAAAAACAAAGATTATAAAGGAAAAATTAAAGGTTATGAGTTTAAAAAAGCCTTCTACGGAATCTGGTTGTCAGACAATCCGGTTGACAAAGGATTAAAAGAAGATTTATTAGGAAAATATTAATAAATCAATCTTTTTCATATTATTAGAAGAATAAACAATCCGCATAATTTCTTTTTTTATATTTGTCAAAAATAAACATATCGCAATAAATGAAAGATTTATTAAAGAAATTCGAAAATAAAGAGCCTGTAATAGTTTTTAATTGGAAAGATGCCGAAACCGAAGCCGAAGGGTGGACAGTTATCAACTCTCTTCGCGGTGGCGCAGCTGGTGGTGGAACAAGGATGAGAAAAGGTTTAGACATGAACGAAGTTCTGTCTTTAGCAAAAACAATGGAAGTAAAATTCACAGTTTCTGGTCCGGCTATTGGCGGTGCCAAATCTGGAATTAATTTCGATCCAAATGATCCTAGAAAAAAAGGCGTTTTACAACGTTGGTACAAAGCGGTATCTCCATTATTGAAAAGTTATTATGGAACGGGTGGTGATTTAAATGTCGATGAGATCCATGAAGTTATCCCAATGACCGAAGAATGCGGCGTTTGGCATCCACAAGAAGGAGTATTTAATGGTCATTTCAAACCTACTGAAGCGGACAAAATTAACAGAATTGGTCAATTGCGCCAAGGTGTGGTTAAAGTAATCGAAAACTCGAAATTCTCACCTGATGTTTCCAGAAAATATACCATTGCAGACATGATTACTGGGTATGGTGTTGCTGAAGCGGTACGTCATTATTACGCTACTTATGGAGGTGACGTGAAAGGTAAGAAAGCTATTGTACAAGGTTTTGGAAATGTAGGTTCAGCCGCTGCTTTCTATTTGGCTGAAATGGGTGCGAAAATTATTGGTATAATCGACAGAGATGGAGGTTTAATAAATGAAAATGGTTTTACTTTCGAAGAAATAAAAGCCTTATTCCTTGCCAAAGACGGAAACAAACTGGTTGCGCAAAACATGATTCCTTTTGAAGAAATCAATGAAAAAATATGGACAATCGGTGCTGAAATATTTACTCCTTGTGCAGCATCAAGATTAGTTGCTCAATCGCAAATTGACAGCCTAATCGCTAATGGACTAGAAGTAATTTCTTGTGGTGCCAACGTTCCTTTTGCAGATAAAGAAATCTTTTTTGGTCCGATAATGGAAGATGTAGATCACAAGGTAAGTTTGATTCCAGACTTTATATCCAATTGTGGTATGGCTCGTGTATTTGCTTATTTCATGGAGAAAAAAGTGCAAATGACAGACGAGGCTGTTTTCCAAGACACCTCAGAAATCATAAAAAAAGCAATTGAAAAAGCACACGCTTTAAACAGTTCTAAAACCAATATTAGTGCTACTGCTTTTGAAATAGCTTTAAAACAGTTAGTATAAGCACATAAATATATTTAAAATCTTTCATCCTGATTAGTTTGAAAGCATACTATTTAGTCAGTTCGACAAAACCGCCCAAAAAAGCGAATTCGTCGAACTGATTTTTTTTATTCCATTCACAAAAATTCTTTTTTACCACTTCATTCCCTCCTACTTTTTTAATATTTGTTTAGTATATTAATCTAAAAAACTAACAATTTTTATAATATATTAGCGTTTCCATAATAAAGAAAATTTGTATGAGTATATTTCTACAAGCAGATACCCTATCTGTTGCACAAGAAAATTTAGCCGAAGCGGTTCCAGTTGAAAAAACGTTATCCATTATCGAATTACTAACAAGCGGAGGATTAGCAGGTAACATTATCATGGCATCGCTATTTCTAATGTTTTTTGTTGCGCTTTATTTATATTTTGAGCGCTTAATGGCTATTAATGCTGCCTCAAAAATCGACGTTAACTTCATGGGACAAATTAGAGAAAATATTAAAAATGGCCGTATTGACAATGCAAAAATTGCTTGCGCGCATTCCAATTCACCTGTTGCCAGATTAATTGAGAAAGGAATCTCAAGAATTGGTAAGCCACTTGAAGATATTAATACCGCAATTGAAAACGCTGGGAAACTCGAAATTTACAAACTTGAAAAGAACGTGAGCATGTTAGCTACCATTTCAGGAGCAGGACCTATGACCGGTTTCTTAGGAACCGTAGTTGGGATGATTCAAGCTTTTCACAAGATGGCCAGTTCTGGCGGGCAAATAGAAGTTGGTGCACTATCCGAAGGTATTTACACCGCAATGACTACAACAGTTGTTGGTTTGGTGGTAGGAATTATAGCCTACGTTGGATACAATCATCTGGTTGTAAAAACAGATAAAATTGTACATCAGATGGAAGCCAATGCAGTTGACTTTTTAGACTTATTAAACGACCCAGCATAATTATGAATTTAAGAGGAAGAAATAAAGTTAGTGCAGAATTCAATATGTCGTCTATGACCGATATTGTTTTCCTATTGCTGATATTCTTTATGCTAACATCAACTATGGTCACCACCAATGCTTTAGACTTGGTACTACCAAAAGCAAAAGGAAAAACAGACAGTAATAAAAACATCGCAGTAAGTATCAATAAAAAATTAGAATTTTTCATTGATAAAGAACCAGTTTCAGAAGCTGAATTGGAATCAAAATTGTTATCCCTATTTACGGCTGATCAGGACAAGGCAATTATTTTAAGAGCTGAAGAAGGAGTGCCAATTGAAAAAGCAGTAAATGTTTTGGATATTGCAAATCGAAACCAAATCAAAGTTGTATTAGCGGTAAGACCTAAATAATCGCAGCTATCCTTCAAAAATAGATTTATTCTACATGAAATATATAGAAACAAAAGAAGAAAAAAAATCATTTACAATCACATCAGTCATTTTTGTGATTCTATTTGTTTTGTTCTTTTATTTAGGATTAACTTCTTTAGACCCACCTCCTGAGAACGGAATTGCGATAAACTTTGGAACTTCTGAGTTCGGATCTGGAAATATTCAACCGACAGAACCAATTCAATCTGCACCAATAGCAACTGCTGCAAAGCAAGCTGCATCAAGTAATGACGATATTCTTTCGCAGGATATTGAAGATGCTGTCGTGATGAAGCAAACCAAAAAAGTACAACCATCAAAAGAAACTGCAAAAGAAGAGATTAAACCAAAACCGAAAAAAAACCCTCAACCTTCAAAAAGTACCTCTGATGCACTATCAAGCATCTTAAACGGACCCAAATCAGATGGAAAAGCAAAAGGCGGAGAAGGAAACGACAATATTGCAGGAGATAAAGGAAGTTTAAATGGCGATCCTTACGCCAACAGCTATTATGGATCTGGAAGCGGTACCGGAAATGGTAGTGGATGGGGCTTAAATGGCAGAAGCATAAGTTCAAGAGGGAAAGAAGTACAAAAATGTAATGAATTTGGTACTGTTGTTGTACAAATAACGGTAAACAGAAGTGGAAACGTTATTGCTGCCAAATACACTAAAGGAACAACAAACACAAATCCTTGCTTAGTAGAACCAGCATTGGCAACAGCCAGAAAATACAGATGGCAACCTGATGACAATGCACCTGCAACACAAATTGGCTTTATTACCGTTAATTTCAAATTAGGAGAATAATTTCTTTTGATGTTTACAGATTCACTTATACAATCAGAGCCGACACTTTCAAGATTTTTAGACTTAACAAAATTAAGAAGCAATAAAACTTAACTTCTTAAAGGTTTTAAAAAATATATTTTTCTAAATTTGAAAAGTGTTTGCCCTACGACTCCAACCAATAATAAAACAAAATGAAGTATCAAGAAACTACAGATTGGATGTTTAACCAACTCCCTATGTACCAACTTCAGGGTGCGTCTGCCTATAAAAAGGATTTAACAAATACGCACTTACTAATCAATCATCTCGGTAATCCCCATAAGAAAGTACGATGCATACATGTTGCTGGCACAAATGGTAAAGGATCCACTTCCCATATGCTCGCATCCATACTTCAAGAAGCAGACTATAAAGTCGGGTTATACACATCTCCACACCTTAAAGATTTCAGAGAACGTATTAAAATAAACGGAGCTGATATCACAGAAAATTTCGTTTGTAATTTTATAAACGAAAACAAATCTTTTTTTGAATCGAATGACATCAGCTTTTTCGAAATGAGCGTTGGTATGGCGTTTGATTACTTTGCCAAAGAGAAAGTAGATATCGCTATTATCGAAGTTGGAATGGGCGGGCGATTAGACGCTACAAACATCATCACTCCCTTAATATCAATAATTACAAATATTGGCTTAGATCACACGCAGTTTCTCGGAAACACTATTAAATCTATAGCTGCTGAAAAAGCTGGCATTATAAAACCAAACATTCCTGTTGTTATTGGAGAATACACTTCTGAAACCAAAACCGTTTTTTTGGCTAAAGCCAAAGAAAATAACTCAGAAATCTATTTTGCTTCCGAATTGATTTCGGAAAGTTATCCTTCCGATTTAATGGGCGACTACCAAATTCATAATAAAAAAGCTGTTTTGCAGACTATTGCAATACTAAACTCCCAATCAGAGTTTAAAGTTACCAAAGATGATATTAAAACTGGACTTTTTAATGTGGTAAAAAACACTGGTCTTCAAGGAAGGTGGCAGCAACTGGGTGAATCGCCAAAAATCATTTGTGATACTGCACACAATAAAAACGGACTAGAGATTGTCTTGAATCAAATCAAAAAAGAGACATTTAAAAAATTGCATAT
Organism: Flavobacterium sp. DW-iso2; assembly: GCF_058725285.1. Lineage (NCBI taxonomy): Bacteria > Pseudomonadati > Bacteroidota > Flavobacteriia > Flavobacteriales > Flavobacteriaceae > Flavobacterium > Flavobacterium sp. DW-iso2. Next base: position 839 of record NZ_JBZXDY010000012.1, on the reverse strand, counting down.
CGTTTTAGGCGTGGTCAATGATAAAGATTTAGATCAAATACTACCCTTATTTCCAAAAAACGCTATTTATTATTTTTCGAAGCCAAATAATCCACGTGGATTAGACGCGACCATTTTAGCGGACAAAGCAAACCAACATGGCTTAACAGGAACAGTATTTAATTCAATTACAGAAGCTTATAAAAAAGCGCTGCAATCTGCTGAAGATACTGACTTAATATACATTGGTGGCAGTACCTTTGTGGTTGCAGAAATATTATAATTTTTTTTTATTTTTTACTTGTATATCTAAAAAAGAGACTTATATTTGCACTCGCAATAAGGAAATGAAAATTAACAAATTGTACTAGGGCGATTAGCTCAGCTGGTTCAGAGCACCTCGTTTACACCGAGGGGGTCGGGGGTTCGAACCCCTCATCGCCCACAAAAAACTCCATTATAAATAATGGAGTTTTTTTTATTTTTATTTTCAAAAATAAAAAAATAAGAATCAAGAGGCAAGAACAATCCTTAGCCCGTATGGCATTTGAAAAACATTTCTTGGCAATCAGACCCATATTAGCTGCCATATCGAGCGTTATTTCAGTAACTAAATTCATGTACTTAAGAGCTATTCTATCAAGTGCAGCCATTACCGTGCTATTATAGCACCAGCAATCATTGCCACTATCGCACCTTTTTTTTCCTATACCTGCTTTGTTAGTCACAATGGTGTAAAGTTCTCCATTGGAGACGAAGCTTCAACTATTGACAAACGCTTACGGATCATAACGAAAACCTGTGGAGTAGCAAAAATTAGGCATATATATTAGTTAGCCTAAAAAGGAAAAACTCAATGT
>NZ_JBZXDY010000011.1:0-103985 GCF_058725285.1 Flavobacterium sp. DW-iso2 | reverse complement strand
TGAAAATTAAAACAATGAAAATCAAATAGATAAAAAATAAAATATTACGATTTTATTTTTTATCGGACATTAATGAAATCAAATATAATATTTATTTTAAGTGATTTGTTTTGAATCTAATATTTTTCAATAATTTATAATAAGTTAAATTATTGAATTGATACTTTGATTATTTTAGTCAAAAAATATAGATCTCTAGTTTCAATTTTCTTTAAATTCATATATTTTATACTTTTATCAAAATATATGACTTGAAATTCCGATGGGTTGTTTTATGTTAGTTTTTTGTTTAAAGCATCTAAAATAATCTAAATTTCAGGTTAATTTTAAACTTCTTGTGTTTGCTAAGTTTGCATGTCCAATCTCTATAATATAAAAACACCTATAATTAATTTTGTTCCGAACTAACTTTCAGAGTTGTCGATTACTAATTATTTACACTATTGTTACTTGATTAAATATTTCATTCATTTGAATATTTTTTATTTTGGAACACTTGATTATAAGCGTGTTCCATTTTCACGATTTCATCATCACTTAGTTCCTTGTAAAAATCACGTTTACGACTAGCCAGCTTTCCTTTGTTCTGATGAAGAAACAATATCATGCGATCTACTTTATTATCGGGCATATCTACTATGTTTTGTATATCGCTTCTAAGTTCATCGTAGCATTGAAGAAAGTGCAGTTCTTCTGGAATATCGTTAGTAACTGTAGCTTGTATTGATCTTGCCAAAAACACAGTATGATTGGTTAAATCTGGAAATCGGTATATAGCTTCTATTTCTGATGCATTATTAACAAACATTTTTCCATCATAATTAAGATCATATTTTACCTTGCGTTCAATCAATTTTGAAAGTAACTCTAAAGTAGTGTCGTATTCATCCATATGGGCAAGTATTTGAGCAGAAACAGGAAGTATCGTTCCGTTAGGTACAATACCGTCACGTACCAGAATATCATGAATAAGAAAACGGTGAATTCTTCCGTTACCATCTTCAAATGGATGGATATATACATACCCAAATGACACCATTGCAGCTTTTATAATCGTTTTGGTCGAACTGTTTTTTTTATTTAAGTTTATTATCCCTTGCATCAGAGATTTTACATATTGTGGTGGTGGACAAACATAATGTATTTTCTGTGTATAGTCTCTCATTGTTTGACCAATATAGTTTTGAAAGTCCCTAAAACTATCATCTGCATATCTTGGGTCAACTATGACATTTTGTAATCGTACCAATTCCCTTTCTGATAATGATTCTTCAAAGGATTTTTGTCCTGCTTCTTCCAGTAATGCTATGAACTTTTCCATTCTATCTTGCGATGGTTCTTCTTTCTCTATGTCACTGGAAGATTTGGATTCTTTTTTATAAAGGTAATAGCTTGCTCGTTTAAAAATTTCTGGAGAGTATTCGGTTTTTAGATTTTGAATAGCTTCTTCAATATTCCAATTGAGTAACTCACTAAGTTCAGTGGTTCTTCGTATTATAGGGCAGAATTTGTTTTGTCCAATAAGATTATCGTTTACTTTCCATTTAGTTATTTTTGTAATATCTCCAGTAATATATCGAGATGAGTTCAATATATTCTCGTAATTAGTTGCAGTAACGTTAACTTCAATAGATTTACCTCCAGTAAACTCATACAAGTAACCAATTATTCTTGAATATTTTCTATTGGGATTTTCTTTGATATAGTCAACTATAGTTTGGTGTCCAACAGAGGTAAAAATTTCCTTGATGAATGCGAGGTTAAAATCATCATATTTGAGAGCGAATTCTAAATGAGTCATAGGGTGGTCAATTTTTACATCATATTTCGATTTGAATGTTCGTACAAGCGAATTTGTTGAACTTAATTCGGTCTTATCCGTTGTTCCAATATATGATTCATGAGTCAATTGAAACCCTTGAATATGTAGTTTTTCTTTAAGCCATGTAAATCCTACCTTTTTCATTTACTTTCTGTTTTTTGGGGTAAATTTAATTTTAAAAAGGTAAATTTAGTTTTTATTATTAAAAAAAGGGTAAATTTTATTTATTTTAACGCTAAACTATTTTATTATTTGCTAGTGAGGTAAAATTGTTTTGGTAAAGGTAAAATTAATTTTAATAATTAATTGAAGAGTAATTTTAGTTTATTTAAATCTTGGATATAAATAAATTGGAGAAGCTTGTGCAACTAGAAATAGATGAGAAACATATATAATCAACAGATGACTGTAAGCCTTTTTCTAGAGATATTAGCTTCTTTCTAAGCTTAAATAGAGAATATTACTCCTTTGGTAACTATTTGCAAATTTTTTTTTATAGATGAAACGGAGTTTTTCATTTTAATAGTTAATAAATCGATACAAAATTTACGTACGATTTTAAAAAAAAAATGACGCTCATTGTCTTCCAATAGCGTCATTTGGCATTTTGTGGAATGAATGGGATTACAATCGAACAACTTATACCTATTTTGACTTTTTTTGAAAATTTAAAATAGTCTAAATATAAAAATAACGCCATTGTCTTCCAATGGCGTTATTTGTCTTTCTGTGGAGTCGGGGAGAATCGAACTCCCGTCCAAACAAGCAACTAAAAGGCTTTCTACACGTTTATTTCCTGATTGAATTTTCGACCTTGTGTTTGACCAGAAACAGTCGCACAAGACTTATCTTCTTTATTTCGAAGTCCACCCGAAGCTTATGGAAATCTAGGTTTAAATTTACGATTCACCTTTATCGACCGCTATAAACCAAAGCTTTCGAGGTAAATCCTGCTTTCCTATCTAATAGGACGAGGCTAATCTTACTATAATTCAGATTATGCAGCAAGAGCGTAGTTTCCTTCGCCGTGTATGTGTTTTGGAACCTTTTATTAACGAGAATTGTCCCAGTTCTCCACGTGCTTACTTTTCAATTCGACTTGCTGTCAAAACCAGTCGACCCCTTTTTATTCTAACTCATAAAATAATTTGAGTTTGCAAATGTATGCAATTTAACTGAAATTTGCCATGTGCATTCACATTATTAATCATCAAATATCATTCCTCTTTTTCGTTGTCTTCTAGATGAAACGGATAGTCCCCAAACAAAGCGGCTAATTTTCGTACTTTATAGATTCTCTTGTCGTACTTATTCGATAAAGCAATAATTGTCACCTTTTCTTCCGGTAATGTAACATAAGATGCAGTGTTACCATGCCACCAGCCATTATGAAAATAGAAGTTTTTTCCTGTTGGCCAATTAATCATTCGTATTCCCAAGCCATAGTTTTTTGTACCTCTGTGCTCATTACTGTAGCCTACATAGGCTTCCTGTAATAGTTTTTGATCTAAATAAGCAGCAGAATTTCTACCATTATCAAATTTTAATAAATCTCGAGGTGTCGAATAGATATTCTTATCTCCATAGATTGCATCCAAATAATCTAAATTCACCTTAGCGAAATTCCTTTTGTAAGATGGTACTGCGGTTAACTTGTCTTTCTCATAATCAAAGACATAAGTATTTGTCATTCCTAATGGTTTGAAAACGATTTCCTTCATCGCATCTTTATATTCTAATCCAGTCACTTTTTCAATAATCAATGCCAACATGGCATAATTTGTATTGCAATAACTAAACCTAGAATTAGTTCTAAATTCTAGATCAATATCCTTTGTAGCCATAATCGTCAGTATGTCTTGATTACTTAAGATTTTATGCCTATCCCAAATTCCTTTTTTTTCTGTGAAATAGGCATAATTACGCATTCCGCTTCTATGAGTTAGTAAAGTTCTTATGGTAACATCAGGATAAGGAAACTCTTTTAAAATGGTAGTTACCTTTTGTTCTAAATATAATTTTTTCACACTTACTAATTTCAATATGGCAGTTGCTGTGATTACTTTACTTACTGATGCAATATGAAGGGGCGTTGTACTTGTCATTGCTGACTTCTCTTTATAGTTAGCCAAACCTTCATATTTTTCATAGATAATCTGACCGTTTTTTGCCACAAGAAAACCTCCATTGGCACTTTTATTTGGCCAGTTTTTATTGTAAAAATAAATTATGGAATTCTTTTTTGATTCGATATATGCGGGCGTCAGTTTTGGACCTTGTTGTATTACAATCGGTGTTGCAATCGGTGTCTTTAGGTCAGTATCTATTTCGAGTATCTTCTTTTGTTTACAAGAACTCAAAACCAATAATAGCAGGAGTATTTGTAGTATATTTGCCTTTTTTATAAAAATCATTTTTTTGTGGTACTAGAATAGCAAATATATAGAATCAATCGCGTTTGTTAATTTTTTTATCCAAACCTTAACAGTATTTTATTAAAGTTTTTGAGTTGTTTTTTCTATTATTTTGTGTCTCAGCTTTTAATGGTTTTACGAAATATTTTTTTTTATAAAATAAAAGTAAATTTACTTTAAATTGTTATATTTGTAACAAATACGGCTCGGAAAGTTATATTAAATCTAAATAAAATCGGCGCAAAAATATGAAATTCGGAATTTTAAAAGAAAGAAAGAGTCCACCAGATAGAAGAGTTGTTTTTTCACCTGAGGCAATAGTACAATTGAAAGAACTTTATCCAGATGCATCAGTGAAAGTAGAATCTTCTGATATTAGAATTTTTTCTGATGAACAATATAAAGAATTAGGAATAGAAGTTGCAGATGATATTAGTGATTGTGATGTTCTATTTGGTGTTAAGGAAGTTCCGATTGAATCTTTAATCGCTGATAAGTCTTATTTCTTTTTTTCACATACGATAAAAAAGCAGCCGTACAACCGAGAATTGCTGCGGGCTATTCTTGAAAAAAACATTGATTTATATGATCATGAAACGATAGTCAACGAAAATAATCGCAGGTTAATAGGTTTTGGAAGATATGCTGGGATTGTTGGAGCCTATAATACGATTCGTGGCTTCGGGCTGAAGTTTGGATTGTTTAAATTAGCCAAAGCAGAAACATTATCCGGAAAAGAGGAATTAATCAATAATTTGAAAAGACTTGTTTTGCCTCCGTTAAAATTCGTAATTACTGGAACAGGAAAAGTGGGTGGTGGAATCAAGGAAATTCTGGATGCCATGAAAATCAAGGAAGTTTCTATTGGAAACTACTTAACTAAAAAGTATGCGCAGCCAGTCTATACACAGATTGATGTATTGGATTATAATAAAAGGATTGACGGAAAAGTTTTAGATTGCAAGGATTTCTATCAAAATCCAAAGGAATACGTTAGTGATTTTGAGCGATTCACAAAAGTTTCTGATATTGTTATTACTGGACATTTTCATGGAAATGATGCGCCTGAGATTCTTAATAGAGAAATGCTGCAATCAAGAGATTGCACTATAAAAATAGTTGGTGATGTTTCTTGCGACATTGATGGTCCTGTTGCCTGTACGCTAAGATCATCCACAATTGCTGATCCGTTCTATGGTTATTTACCATCTGAACATAAAGAAGTAGATGTGTTTCATCCGGCTGCGATTGTTGTAATGGCTGTAGATAATTTACCATGTGAACTGCCAAAAGATGCCAGTGAAGGTTTTGGAACAATGTTTATGGATTATGTAATTCCTGCATTTTTTAACGATGATAAAGACGGGGTTTTGGCTAAAGCCAAAATGACTGAAAAAGGAAAATTGACCCCAAGATTTATGTATTTGCAAGAATATGTAGATGGAAAGTAATTTGTAAACTCTTACTAAAACAAGAATAGAATATGTACTAATTCTGTAAATAATGAATTACCAAATTTTAGTTAGCAACAGACAAAAAGAAACAGCTGTAAAATCAATTTTATAGCTGTTTCTTTTATATGAGTGGTGTTTTTAGCTTCTTTATGTCAAGTTATTTTTGGTTCATGTTTTAAGTCAAAAAAACTCACATTTTTATATTTAGTTATTTTTTGAGATACTATAATATTTGCAACCATTTTTGAGATATTGTATCAATTTTTTTAATAAAAAGCCTATTTTTTTGTTTTTTTTTCATCTTATTCCTTATGATTTTAAAGCTAAAATTAGATTTTTATTTAAAATTTAATATTGAATAATTTTTAAAAATCAAAATATTAATCTAATTTGCCGTCTCTAATACTTAATTAAATGTTAAAATGAGGTATTGCTATTAATTTATCTAATAAAAACTAACCATAAACCCCAAACAAACTGATGAGAACGAACTTTATATTACTACTATTCCTATTTATTTCATTTGCGGGATCAGCTCAAAAAAATCAAATTAAGGAAGCTCAAAGTGAATTTAAAAACGGTAATTCAAATGGAGCTTTAGCTATTTTAGAGAAAAGTGAATATTTAATTATCAATGCAGATTATGATGATAAATCTGAGTTTTATAATTTAAAGGCGGAAGTTTTTAGAAGTTTTGCAGATAAAAAGATTGAAACTGCAGCAAACTTGACAGCTGCTGTGCGAGCTTACAATGAATTAATTAGAGAGGAAAGTCTTTCTGGTAAATATAAATATATTGTCAAAGCAAAAGAAGCTATTAAGCAAATCAAAGACGACTTACAGAATAGTGCTTCAAAAGATATCAAAGCAGATAAATATGCAGATGGAGCAAAGAAAATGTATAGTCTGTATCAGATAGATAAAAACGATACGATAAACCTTTATCTTTCAACGTCATACTTTATGATGGTAAAAGATTATGATTCGGCATTGAAGAATTATAAGGAATTACAAACTCTAAATTACACGGGTAAAGGAATGGAATATTATGCTGTTAATAAAAAAACAAACGTAGAAGAGCTTTTTTTATCAGCTATGGATAGAGATGCTAGCGTTAAAGCAGGTGGGTATGAAAGACCAAGAAATGCTAGAGCTACATCAAAAAAGACCGAAATATTCCGTAATATGGCCATTATTTGCAGTGAAAAAGGTGACTTAAATGCAGCTGAAAATCTTTATAAACAGATGATTGTGTTTAATCCTAAATTTACAGAACCTTATGTGGATTTAGCTTATCTAAATCTTAATAAAAAGAAGGCGTTAAGTGATAAAATGAGTGTTTTAGGAACATCTCAAAGTGATATGCAGACCTATGATAAATTAAAGACAAAAATGGATGATGTTGTAAAAGAAGCTATTTCATATTTAGAAAAAGCAAATGCTATTGAACCTAAGAATGAAAATGTTTCAGATTTGCTACTTAAATTGTATAGATCAATGGATTTAACAGCAGAATATACTGCTTTGAAAGCAAGAATTTAATTTCTATTTAAGATAGATAATATAAAGATAAAGCCCTGCAATGTGAATTGCAAGGCTTTATCTTTTTAAAGTAAATGGGGCTATTTCAAGCTCCCAACCATATCTTCTGGTTTTACCCAAGCATCAAAATCTTCTGGAGTCACATATCCTAAACGAACGGCTTCCTCTTTTAACGTTGTTCCGTTTTTGTGAGCAGTTTGAGCAATTTCTGCCGATTTGTAATATCCAATTTTAGTGTTTAAAGCAGTAACCAACATCAATGAGTTGTCAACCAGTTCTTTAATACGTTTGTAGTTTGGTTCAATACCTTGAGCACAATGTTCGTCAAAAGACATACAAGCATCACCGATTAAACGTGCCGATTGTAAAAAGTTTGCTGCCATTACTGGTTTGAAAACATTCAATTCATAGTGTCCTTGCATTCCTCCAACAGTAATTGCCACATCGTTACCTATTACTTGAGCACAAACCATAGTCAAAGCTTCGCACTGTGTTGGATTTACTTTTCCTGGCATGATAGATGAACCTGGTTCATTTTCTGGAATGATTAACTCACCAATTCCTGAACGTGGTCCTGAGGCCAACATACGGATGTCATTTGCAATTTTATTTAATGAAACAGCCAATTGTTTTAACGCGCCATGCGATTCTACAATTGCATCATGAGCGGCAAGTGCTTCAAATTTATTTTCGGCAGTTACAAAAGGATGGCCTGTAAATTCAGCAATGTATTTTGCCACAGTTACATCATAACCAGCCGGAGTATTTAATCCTGTACCTACTGCCGTTCCTCCTAGCGCTACTTCTGATAAGTGAGCTAAGGTATTTTTTACCGCTTTTAAACCATAGTTCAATTGTGCAACATAACCAGAAAGTTCTTGACCCACGGTAAGTGGCGTAGCATCCATAAGGTGTGTACGACCTATTTTTACAACGTTTTTGAATTCGGTTGCTTTCGCGTGTAATGTGTCTCTTAATTTTTCAACACCTGGAATCGTAACTTCTACAACTGCTTTGTAAGCGGCAATGTGCATTCCTGTTGGGAAAGTATCGTTTGAAGATTGTGATTTGTTGACGTCATCATTAGCTTTAATGAATTGTTCGCCTTCGCCAATTTCAAATCCTTTATGAACTTGTGCGCGGTTTGCGACCACTTCGTTTACGTTCATGTTGCTTTGTGTACCAGAACCCGTTTGCCAGATTACTAATGGAAACTGATCGTCTAATTTTCCAGCTAGAATTTCGTCGCAAACAGTAGCAATAGCATCTCGTTTTTCAATAGGCAAAACACCTAAGTCGCAGTTAGCATAAGCAGCTGCTTTTTTTAGATATGCAAAACCTTCTATGATTTCTTTTGGCATAGAAGCCGATGGACCTATTTTAAAGTTGTTTCTAGAACGTTCTGTTTGCGCTCCCCAGTATTTATCAGCTGGAACCTGCACTTCACCCATGGTGTCTTTTTCTATTCTGAATTTCATTTTGTTGTTGATTTGTATGTGTTGTTAGTTTAATTATTAATTTGTTGAACTGTACCTGATGTTCTAGCCCTGATAGCAGTGAAAATCCTTATATGTCATTGTTTGGCATATAAGATTGTAATCTCGTTTTTAGGACGAGACGGGATTATCTCCTTAAATTGAGGTCAAAAATACGGATAAATACTTTTTTATGAAAATTGAATCGGATTTTTATTGCTAAGAAAAAATAATAAACATACATTTGTACTTACATTCAAAAATTCCGGAAAACATGTTTGAATTTTCACAGTACTTAGGTTTTTTACTTTTTTTAACCATCCTAACAATGGGATTTTGGTTAATGTTTTTTTTAGTTAGTTTCGTATCCTATTGGGTAGGTGGAGCAACTTGGGAAGCATATAAAGAAAAAAGAAAAGCAAAGAAAGAACAATCAGTTTAGTTTGATTGACACATAAAAAAGGACCCGTTTGTACGAGTCCTTTTTTTTATGCCTTTTTTTGAAAAAAAATACGGGTCCATATTAAAACGAACCCGTACTTATTGAATTAATTAACCCTATTAAATCATTTGTTATCCAGGAAATCCACCACCTTCTTCCTCATTATTTTTTGGCGCATTTTTATCTCTATCCGTTTTCTTTTTGTTGATTCGGTAGGTGAATGACAAATTGAACTGTCTTTTTCTCCATTGAAATTCACTGTACGAACTTACACTTGGTAAATTAGTTTCGGATCTCATTTTTCTCGAATTGAATATATCACTTACGTTAAAAGCGATTGTTGCTTTGTCTTTCAGGATATCTTTGCTAAATGCCGTGTTGATCATATATTGTCCTAAACTTCTACCTTGTGCAGTGTTGCTAGGTCCAAAGTACATTGCGCTAGCTTGCCATTCAACTTTTCCAGGTAGTGTTAAACGAGAGTTTACACGGGAAAACCATGAAAAAGCTTCGTTATATAGATTTTGAACAATTACTTCGTTTTGTGAATTTGTGTATACAAAATCGCCCGTTGTATTCGTGTTATACAAGTTGAAACTACTGTTTATTTTCCATTTTTTTATTGGAGAATAATTTAAAGTAAACTCAAATCCAAATTTTTGTTCTTTTCCAATGTTGATAGGTGTACTCAAAATTACTGGTGTACCATCTACAAATTCACCACTTTCATAACGTACAAATGAGAATACATCAGTTGTATTTTCAAAATACATAGAGGTGTTAAACGTTACTTTATCCCAACGTTTGATGTATCCAATATCAAATTTATCTGTCAAAGAAGGATCTAAATCAGGATTACCTCTAAAGATATTAATATTACTTGATACGTTAGGGGTAGGGTCTAAAAAGCGACCCCTTGGTCTAGATAAACGTTTACTGTAACTTAAAGAGAGGCTGCTTTGGTCTGAAATTTCATAATTTACAAAAGCACTTGGGAAAAACTTATTGTATTTCTTATTATTGTACTCTGCTGAACCTAATAAGTTCACATCGATGTTTGTGTCTTCCCAACGTAAACCAAATAAATAAGAAAATTTATTTACTTTGAAACCATACTGCGTATAAAGAGCGTTGATTTTTTCTTTGTATTCTAATGTATTTGATAAGAAATTATCAACATTATTTCCATTATCATCAGAGAAAATATCATATGCTTTATTTAGATTATTGAAGTTTCCTTTATAACCTGCTTCAAACTGACTTCCTTCCCCAACAGGTAAAACATAATCTGCTTGAAATTGATATTGTTTTTGAACTTCATGATTGTTTGTAGTACCAAAAGTTGACTTTTCAGGAAAAGTGACATTTACTCCATTGATCGTTGAATCATCTTTATCATTACTTTTAGAAAACGACCCATCAACCGTTAGTTTATGTCCTTTGTCATTGAAGTTCTTAATTAAGTTAGAGGAGTATTCAAAGTCTTCGCCATTGTTATTTCCGTTATTTAAACGGTAGCTAATTGAAGCGAAATCTCTATTGCTGTCAAAAGCATTGTAATTTACTAGATCTTCATTCTTTCCGCCATTTTCTCTGTAACTAATCGCGTTGGTCCAAAAAGTAGTTGGGTTTATTGTCCATTCTACTCCAGATTTTGTGTTAATTCCGTCTCTAGTTCTTTTCGTATTTCTAGTTTCATCGATGTATTTATTGGTAGAACCGTCAGAATTGAAATATTGAGCATTAGTTAATCCTCCACCTTCATTAGTTCTGTAACTATAACCAGTTGAAGTAAAGTAATTCAAATTTTCAGTTTTGTAATTTAAGTTTACGCTTAAACCATAGGTTTCAGGAAGTCCTGTTGAAGCGATGAACGAACCATTAAACCCTTGATTTTTTCCTTTTTTAAGGATGATATTTAAAATTCCAGCACCACCTTCAGCATCGTAACGAGCAGATGGATTAGTTATTACTTCTACCTTGTCAATAGCATCGGCAGGAATTTGACGTAAAGCTTCGGCTATGTTTAAAGCATTTGAAGGGCGACCGTCGATAAAAATACGAACATTATCACTTCCTCTTAAACTTACGTTTCCTTCAACATCAACAGAAACAGAAGGAACGTTTTCTAAAACATCACTTACTGTTCCTCCTTTAACTAACATGTCTTGACCTACATTATATACTTTTTTATCGAGTTTAATCTCGACAGTAGATTTCTCTGCACGAATAACTACTTCATTTAGTTGTGCCGCATCTTCACTTAATGAAATGGTTCCAAAATCAGTAGTTGCTTTAAGTGCTTTATCTTTTAATTCTATTGATTTGAAAGAAATAAACTCAATTTTAACGGTGTAAATTCCTGGATTCACATCTATATTGAATTCTCCTTTTGGATTTGTTATTCCTCCAGCTACAACTTTAGCATTTTTAGAACTGGTAAAGGTTACTGTTGCGTATTCTAGCGGTTGTTTGCTTATTTTTTCAATAACAGTTCCTGTTATCTTAATTTTTTCTCCCATTGGGCCTCCTTGCTGAGAAAAACTCATAAAAAAGGAAAAAAATAAAGTGAGCGTTAAAAAGTGTTTTAAAGAGTGCTGCATTATTGCTATTTTAAGTTATGCAAATTTGACTACAAATTTTAGATATGGTTTAATGTACAAATCACAAAAAACTGTTAAAACAAACTGCTGGTGACTAAAGGAAATCCGTAATTTTATCTAACTCTCTGCCAATTATTGCTTTATCTCTTTTGATTACAATAGGGCGTTCGATAAGAATGGGGTTTTCGACCATAGCCTTTATGATTTCTTCATCGGTCATTTTTAGATTTTTAAAATTATCTACCCAAATTTTTTCTTTTTGGCGTATTAACTCTAACGGTTTAATGTTTAGCTTTTTTAGTAATGCTAACAGTTCGTCTTTTGTAGGAGGATTTTTTAAATATTCTATGATTTCATATTCTTTTCCAGCCTCTTCTATGAAAGCAACGCAGTTTCTTGATTTTCCGCAACGTGGATTATGGTATATTTGTATCATTTTATTGTTTTTTCTTTAGTAATGAAAATTAAAATAAATAAAGTATTTTTCGAAGGAACAAAAATAGACTTTGATAGTCTAATTTGGTATACATAATTAAATAAATAATAAATGTTTATAGAACAAGGAGTACATTCAGAAAACAAATTTTGGAAATATTTAATTGGTTCAGGAATAATAATTACGACCTCATTTGTTGGCCAGGTTCCTTTGCTATTGGGGATAATTTATGAAACGGTTGCAAAAGGAGTCCCTTATCCTTCGAGTACTGAAAAGTTGATGCACTTTTTTGATCCAAATTTGACTTTGTTTCTCATTCTGATTTCGTTTGTTTTTACCATGGGGGGGATCTATTTTGTAGTGCGTTATTTGCACAATCAAACGATGCTTTCCGTGACTACGGCGAGGCAAAAAATAGACTGGAACAGGGTGTTTTTCTCTTTTTCGTTATGGTCGGTTTTTACGATTGTTTCTACTTTGATTTTTTATCAAATGAATCCAGATGATTTTTTACTAAATTTTAAACCCGTACCCTTTGCGATCTTAGTCGTTATCGGTATGGTTTTAATTCCAATTCAGACTAGCACCGAAGAATACGTTTTTAGAGGTTATTTGATGCAGGGGTTTGCAAATCTGGCGAAGAATAAATGGTTTCCGTTAGTGATGACATCAGTTATTTTTGGCGCCATGCATCTTTCTAACCCAGAAGTTTCAAAAATGGGGAATATCATTTTTGTATATTACATAGGAACGGGATTGTTTCTGGGAGTATTGACCTTGATGGATGATGGAATGGAATTAGCCTTAGGTTTTCATGCTGCGAATAATTTGGTTAGCGCCTTATTAGTAACTTCAGATTGGTCTGCTTTTCAAACACACTCTATATTTAAAGATATCTCAGAACCGCAAGCTGGACTAGACGTAATCTTGCCGGTAATTGTAATTTACCCAATACTTTTATATATCTTTAGTAGCAAATACAATTGGACGGATTGGAAAGAAAAATTGACGGGAAAAATAAAAATGCAAGAAAATAAAAATATAATAAAATAACAGCTTAGTAATGAAACAAGTAACTTATAAAAACGTACACAATCAATTTAAATTGAATGGTTTTCACCTTAATAAAGAAGATTTATGCAGAGTATCCTACTGTTTGATAAAAGAAGGGGATGAATTTGAGAAGTCGATAGGTGATTTTTTATTAGACTGGTTTGATGATAAATCCTATATCGATTTACAGACTTCTGGAACTACAGGTGTTCCTAAAATTATTAGAACAAACAAACAAACGATGGTGAACTCTGCCCTGGCTACGGGCGATTTTTTTGAGTTAAGACCTGGAGACAAAGCATTATATTGTTTACCCACCAAATATATTGCCGGAAAAATGATGCTGGTTCGCAGTTTTATTCTGGGATTAGATATCGATTTTGTCGCGCCAAGTTCACATCCATTAACAAAGAATGGAACCAAATATGATTTTGTAGCCATGGTTCCTTTGCAAGCTGAAAATTCAGTGGAAGGGTTGAAAGATGTTAAAAAACTGATTGTAGGTGGTGCAAAAATGAGTAAGTCACTTGAAAAAAGACTTTTAAAAGGAAAAACAGAAGTGTATGAGACGTATGGTATGACTGAGACAATTACACATATTGCTGCTAAGAAAATAGGGGAGAAGGCATTTTCTATTTTGCCGAATATTCAAATTTCGCAAAATGATAAAAATTGCCTAGTGATTGACGCGCCAAAAATTTCTACTGAACTTATTGTCACTAATGATTTAGTGGAATTAATAAATGATCACCAATTTGTTTTTTTGGGTAGAATCGATAATGTAGTCAATAGCGGAGGAATTAAATTGATTCCAGAGCAAATCGAAGAAAAATTAGCACATGGAATTCATTCCAGATTTTTTGTAGGCGGAATAGCAGATGCTGTTTTAGGAGAAAAATTAGTTTTGGTTATCGAAGGGGAGAAGCAAGCTTTAGCTGAGCACATTTATAGTTTATTAGACAAGTATGAAAAGCCAAAAGAAGTTTTTTATATTGATAAATTCATTGAGACAGAAAACGGAAAAATAAAAAGAAAAGAAATGTTAGAAAGTATTTAAATTTCTTTTTGATTGAAAAAGCATCGAGGAAACTAGCTATGATACTTTTATAAAAAAACAGAAAGGTATCACTTATTTTATTCATTTAATTTATTTCATAAAACAGTAATTAAATTTTAAACCGAGTGTGTTTTCGGCATGGCCTTTCGCTACGAAGTTAGTCAGATTTAGTGATATTCCTAATTTTCTCTGGTTTGCCCCAGCAATAAAATATTTTCCAAGATATATTCCGGAGCAAGAGCCAAACTGCGCTTCCCCATTATATTCATCTATAAAACCAAGACCAATGCTATTATTTTCATCTGAAATGGCAAATCCCACGCCGGTTTCAATGCCTAAGAACCAATTTTTTCTAAGTTTAAATTGCACATTTGGTTTAAGAGTAAATAAACTGAAGTTTTTGTGCAAAGCTCTTCCTCTCGCTGTACCAGTAGTATCAGGGCCAATATCCCTTACAAACCGGTAATCGTATTCCCCCCTGATACCCAGTTCTGTTTTTGGAGAAATTTTCTTTGAAACTCGTACGTTAATACCAATTCCAACTCTATGTGTCCGATACATTTGAATATGAACTGGTACTGACAGATTTAAGCCACCCTCTAATAGTAGTGTTTTAGAATAATCAGGAATTATCGCTTGTTTCTCTATCTGTTGTGCCATAATTAAATGTGTAAATAATAGCATTGTAATTATAGATATGCCCTTTGACTTTTTCATCTTATTTATATTTTAGGATCAATATATTAATCAGTTATGATTTTAGTATTGCATAAAATAAAAGATAGAATAACTTAAAGCAATAGATAAAATTTTTGCTTTAGATGGTAGAGTCAGGTACATAAAGATAAAAAAATTATATAATAGTTGTTGATAAACAAGTGTTTAATTTAAAAATAAACAGAAATTTTTGTGATAGTGTTTGAGGAAGCTATTTATTAGACATTCAACCAGAAAAGAAGTGATTTGGCCTAATAATAGTACGGTCTTAGTTAGCACCGACTTCTAATTTTTTTTATTAGTTTTTAGGTTATTTAAAATCCAGTTGAGTTGTGGATCGTTTTCTTTCAGTCGGTCTTCAAGGGAAGTACTGATTTCCTTGTCAGGAAAAATGCCATGTCCTTTTATTTCGGTTTTATGATGTGGAGTCATTACCATTAATCCGATTCTGATATTTAATTTAGAATTTGGTAATTTTATGACAGGCATAAATCCCGCTACAGTTCCGTT
The DNA here is from genome assembly GCF_058725285.1 of Flavobacterium sp. DW-iso2. Lineage (NCBI taxonomy): Bacteria > Pseudomonadati > Bacteroidota > Flavobacteriia > Flavobacteriales > Flavobacteriaceae > Flavobacterium > Flavobacterium sp. DW-iso2. The sequence goes on along the minus strand of NZ_JBZXDY010000011.1, from coordinate 88,460 downwards.
AAAGGCTCCGCCGGTTTCTTCTCCCACAAAAGTCACCCTTTTAGAGCTTTTCAAGTTGGAAGAAATAAGACTGGATGCCGAGAAGCTCCCTCCGTTTATCAGCACATAAATTTTTCCTTTAAAAGGATTCGTATGCACTTTATGCGGTCTTGTGTGGGTCGCGTACCAGCTTTTACCTGTGTCGTCTTTATGCACTGTCAATAGTAAATAGGAGTACAGCAGCGGTGCGTATATCGTTTTTAGGATTTTTAGGCCAAAAGAACCTCCATTAAAATAGGCACCTTCCATTAAACTTGATTTTGAGACTACTTCAGACTTTTCCAAAAATACAAAAGTAGAGTCGGCTAGGTAAGAGTATAAATCAACAATTTCATTTAATCTTCCGCCGCCATTATCTCTTAAATCAAGAATTAGAGTATTGGATTTATAGTTCTCAATTTTGCGAAAGCTTTCTTTATAAAAAGGCCTAAAATCCCCTTTGTTAAAACTTCTAATCTTCATGATGGCAATACTGCTGTCTTTTTCCATGAAATCTAGGTTTCTGTTGTAGTTTTTCGAATCAGCATTGTAGCCATTTACTCTTTTCTTCCTTCTGAATGTTCGCAATTTTGCTCTATCAAGCTCAGTAATCCCTTTTTGGGTTTTTAGTTCTTTTTTCTTAATCGAATCGTCTTTGTAACGCGTGATAGTAATTAATTGGATGCTGTCGTTGAATTTTAAAGTATAGGTTAAGCTGTCCTTTATACCATTTTCGACAGTAAAATAAGAAGAAAAACGTTTGCCGGAAGTACGGGTTTTTAATGTGGTATTGTAACCATCTGAACTATAGTAGTTGTTGTACTCCTCAATTAAAGCTAGTGGTTTTATGCCATTCACAGCGATCACTTCAGATCCTGCTTTTATGCTTTTGTCGTAGGACTTATTGTTTACGACATACAATTTATTGTCAAAAAAATCAAAGTCAAATTGTGAAAATGGGCCTGTTCCTTTTTTAATAAGTGCTTTCGTTTCCTTTTTCGTCATTTGCATTGAAGCAGGATAGAGGTAGCTATGACCTTGTCTAACTGCAGCTACTATTGGGCTTAATTTTTTATAAAATTCCAGCGGAGTAATGGGTTCTCTAATCGTTGATTTCAGACTGTCGAATTTATAATCTAACTCTTCTTTACTAATGTACCAATACAGTTGTGGGTGTAATTTTTGTAGTTTTTTATACGTAAAATCCACATCCGCTTTTAACTCATCTATGGGTATTAGAGCCGTTAAATGTGCATTGTGTTTTTTTACAGAACTACACTGGGTAAAGTATAGGAGAATAAAAACGTATAGAAATATTTTTTTCATGGTTTTTGAAAAAGGGTTTTAACTTTTTATTGTTCTAGGATGTAAACGAGGAGCTATTTAGTTTTTAACGATTACTTTTTCGTATGCTTTTCTGGCGCTTCCTCTAAAATGCACTTCTCCACAATAGCTGTAACCCGATTTTTCAAAAATAGCCATCATGGCAAAGTTATCAAAATTTGTATCTGCTTTGACGCTGTAGATATTGTTGTTTATCGCAAATTCTTCTATGAAGTTCATTAGTTTTTTGGCTAAGCCTTTCCCTAAATGATTCTCTGAAATTGCTACGCGATGAAAGACAACAAAATCACCGTTTGTAAGCCAGTTTCCTTTTATATTTTCATAGGCGGGTTCGTCGTTGATCAATACTGCAGTATAGCCGATAATAGTATCATCTTCTGTCAAAACAAATCCTGCATTTTTGTCTATGTCATTTTGTATTACGTCCGGATTTGGATAACCGTCTTGCCATTGGTCGCTGCCATCTGCCTTTCTACGTGCGATCGCTTGTTGTAAAATGATCCAAATATGTGGAATTTCGGATGTTGTGGCTTTTCTAAAGTGGTAGGTCATTAGTAAGATGATATTTTTATTGGAGGTTTTTTTGCTTATATTATGTTTGTGGGCAAAAGCGGGACGCTTGCACTAATGTTAAGAATTTATAGATGCTATTTTTATCAAACTTTAATTTTCTTCTCAGGTTTTAGTATGTATCGCCCAAAAGGAGTTTTTTATTTTAAAGGTTCAGCCCAATTAGAATTTCGTATTAAAATTACTGCTTGAGCATAGTCAGTTGCTGAAGTGTTTTTATCTGTAATTTTCATTCCCGAAAATAGACTTAATAGTCCTGTGCTTTCCATCAATCTTAATGAATTTTGATAGGGAGATTTTATTTTATTAACATCAAAAAAGGTATTAGTATTTTCATTTGTTATCTTTTTTAAATCGGAAATTCCGAAGTGATAAAGCAAAAAAGTATTGTCGCAAGAAACGGTTGTTTTTGTGTGTTCCTCGTTACTTTTCAAAAAGAAAGGTAAATATTTTGATGGAGCATCCATATAACTATCTAAATACCTAGATATAATAGTATATGTTTTGGATTTGACTGGTGAATTTTGATTTGTCACAAGTGTCCCGAAATTCTTCTTTTTATTCATTTCTTTTTGTAAAACGTGTGCTTCACCAAAAGAACTATAAATTTTTTGTCCTTGAAAATTATATCTTTTATATAAATCAATGAAATTTAAAAACATTACATCTTCTCTTGTCGTTGTTTTGTAATAATCGACTAGGTTTTTCCTTATATGTTCAATATCCCTTACATAATCTATGGTTGTGGTATTTAGATTTATTGAAGCAATCACTTTTGGCAATTCATATTCTGTCCATTCTAAAAATAAATTCTCGTCTTGTGGTATATCAGATGAAAGATTTAGTTTGGACAATAGTATTTTTAAGTGATTCTGGGTAACATTTATATTTTGAACCTTATCAATTCCATAAACTCTAATTTGCGAATCTTCAGAATTTATACTATTTAGCTTGCGAATTTGGATCCATTTGTTTTTGTAATCGAGATTATTGTGTCCATGATTGATTATCCAACTGTTTAAAACGTAATCAATACGTTTTTCGTCTCCAGTTAATAGATATTCATTTAAAAAATAGGCTTGGCTAAAATCAATCTCTGCCAAATGAATTTTCATTCCAGCATTCTTATTTAAATACTTGATGAGTTCAAAATCAATTTTTATTGTTTCTTTTATTCCGTGAAATTCGCCATAAAGGAACAAATCATTTGTCTTTACATACTCATCTAAATTTCTAAAGGTTAAAGTTTTATTTTGCTTAACTGACTCAAACAAACTTTTATTATCGTCCCAGTATTGAACATATTCCTTACCTAAATAATTGTCATATCTTTTTACAGAGAAGCCATAGAGCAAACATAGAAGGAAAGTGATAAATAAGTATTTTATTCCCTTCAAAATCTTGTTTTTCAATTATATACGATTTTTGGTTAAAATTACGGCTAACATATCTCTATCTACGATACAAACCCTAGCATAGCTAATCTAAAATAGATGCATACCCGAAACTCTGTTTCATTGTTATTCCTTTTTCAAATATATAGAAAAAAGCTACACGATAAGGATAGGATTCCTATTGTTTTTTTAAATGAATGTGTTCTGAAAATAGTCCGTACTCGATTAGCCCCGATAGAAGCGGCATCCCCCGATTTAAAGAAACTAAGGCAATAAGCTTTGTTTTTTTAAATCGGGGAATACAGCGAATAGCGGGAGGGAACTAGTTATGAAACCGAAGTAGTTCTGCTCCTAAAAATAAATTATAGTAAGTTAAACTTGAATTACACCCAAGTTAAATTGTTTCTCGATAGGGGAGTGATTTGCTGCTTCGATACCCATAGATATCCATGTTCGCGTGTCTAGAGGGTCGATAATCGCATCTGTCCACAATCTAGAAGCGGCATAATAAGGAGAAACCTGCTCGTCGTATCTGGCTTTTATCTTGTCAAAAAGAGCTTTCTCTTTCTCTTCATCGACAATTTCTCCGCTTTTCTTCAAGGAAGATGCTTCGATTTGCGCCAATACTTTTGCCGCTTGTGTTCCGCCCATAACGGCAAGTTCTGCACTTGGCCAAGCGAAGATCAATCTTGGGTCGTATGCTTTTCCACACATGGCATAATTTCCAGCACCGTAGGAATTCCCAACGATAACGGTGAATTTTGGCACTACAGAGTTGCTTACGGCATTAACCATTTTGGCACCGTCCTTTATGATTCCACCTTGTTCCGATTTGGATCCCACCATAAAACCGGTAACATCTTGAACAAAAACTAAGGGGATTTTTTTCTGGTTGCAATTAGCGATAAAACGGGTGGCTTTGTCAGCACTATCCGAGTAGATAACACCACCAAACTGCATTTCGCCATTTTTGGTTTTGACCACTTTTCGTTGGTTAGCCACAATTCCTACTGCCCATCCGTCAATTCTGGCATAACCAGTTATAATTGTTTGACCGTAGCCCTCTTTATATGCTTCAAATTCTGAATTGTCTACAAGACGGTTGATGATCTCCATCATGTCGTATTGTTCATTTCTGGCTTTTGGTAAAACACCGTATAGTTCTTTTTCGTCCAAGGTTGGTTTCGCTGGCTTTACTCGGCTGAACCCTGCTTTGTCGTAATCACCAATTTTATCAACGATATTTTTTATTTTGTCTAAGGCGTCTTTGTCGTCTTTGGCTTTATAATCTGTTACTCCTGAAATTTCACAGTGCGTCGTGGCACCTCCTAAAGTTTCATTGTCGATACTTTCTCCAATGGCTGCTTTTACTAGATAACTACCTGCAAGGAAGATACTGCCTGTTCCTTCAACAATGATGGCTTCATCACTCATTATAGGTAAATAAGCACCTCCGGCAACACAGCTTCCCATTATAGCCGAAATTTGAGTAATTCCCATGCTGCTCATTTGGGCGTTATTTCTAAAAATACGTCCAAAATGTTCTTTATCTGGAAAAATTTCGTCCTGCAGCGGTAAATAAACACCAGCGCTATCCACTAAATAAATGATAGGCAAGCGGTTTTCCATTGCGATTTCTTGTGCACGAAGATTTTTCTTGGCTGTAATAGGGAACCAAGCACCCGCTTTTACTGTCGCATCATTGGCCACAACAACACATTGTTTTCCGCCGATATATCCTATTTTAACAACAACACCTCCAGATGGACAGCCCCCGTGTTCTTTATACATTCCTTCACCAACAAAAGCTCCAATTTCAATGCACTTGGCTTTAGGATCAAGTAAATAATCAATGCGTTCCCGCGCTGTCATTTTTCCTTCAGCATGTAGTTTTTGAATTCTTTTTTCGCCTCCTCCTAATTTTACTTTGGAAAAATTTTGTCTTAATTGAGACAATAAAAGTTTATTGTGATCTTCGTTTTTATTGAAGTTTAAATCCATGTTGTAATAGTGTTATAAATAGTTTGTGCTAAAATACAAAATCGAACGAAATAAAATTTATTATTTTGGTTCCTTTGCGAATAATTTCGATTTAAAACCAAAAAAACAGGAGCGAACTCCTGTTTTTTTACGAATATGATAAAATTTACTTATTTATTTTTTTGAATCATTGACTAATCGTTTTAGAATAGCCCATTGTTTTAAGGCATCACGCGCTTCAACTGCAGGATAACCTAGCACTGTTTTACCGGCAGGGACATCACAGGTAACACCAGATCCGGCTCCTACGATTGCGCCACTTCCTAATGTTGCATGGTCTTTTATGGAGGCGCTTCCGCCAATAATTACTCCATCGCCTAAAGTTACAGAACCCGCTAATCCGCTATGTCCTGCCATTATACAAAAACGTCCCAGTTTACTGTTGTGACCAATTTGAACTAAATTGTCAATTTTACAACCATCTCCTAAAACCGTAGAACTAAATTTCCCTCGATCCACACAAGAGTTGGCGCCAATTTCAACGCTATTTCCTATTATTACATTTCCTATCTGAGGAATTTTTACCAAGCCTCTTTGAGGACAAGGGCGAAATCCAAATCCATCTGCTCCAATAGTGGCATTAGGATGTATAATACAATCAGTACCTATGTGACAACGCTCTCTTACCACAGTTCCTGACCACAATACCGTATTCTTGCCTATAGTGCATTCATCCAGAATGGTGACATTAGGATAAAGGATTGCATTTTCTCCAATTTTCACATTGGGCCCAACATAACATCCGGCGCCTATTTTTGTCCCAATTCCGATGGTCGCTGATTTGTCAACTACTGCCGTTGGGTGAATGTCAACATGAAACACGGGCATTGGATGAGCAAAAAGTTCCAAAACTTGAGACATTGCTAAATCAGCATTTTTCACTTTAATGAAGGCTCTATTTTCTCCTGGCTCTATCGAAATATCCTCATTTACAACAGCAACACAAGCTTTTGATGATGACCAAAGTTTTTCGTATTTTTTGTTTCCAATAAATGAAATTTCAGAATCAGTCGCAACCTCTAGTTGCTCAGGTGCTGTAATTATTTGTGAGGTACTGCCAGATATGACTCCTTTAAGGACTTCATTTATTTCTTGGATGGTGTAGGATTTCATAATGTTACTAATAGATTGGGTTATGGTACAATTCTCAAATAAAGTGATTTAGTCTTAAAGTTCCAAATGTTTACCGATACTTTAACACGATTAAAAGTAGTTTTTATATAACTTTTTATAATAAAAGTATAACTTTATCAGATGTTAAACTATTACTTTTGCGGGTTAAATTTTGATTCTAGAATATGAAATATTTTCAAGTTAAATGCTCTTTTTTTCTGCTTATTTTTTCTGGTGTTATTGTAAATGCTCAGGTTCAGGCTTTATTTAACAGTAAAACGCAACTTCGAAATTTAACTGAGAGATGGGAACTGGATACTACTTCAGTGAGAGGAACCTTTTTGATTACTCCTTATAAGCCTATGTTTGTATTACCCGTGCGCTGGACGAATAACGCGAATGAACGGCCTGAATCAGGAAATATAGATCCAGATTATATAGCACCTGCAGGTGTTGAATATAATAGTATTGAGACTAAATTTCAATTGAGTTTTAAGACTAAAGTGCTACAAAGTATTTTCTGGGGGTATGGAGACTTATGGGTCGCCTATACTCAAAAGTCACATTGGCAAATCTATAATAATACGCTTTCGCGCCCCTTTAGAGAAGTAAACTATGAACCCGAACTTATTTTAAATTTCCCAGTGAAGTTTAATTTATTTGGTTTTAAAACAAGAATGGTGGGAGTCGCATTTAATCATGAATCAAATGGAAAAAGTGATCCTTTTTCTCGAAGCTGGAATAGAATTATACTACATGCAGGGTTTGAACGTAACAATTGGACTGTCTATGTGAGACCTTGGTTTCGAATGCCAGCTGCAATTGATGATAATCCTGATATTTCAGAATATGTAGGTAGGGGAGACGTGAATGTAATTTATACCAAAAACGGAAAAATTCTTTCTTTTATTGGCAGTCATAATCTAAATTTTAATGCAAAAGCTAGAGGAAATGCCTCCTTTTCATGGTCTTATCCCGTTAGAAATAATTTAAAAGGATATTTACTAATTTCCCACGGCTACGGTGAAACCTTGATCGATTATAACAATCTGCAAACGACTGTTGGTGTCGGTGTTTCTTTAATTGAATGGTTGTAAAAAAAAATAACTCCTTTAATTTTAGGACTAAAATTAAAGGAGTTAAACAATGAAAATTATTTGCGTGGGAATTTTAATTAATAGTAATTGGAATGCCATATTTAACACGGGCATCTTTACCGTCGACTTTACCAGGAATCCATAATGGGCTATTAAATAAAACCCTTAAAGCTTCAACATTCATGTCATAATTAAGTCCTTCGATTATTTTAAAATCTTTTAAAGTACCATCTATTTCAACCACAAAATCAACTTTTATTCTTCCTTTAGCATTATTAGGAGACTTGAAGTTTTTTCCAATGTATTTATAAAACTCATTTATTCCTCCTGGAAATTGGGGTTTTATAAAATAGGGAAAAAAAGCAATTTCACTTCCGGTTTCATCAAAACATTTTCCGTCAATAAATTCGCCATTTTTATAATTTTCGGTACGCTTGATTTGGCCGTTTTCATAATATCGGGTTAGTTCACCTTGTTGTTTTCCTTTTACAAAAAAAGAAGTTAGCTCTTTATTTCCAGATTTATAATAACTTTCGGAAGTACCATTTAAAATGCGTTTTTTGAAATTTGAAAATTGATCGTGATTTCGTTTTGTTCCATCAATAAAATAAGTGGTTCTCGAAGTTCCTTCTTTAGTGTCCTCATAAGTACTGAAATAAGTTGCTCCTTCGGCTGAGCGTAATTCTTTAAAATGTTCAGTGTAATATACTTTTTTTTGAGAGTAAAATGTTATTGAAAATAGTAAAACAAAGAAGACTAGTGTATTTTTCATAAATCGGATTAATTTTTCAAAATCAAAAGTAACAAAAAAATCCTACAGAAAAAGATAAATTTCTCTGTAGGATTATAATTGATTGATTTGATAATTTTATTCTTCGTCGTCTCTTTGTCCCATCATCATCAGGTAGGCTTTCAAGAATTCGTCAATTTCACCGTTCATCACACCGTCGACGTTGCTGGTTTCATAACCCGTACGCACGTCTTTTACTAATTTGTAGGGTTGCATCACATAATTGCGAATCTGAGAACCCCATTCAATTTTCATTTTTCCAGCTTCAATGTCAGCGCGCTGCGCCAATTGTTTCTTTAATTCAATTTCGTACAACTGAGAACGGAGCATTTGCATAGCACGTTGTCTGTTGTCTTGTTGCGAACGGGTTTCTGAACACTGAATTTGAATTCCTGTGGGTTTGTGAAATAGCTGTACTTTAGTTTCTACCTTATTCACGTTTTGTCCACCGGCACCACTAGATCTGGAAGTCGTGATTTCAATATCGGCAGGATTAATATCAATTTCGATACTGTCATCTACAAGCGGATATACATATACGGATGCAAAGGAAGTATGCCGTTTAGCATTACTGTCAAACGGGGAGATACGCACTAAGCGATGTACTCCATTCTCTCCTTTTAAGTATCCAAAAGAATAATCCCCTTCAAACTCGAGCGTAACCGTTTTGATACCGGCTGCTTCTCCTTTTTGAAAATTCAGTTCTTTTATTTTATATCCATATTTTTCGCCCCACATCATGTACATGCGCATGAGCATTTCGGCCCAATCACAACTTTCGGTACCTCCAGCACCTGCAGTTATCTGTACTACAGCGCTTAAAGAATCTCCTTCATCTGAAAGCATGTTTTTGAATTCGATGGCTTCAATATGACTTGCAATACCGTTATATTGCTCGTCTAGTTCTTCTGCTGTTAGTTCTCCCTCCCTGTAGAATTCATAGGCTAATTGCAATTCGTCAGCCATTTCGACTGCTTTATCGTAATCTTCAATCCATTTTTTCTTATTTCGAAGATTTCTTACAATTAGTTCGGCTTCTTTTGCGTTATTCCAGAAATCGGGAGCAAAAGTCTTTTCTTCTTCGTTAGAAATTTCAATTAGTTTGGCATCAACGTCAAAGATACCTCCTCAACGCACCAAGGCGCTCTACAATACCTTTAATTTGTTCGGTAGTTGTCATAAATTATGTAATTTTGTGCGACAAAAATAACAAATTTTAAGAATTGGCAAGACGAGACTTGTGTTTTTAAACAAATATAAAATCAATGTATGGAAATAAATTTAATTAGCGATACAATTACTAAGCCTACACATGAAATGTTGCAGTACATGTTCAATGCTGAAGTAGGTGATGATGTTTACAAGCAAGATCCCACAGTGATTGAACTAGAGGATACCATTGCGCAAATTTTTGGCATGGAAGCAGGACTGTTTTTCCCTTCAGGAACGATGGCCAATCAAACGGCAATCAAACTACATACACAACCAGGAGAGCAAATTATTGCCGACAAATATGCACATGTTTACCTTTATGAAGGTGGAGGTGCTTCTTTTAATAGCGGAGTCTCTTTTTCTTTGCTAGATGGTGATCGCGGAATGATTACTGCAGAACAAGTGGCAGGAGCAATCAATGACCCTGAGTTTTATCACAATCCGTTAACGAGTTTAGTTTGTGTTGAAAATACGACTAACAAAGGAGGCGGCGCTTGTTATGAATTAGATGAATTGAAAAAAATAAAAGAAGTATGTGTAGCCAATAATTTAAAATTCCATCTTGATGGAGCCCGAATTTGGAATGCCTTAATTGCTAAAAAACAAGACCCAAAAGCTTTTGGTCAATTGTTTGATACGATTTCGGTATGTTTATCCAAAGGACTGGGTGCGCCAATAGGGTCTGTTTTATTAGGTGATAAAGCGACAATTCATCGTGCATTGCGTATTCGAAAAATATTAGGAGGAGGAATGCGTCAGGTAGGTTATTTGGCAGCAGCCGGATTATATGCTTTAGACAACAATATCAGCCGCCTTGCTGAAGATCATAGACGCGCCAAAGAATTAGCCGTAGTATTGAATAAATTGGATTGGGTGGCTAAAGTCGAGCCTGTAGAAACAAATATTTTAATATTTACGTTGGTGCCAAATTTAAGCGACCACGTTTTAATTGAAAAATTAAAACAAAAAAACATATCCATCAGTTCTATGGGACACGGAAAATTGAGAATGGTAACCCATCTTGATTATAGAGAAGTGATGCATACCTATGTATTAGAAACCTTGGCAAAGTTATAAATTATAAATTATGAAGTATGAATTATGAGTTTGTATAAAAACTCATAATTCATATTTTATAACTTATTTAGATTATTTGAACAAATTATCCATTCCAGGAATCATTGGCATATCCATTTTTGCAACAGCATCAAGTTCAGCTTCATTAACCTTAGTCGCTTTCTCGATTGCTTTGTTCATTACTAAAATCATATAATCTTCTAATTGTTCTTTGTCTTGCAATAAGTCATCGGCAATTGTAATTGATTTTATTTTTCTATTAGCAGTAATCGTAATTTTTAACAAACCGTCTGTACTTTGCTCATCAACAAGAACAGTATCCATGCGTTTTTTTGTTTCTTCCATTTTTTGTTGGGTTTCTTTAAGTTTACCCATCATTCCCATTAAATCCATTTTTGATAATTTAAAAATTATTGAAATACGAAATTACGAATTTTGAAGAAATATGCAATATTAAATAAGACGAAAAACAGACGCGTTTTAGAGTCGCTTTGTTTATTTTTGTTTATTCTTTAAAATATGAAAACTCAAAAAATGATAGAAAATATACAGCCACCAGTTGCTAGAATTATACCAACACTATTAGAAAAATTCGAAGACGTCAGGATTGATAATTATTATTGGTTAAAGGATCGAGAAAATCCTGAAGTGATTGACTATCTGAATAAAGAAAACGAATATTATCAAAAAATGACTGCTCATACGCAGGAATTCCAAAAAGATTTATTTGAAGAAATGAAAGCCAGAATCAAGGAAGACGATGAATCAGTTCCTTATTTATACAATGGCTATTATTATATTACTCGTTTTGAAGTAGGGAAAGATTATCCTATTTATTCTCGAAAAAAGGAAAGCCTTTCGGCAAAAGAAGAAATCATGCTTGATTGTAATGAATTGGCAAAGGGAAAAAAATATTTCAATCTAAGCGGATTGAGTATTAGTAATGATAATCAACTGGCTACCTATGCTGTAGATTTAGTAGGAAGAAGGATTTATACTTTGCAAGTAAAAAACCTGATAACAGACGAAATTTTAAGCGATAAAATTGAGAATACTACCGGAAATTCTACTTGGGCAAATGATAATCAAACTATCTTCTATACTACTCAGGATGCCAATACCTTGCGTTCCGATACTGTTCTAAAACATAAATTAGGAACCGATACAGTAGAAGATGAAGTAGTTTATTTTGAAAAAGATGATACTTTTGATGTTGCTGTGGGTAAAGAAAAATCAAAAAAATATATTTTGATCAGCTCTTCGAGCACGCTGACTACAGAATTTATGACTTTATTAGCCGACAATCCAGATGGGAAATTTAAAGTCTTTCAGAAAAGAAAAAGAGGTTTAGAGTATAGTATTTCTCATTTTGGAGATCATTTTTATATTCTTACAAACAAGGACAAGGCGACTAATTTCAAACTAATGAAAACGCTTGAATCTAAGACTTCAATGGAGAATTGGGAAGATGTTCTTGCTCATAGGGAAGATGTTTTACTGGAAGATATTGACATTTTTAGAGATTTTTTGGTGGTTTCAGAACGTAGTAATGGTTTGAGTGAAATTAGAATAATTCCCTGGAGTGGAAAAGAGGAATATTATTTGCCTTTTGAAAGTGAAACCTATACCGCTCATACTTCTGCAAACGTTGATTTTGATACAGATATCTTGCGATATGCCTATCAATCGATGGCAACACCTGCTTCGATTATTGATTTCAATATGAACACCAAAGAAAAAGAAGTCAAGAAAGAACAAGAAGTGCTTGGTGGTAACTTTGATAAGGACAATTATATTGAAGAACGTGTTTGGGCAACTGCAAAAGACGGAACCCTGATACCTATTTCTATGGTATATAGAAAAGGTTTGAAAAAGGATGGAAAAAATCCATTGTTGCTTTATGCATACGGTTCTTACGGACATTCTATGGATGCTTATTTCTCATCAACAAGATTGTCGTTGTTAGACAGAGGTTTTGTTTACGCTATCGCACATATTCGCGGTGGAGAAGATTTAGGAAGACAGTGGTACGAAGGCGGAAAATTATTAAAAAAGAAAAATACTTTCAAAGATTTTATAGATTGTTCTAAATTTTTAATTGAGCAAAAATACACTTCTACAAAACATTTATATGCGGAGGGTGGTTCTGCAGGGGGCTTATTGATGGGAGTTATTTTAAATATGGCGCCAAAACTATACCATGGAGTAATTGCTCAAGTCCCTTTTGTAGACGTTGCAACGACGATGCTGGATGAAACTATCCCGTTAACAACCGGGGAGTATGACGAATGGGGGAATCCAAACGTTAAAAGATATTATAAGTATATGAAATCCTACTCTCCTTATGATAATGTAAAACCCCAAGCCTATCCTAATATGTATATATCGACCGGTCTGCATGATTCACAAGTACAATATTGGGAGCCTGCTAAATGGGTAGCGAAGCTGAGAACTTTGAAAACAGATAGCAATCTTTTGTTTTTAGATACTAACATGGATGCAGGTCACGGAGGCGCATCTGGAAGGTTTGAAGCCATTAAGGAATTAGCAAAGGAATTCAGTTTTTTGTTAGATTTAGAGAAAATTAAAAAGTAATTCGGAAATTTTTGTTAAATTTGCAATGTTTCGAGGTGTAATAAAATTCACTTCGACTAACTATTTTTTTATGAAAGAAGAAATACAAGCTTACAATAGTGTTTTAGAATTAATAGGTGATACACCTCTTATTAGGCTAAATAAAGTCACAGAAAAGTTAGAAGGTAATTTCTATGCAAAGGTAGAAGCTTTTAATCCAGGACATTCATCCAAGGATAGAATTGCTTTATACATAATTGAAGAGGCAGAAAGAAAAGGGATACTATCTCCAGGAGATACCATAATCGAAACGACATCTGGGAACACCGGATTTAGTATCGCCATGGTGAGTATCATAAAAGGATACAATTGTATACTAGCTGTAAGTTCAAAATCGTCCAAAGATAAAATTGATATGCTTCGCAGTTTAGGCGCTAAAGTCTATGTTTGCCCAGCACATGTCTCAGCAGATGATGAACGTTCTTATTACAACGTGGCTAAAAGATTGCATGAAGAAACAAAGGGGTCAATCTATATTAATCAATATTTTAATCAGTTGAATATTGATGCACATTATAACTCTACGGGACCAGAGATTTGGAAGCAAACGAATGGTAAAATTACTCATCTCGTAGCTTGCAGTGGTACTGGAGGAACGATTTCAGGAACAGCAAAATTCTTAAAAGAACAAAACCCTAATATTAAAGTGCTTGCAGTTGATGCTTTTGGTTCAGTATTGAAGAAATACCATGAAACAAAAGAATTTGACAACGATGAAATTTACCCATACAGAATTGAAGGTTTAGGGAAAAATTTGATTCCTTCTGCTACTGATTTTGATACCATCGATAAGTTTATGAAAGTTACCGATGAGGAGAGTGCACATTGCGCAAGAGAAATAACTAGAAAAGAAGGCTTATTTGTAGGCTATACTTCTGGAGCTGTTTTGCAGGCGATAAGACAATATGCCGACGAAGGTGAATTTGACGAAAACAGCAATGTAATTGCTATATTTCCTGATCACGGTTCTCGTTATATGAGTAAAGTTTATAGTGATGATTGGATGCACGAACAAGGATTTTTTGATAGTGTACATCAAGAAGAAGTTCAAAAAATAGAACTTATAAAATAAGATATTTATAATACGTAGATAACAAAAAACTCCAGAGAAATCTGGAGTTTTTTGTTTAGAAATAGAAGTATAGTCGCTTTCAAAATGTTTGCTTTTGTCTCTTCGGCTGAAAATCTGGATGTCCGCATTGCCATAATACAAAAGCATATTGGTCGGCAAAATTGAAAAGGGCGGATGTGTTTTTATGAAACAGATAAAACCCGCTTAAAATGGCTTTTAAGCGGGTTTTGGTAAAAAATCAAAAAATTATTTTATAACAGTCTTGGATTATAGAATATCCAATTCTTTCATACAGTCTTTCATCATTTCGTATGTTCTCTTAATGTCATTATCTAGACCAATTGAAAAACGGATTAAACCATCAGTCAATCCCATTTCTACTTGTTCCTCCAAAGGAATTTCGCTCGAAGTGGAGGTTCCAGGAGCACTAAACAAAGTTTTATAAAATCCTAAACTCACCGCTAAGTATCCTAAGTTGCGTGATTGCATTAGTTCCATTAAGGCATTGGCTTTAGCCAAAGAACCAACATCTATTGTCATCATTCCACCAAAACCGTATTCAGCATTGATCATCGATGCGAATAAATCGTGGCTTGGATGACTTTTTAATCCAGGATATACCGTTTTTACTCCATCTTTTTCAAAATGTTCTGCAAGATACGCAGCGTTATGACTGTGTTGCTTGATTCTCAGGTGAAGTGTACGTAGGTTTTTCATAACACTAGCAGAGCGCATGCTATCCATTGTTGGCCCTAGTAACATACTTGCTCCACTATTTACGTCTTTTAATTGATTGATAAAATCTTGTGAAGCACAAGTTACTCCACCCACAGTGTCGCTGCTTCCGTTGATGTATTTTGTCAAACTATGAATTACGATATCAGCACCAAATTTAACTGGAGAAACAGATAATGGAGAGAAGGTGTTGTCTACAACTAATGTCAAATTATGCTTTTTTGCAATTTTTGATAAACCGGCTATATCAGCCACTTCCAATAAAGGATTGCTTACTGTTTCACAATACAATACTTTCGTTTCCGGAGTGATCGCAGCTTCAACTGCATCTAGTTTTGTGATGTCAACAAATGTCGTTTTGATACCAAATCTTGGAGTGAAGTTTTTTAGAAAAGCATACGTTCCTCCATAAATCGTTCTGCTTGAGACGATGTGGTCTCCAGCTCCGCATAATTGCAATAAAGTAGGTGTGATGGCTCCCATTCCAGAAGCGGATACATTTGCCGTTTCAGTACCTTCCATTGCAGCCAGTGCTTTGTCTAAATACAAATTGCTTGGAGAGGAATGACGGGAATACAAATAACAGCCTTCCATGTTACCTTCAAAGGTATCAAACATAGTTTTTGCCGAAAGGAAAGTATAGGTAGAGGAATCAGAAATAGAGGGGTTTACGCCACCAAATTCGCCAAAATACTGTAAGTCTTGAATGTTGTCTGCGGGGTTGAATTTCATAATATTTTTTTTAAGTTAGTTATTTCATTAGATCGTGAATAATTGGCTTTAAGCCACTAAAAAAGAATTCGACTGCTATTACCATAACGATAAGTCCCATAAGTCTCATCATTACATTTATACCTGTTTGACCTATTAGTTTTATAATTTTAGAAGAGCTCAATAGAATGATGTACGTGGTTAAGACTACGACCGCAATAGAAACTAGTAGGATCACTATTTTAGACATTGAGCTAGCATCTTCCATTAAAACAATGGCGTTTGTTATAGCGCCTGGGCCGCAAATCATAGGAATTGCGAGAGGTGTTATCGAAATGTCATTTACATAGTTTTTGACTTCATTTTTTTTGATTTTTACAGTGCTTAATCTAGCCTGTAGCATATCCATTCCCATCATGAAAAAAATGACTCCTCCTACTATTTTAAAACTGTTTACGGAGATCCCAAAAAACTTGAATAGTAATTGTCCCGAAAGGGCAAAGCAAATGATAATGATGAAGGAAACTAAGGATGCTTTTTTAGCAGTAAATCTTCGTTCCTGTTCCGACAAATCAGTCGTCATGGTCAAAAAAATGGGCATCGTACCTAATGGATTGATTAGAGTAAAAAAAGAGGTGAGGCATAAAAGGCCAAAAGTTATTAAATCATCCATTGCAACAGTACTATTTATAATGTAAAGGACGTTTATATGGTTTTTATTGTCAATAATGGAGTGTAAAATCAGTTTTTTATATCGTCATAATCAGTTTATGTAGATTTTATTTCTATTTTTATCGAATATTTTATGCTTTCGCCAAAAAAACTACAAAATGACTTTAGACTTAATAGACAAAAAACTACTCTTATTATTACAAACAGACAGTAAAAAAACCACAAAAGAATTGTCTTTGAAATTGAATCTGTCCGTTACTGCAGTTTACGAACGTATTAAAAAATTAGAGAGAGAAGGTATTATTGATAAATACGTGGTATTGCTCAATAAGGAAAAGATTGAAAAAGGATTTGTGGTTTTTTGTCATTTAAAACTAATCCAGCACACCAAAGAATTTGTAACCAGATTCGAAAGTGAGGTGGCACAATTAATAGAAGTTTTAGAATGCTATCATGTAAGTGGTGACTATGACTACATTCTTAAGATTGTGGTGAAAGACATGAAAGCCTATAGGGAATTTTTAGTAACAAAATTAACTATACTTCAGCATATTGGCAGTACGCAAAGCACCTTTATGATTAGTGAAGTTAAAAATACAACGGTGGTTGAAGTTTAGGAAATTTTAGTGTGGATTTGACATTGTTTACAGGATATTAAATGCGTCGCTGTGTAAAATCTTAACAAAATATATTTAATATTAAACTTCAAACAAAACTTAATTCCTTAATTTTGTGCAACATTTTATAAAAAAACAACAAAAACAAATATACTATGAATTCATTTGACGTAGTCATTATTGGTTCTGGCCCAGGCGGATATGTATCAGCAATTCGTTGTGCACAACTTGGTTTCAAAACAGCAATTATCGAAAAATATTCAGTTCTTGGAGGAACTTGCCTTAATGTAGGATGTATCCCTTCAAAAGCATTGTTATCTTCCTCACACCATTATGCTGAATTAGCACATTTTGCTGATCACGGAATTGAAGTTTCTGGTGAAGTAAAAGTTAATCTGGAAAAAATGATTGCACGCAAACAAGCAGTTGTTGACCAGACTTCAGGCGGAGTAAAATATTTAATGGACAAAAATAAAATTACTGTTCTAGAAGGATTAGGTTCTTTTGTAGATGCTACTCACGTTGCGATTGCAAAAGCGGACGGAACTAGCGAAACAGTAGAGGCTAAAAATATTATTATTGCGACAGGTTCTAAACCTTCTAATTTGCCATTTATCAAAATTGATAAAGAAAGAATTATTACTTCGACTGAAGCATTAAAATTAAAAGAAGTACCAAAACATCTTGTCATCATTGGCGGTGGAGTTATTGGTATTGAATTAGGTCAGGTGTATTTACGTTTAGGAGCGCAAGTTTCTGTAGTGGAATTCATGGACCGAATCATTCCAGGAATGGATGCTTCATTGTCTAAAGAATTGACTAAAGTTTTAAAGAAACAAGGAATGAAATTCTACGTTTCACATAAAGTGAAGTCAGTAGAAAGAAACGGTGATGCAGTGACTGTACAGGCAGAAAATGCCAAAGGAGAGACAATCACTTTACAGGGGGACTATTCTCTTGTTTCTGTTGGTCGTCGTCCTTACACAGACGGTTTAAACGCAGATAAAGCTGGAGTTAAAATTTCAGACAGAGGAATGGTGGAAGTAAACGATCATTTACAGACTAATATTCCTAATATTTATGCAATAGGAGATGTTGTTCGTGGAGCGATGTTAGCTCATAAAGCAGAGGAAGAAGGAGCTATGGTTGCTGAAATCTTGGCTGGACAAAAACCGCATATCAATTATAATTTGATTCCAGGTGTTGTATACACTTGGCCAGAAGTGGCTGCAGTGGGGCAAACAGAAGAGCAGTTAAAAGCTTCTGGTGTGGAATTTAAATCTGGAAGTTTTCCTTTCAAAGCATTAGGTCGTGCAAGAGCAAGTGGAGATTTAGACGGTTTTGTAAAAATTCTTGCTGATGCAAAAACAGATGAGGTTCTGGGAGTTCATATGATTGGAGCTCGTTGCGCTGATTTAATTGCCGAAGCGGTTGTTGCAATGGAATTTAAAGCGTCAGCTGAAGATATATCAAGAATGTCACATGCGCATCCTACTTTTGCGGAAGCGATCAAAGAAGCGGCATTAGCGGCTACAGATAATAGAGCATTACACGTATAGTATGTACGATTTTATACTAATGAACCCGTCAAGTTATGTTTGACGGGTTTTTTGTTTTATGATTAAATTTTATAAGTTTCAATTTAAATTATATAAAGATATAACGGTGTTTACATAATATCTTTATTAAAAAATAAATTAGTATGAAAGTGAGACATGTAGTAGGTGCTTTAGCACTTGTTGGAGTAGGGGTTTTTCTTAATTCCTGCTCACGTAAAACGATTCCAGAGAAAGCAAAGGCTGTTCAAAATTTCGAGAAAGAAAAATATTTAGGAAAATGGTATGAAATCGCTAGATTGGATTTTAAATTTGAGAAAGGACTGAACAATACTACTGCTGAGTATTCATTAAAAGACAATGGAACGATAAAAGTGGATAATAAAGGATATGATGTGCAAAATGACAAATGGAAGCAAAGCATCGGAAAAGCGAAGTTTGTGAGAGACGAGAATGTAGCCATGTTAAAAGTGTCATTCTTTGGTCCTTTTTATGGGGGTTATAATGTTATTGCGATTGACAAAGAGTATAAATATGCTTTGGTTGCAGGAGGGAGTCTTAAATATTTATGGATATTGTCTCGTGAAAGGTCAATTCCGTTAGAAGTTCGCTCAGACTACTTGAAAATAGCAGAAGATATTGGTTATAAAACAGCTGATTTAATATGGGTGCAACATACTAAATAAAAGTACGAATTCATTAAATAACAAAACCGACTCTTATCTAGAGTCGGTTTTTATTTTTTAGACTAAAAATTAATCCATTTTGAATAGTCCTTTATAATTTTCCCAATGAGCAAAAATCAAGAATATGTTACCCACAAACACAAAAACGGCGAGCGGAAGGTTGTCTGGTGTCAAGAAGTAATTAATTAATAATATATTGAGGGTTACAGGGAAAATAACTAGATTAGCTAATGTGGTGAATTTGCCCGTTAAAAATGATAAACCACATAAGAACTCTACACTTTTTGCCAAAGGAAATAAATAAGTTGAGGCCATTAAACCAAGTTGGAATGCCTTGAAATCTCCTGTTGATACAGGCTCGGGGCTTAAGTGTAAAAAATAGCTGACAGAGGTATAGAGAAATAAAAGTCCAAGTATAGTTCGAATAATAATGGTAGCAATTTTCATAATATTTAGGTTTTATTGGTTAAAAATTTAAAATGTACTGATGCGGTAAAGCTCATTTATTTTTAATAGTATATTCCCCATTGATTACCGTCTCCGTTAGAAAAAAATAATTGTTATTTTAATAAGTGTTTTAATACTAACGTGTTACTGTAAATTTACGAAAAAAAACAACTGATTTTTCCGATAATGACATATTAAAGGAAATTTATTATTGTAATTTTGAAGTTTAAAGCTAAATTTTTTTGAGAACATCAATTCATAAGCCCATTTCAAATCCAAAATTGTTTAAAAAGCAACTTCTAATTTGGTCACAACAGTTTCGTGAAGTCATTTTTATGGATAGTAATGATTATCCGGATCAGCATTCAAGTTTTGACTGTGCTGTGGCAGTAGATGCTTTTACGTCTATAAAAACAGATTTTCATAATGCTTTTGAGGATTTAAAACAGTACCAACAAACAACAAAAGATTGGCTTTTTGGTTATTTGTCTTATGATTTAAAAAATGACGTAGAGAATCTGGAATCAAATAACTTTGATGGTTTGCATTTTCCGGATTTATTTTTCTTTCAACCAAAAAAAATATTTTTATTAAGAGGGAATGAGGTCGAAATTCAATATCTAAACATGTGTGATGATGAGTTAGAGGCTGATTTCAACGAGATAAACCTACAAACGACTCACGCAGAACTGCAGGCACCATCAGTTGCGATAAAACAAAGAATACCAAAAGAGAAGTATCTTGAGAAAGTTTCAAAAATGCTAACCCATATTCATCAAGGTGATTTGTACGAAGCTAATTTTTGTATGGAATTTTATGCTGAAAATGCGACTATAAATCCACTAGATAAATTCCTTAAGCTCAACGAAATTTCTCAGCCTCCATTTGCAGTATTTTTTAAAAACAACAAACATTTTTTGCTTTCAGCATCACCGGAGCGTTATTTGAAAAAAGAAGGGCAATTGCTTGTTTCGCAACCTATAAAAGGAACCTCGAAACGATTTTTGGATCCAATTAAAGACGAAGAATCGAAGAATAAACTAGCATCAGATCCGAAAGAACGATCTGAAAATATTATGATAACGGATTTAGTGCGGAATGATTTATCTCATACCGCTCAAAAAGGATCTGTACAGGTTACAGAATTATGCGCTATTTATTCTTTTATGCAAGTGCATCAAATGATTTCCACGGTTACATCTAGATTAGATTATCAATATGGCGCTGTTGATGCTATAAAGAAGTCTTTCCCTATGGGAAGTATGACTGGCGCTCCAAAAATTTCAGCTATGAACATTATTGAAGAATTGGAAGAAACGAAAAGAGCCTTGTACAGTGGGGCAGTAGGGTATTTTACACCCGATGGTGACTTTGATTTTAATGTTGTTATCCGAAGTATTTTATACAATCAAGAAAAGCAATATGTATCTTATTCAGTAGGAAGTGCGATAACTTCACTATCAATTCCAGAAAATGAATATGAAGAATGTTTGCTTAAAGCAAAAGCAATGCACGAAGTCTTGCAATAATTGCTATTCATAATTCGATATTGAATTTTAATCTTTATTTTTGAACTATGTTAGATAGACTCAAAAATCATATTGCTCAAAAACTCCCTTTTTTAAATAATAAAAAACTTCTTCTGGCTACCAGTGGAGGCTTGGACAGTATTGTAATGGCTCATTTATTTAATGAATTAGACAACCCAATTGCTTTGGCTCATTGTAATTTTCAATTGCGTGGTTTAGAGAGTTTTGGAGACCAAAATTTTGTTCAGGATTTTGCAGCCACTAATAATATCCCACTTTTTTTAACCCAATTTGATACGGAGGCTTTCGCCAAAGATTACAAACTTTCGACACAAGTTGCCGCTCGTGATTTGCGCTATAATTGGTTTTATGAACTTTTAGATACAGAAAATTACGATTACATTCTCACGGCTCATCATGCAGATGACAATATCGAAACTTTTTTAATTAATCTTAGTAGAGGAACTGGCCTAGAAGGATTGGTTGGAATTCCAGAACAAAATGACAAGATAATACGACCATTATTGCATTTTTCAAGGGCAGAAATTGCAAATTATGCCAAAGAGAACAATATACAATGGCGAGAAGACAGTAGCAATGCCTCTGATAAGTATTTGAGAAATAAAATTCGACATGATTTAGTTCCCTTGTTAAAAGAGCTTAATCCGCACTTTATTAGTTCATTCCAGAAAACACAATCTTATTTGCAGGAATCACAAGCCATGATTGAAGACGCATCAATCATGGTGTATCAACAAGTGGTAAGGCAAGAGGAAAACGAATTTTATTTTGATTTAAATCAGTTATTGAAATTACCCAATTATAGGTCTTATTTATACCAATGGTTGCATGAATTTGGCTTTACAGCTTGGGACGATGTGTATAATTTAGTAGATAGTCAATCAGGGAAGCAGGTTTTTTCGGCTGAGTTTCGATTAGTGAAAGATAGAAATTCATTAATTCTGAGTCCAATTGATTTTGATACTAAAAAGGAAGAATATTTTATTGATAAAGACCAAGAAGACGTTAAGATTCCCTTAAATCTTTCCTTTTGTAAAGTAGATGCCATTTCAATTCTTACAAATACAGTTATATTTGTCGATGCTGATAAATTAAGTTTTCCCTTAGTTTTACGCAAATGGAATGAAGGAGATAGTTTTCAGCCTTTTGGTATGGAAGGCAAGTCTAAAAAAGTGAGCAAACTTTTTAAAGATGAAAAATTATCCTTAATAGAAAAGGAAAATGTCTGGATATTATGGTCAGAAAATAAAATTGTTTGGTTGATCGGACTTAGACAAGATGAACGTTTTAGAATAGATAATAAAACACAAAATAGATTAAAAATACAATTAGAAGAATGAAGAAAATAGTAGGTATCCTTATTACTTTTTTGGCTTTTGCCAATGTAAATGCTCAAATTCTAGATCCAGTAAAATGGACAACAAAAATTGAAAAAAAATCAGATAATACGTATTTGTTGACTTTTGATGGGGTAATCGAAAAAGAGTGGCACATGTATTCCCAGTTTACACCTGATGGTGGCCCATTAGCTTTAGAAGTTGTTTTTAAAAATCAAAAAGGTAACTTTAATCTTGTAGGTAAAGCGAAAGAAAGCAAAACCAAAACGGCTTACAATGATATTTTTGAAGTAAATGAAACTTATTTTCAAAGAAAAGCTCAAATTCAACAGGTAATTCATGTTACGAACCCAAAGGTTGTAGCAATAGAAGCCGAGTTGAATTATCAGGTTTGTAAAGAAGTTTGTATCAATTTAGAGAAGAAATTTACTTTTGCAATACCTGCGAGTGTAGCAGTAATTACTGCACCCAAAGAAGCCGCTGTGGTAGTAGCTCCTATTGAAACGGATACAATAAAAACAGATTCATTAGCGCCGAGTCTTGGTGCAAGTAATAGGGTCGTTGCTTCGCCTGATAAAGAAGTGGTGGTAGAACCTAAATCAAATTCACAAAGAGGATTATGGTCTATCTTTTTTATAGCATTTTTATCAGGATTTGCTGCTTTACTGACACCATGTGTTTTTCCGATGATACCAATGACGGTAAGTTTTTTTACCAAGCAAAGTAAGACAAAAGCGAAAGGGATAAGAAATGCAATCATTTACGGAATTTCAATTATTGTTATTTATGTAATTCTTGGATTTTTAGTAACCTGGATTTTTGGTGCTGATGCTTTGAATGCATTGTCAACAAATGTGTGGTTTAATATTATTTTCTTTGTTTTATTAGTTGTTTTTGCCGCTTCATTTTTGGGAGCATTTGAAATTATGTTACCTAATTCTTGGGCAAATAAAGTGGACAGTCAAGCAGATAGAGGCGGGATTATTGGAATTTTATTTATGGCATTGGCGCTTGCAATTGTATCGTTCTCTTGTACCGGCCCTATAGTAGGTACACTATTAGTGGAAGCCGCTTCTAAAGGAGGAATCGCTCCAATCATTGGAATGTTCGGTTTTTCATTGGCATTAGCCTTACCATTTATGCTTTTCGCCATGTTTCCTGGATGGTTACATTCATTACCCAAATCTGGTGGATGGTTGAATACGGTAAAAGTCGTTTTAGGATTTCTGGAATTGGCTTTAGCCTTTAAATTCTTATCGAATGCTGATTTGGTATTGCAATTGCATTTGTTGGAAAGAGAAGTATTCCTAGCTATTTGGATTGCTATTTTTGGAACACTTGCCTTTTACTTATTCGGAAAAATTACGTTACCACATGATAGTCCTTTGACGCATATTTCAGTAGGACGATTAATGTTGGGATTAGTAACTTTAACTTTTACTATTTATTTAATTCCCGGACTTTGGGGAGCACCTTTAAAAATTATTAGTGCTTTTCCTCCTACATTAGAATACAGTGAAAGTCCTAATGGATTAGGTGGTTCGGCAAGTAATGTTGCGAATGTCATTTTGCCAGATGGTGCTAAAAGTGGGCCTCATGGAATAATAGTTTTTGATGATTATGAAAAAGGATTGGCTTATGCCAAAACAGTAAATAAACCTATTATGCTTGATTTTACAGGGTATGCTTGTGTAAATTGTAGAAAAATGGAAAATAATGTCTGGTCTGATGCTATGATATTACCGATTCTAAACAATGAAGTGGTACTTATATCTTTGTATGTTGATGACAAGAGAGATCTACCTAAAAGCGAACAGTTTATATCGAAAACGACAGGTTCTGAAATTGAAACAGTAGGGGATAAGTGGACTGATTTTATGATATCAAAATATAAAACTAATACACAGCCTTTGTATGTTTTAACGGATTTAGAGGGCAATAGTTTAAATAAAGAAAATCCAACTATTAGTTATGTGAGTATAGAAGAATATGGTAGCTGGTTAAAATTAGGAATTTCTAACTTCAAAAAATAATACCATTTATATTTATTAAGTGGTATAAAGCTATCTAGTATTCTGCCGATAAAATATGAAAATCATACCGTTTTTTTTTAACTATATTAAATACTAAGTTTGTGTAAAATAGAAAATCCCAATCTGAATTTCAGATTGGGATTTTTTTGCGTTAGGCTAGCCTAACTACAAGTTTTTTAAAAATACTATTATAAAAACTCTCCGTGTTGAGAGAGGTCTAAACCTAACTCTTCTTTATCTTCAGATACTCTTAGTGGTGTAATTTTATTGACAATAAAAAATAAGAAATACGATGCTGAAAAAGCAAATACGGAAACAATAATTAAAGCAGTTAATTGGTGAATAAATAAGGTTGTTTCGCCAAATATTAGACCTTGATCTGTAACCGCTGAATTTACCGTTTTAGAAGCAAAAACTCCTGTTAATAGCATACCTGTCATACCACCAACGCCGTGGCAAGCAAATACATCTAAGGCATCATCGATTTTTCCTTTTGGAAATTTACTAACGACAAGGTTACTAACAATACTACTGAATATACCAATGAATATAGCGTGTGGTATACTTACGAATCCAGCTGCAGGTGTGATCGCTACTAATCCTACAACGGTACCAATACAAGCGCCCATTGCTGAAAGTTTGTGACCAAGAATTTTATCTAAGAATACCCAAGCCATTCCAGCCGCAGCCGCAGCTACAGTAGTCGTACCAAGAGCTTGTACAGCCAAACCGTTTGCTCCTAATGCAGAACCTGCATTGAAACCAAACCAACCAAACCATAATAAACCAGTTCCTAGCAATACATACGTAATACGTGCAGGGTTTGATTTTTGAGCTTTTCTTTTTCCTAAAAACATGGCGCCAGCTAATGCTGCCCATCCAGCACTCATATGTACTACAGTTCCACCAGCAAAATCCAACACTCCCATTTTAAAGAATAATCCTTCTGGATGCCAGGTCATATGACATAATGGAGCATATACCAAGATTATGAATAGAACCATAAATAGTAAGTAAGCCCAGAAGCGAATTCGTTCCGCAAAAGCTCCAGTAATTAAAGCAGGTGTAATTATTGCAAATTTTGCTTGAAATAAAGCGAATAATAGAAAGGGAACTGTTGGTGCTAAAGACCAAGCAGTATTGGTACCAACACCTTGAAAGAACAAGTTAGGCAAAGGATTACCGATAATACCTCCAATTGAAGGTCCAAAAGACAAGCCGAATCCAATTACTACCCAAAGTACTGTAACAACTATCATAGCCATAAAACTTTGTAACATGGTACTGATTACATTTTTTTTACCTACCATTCCACCGTAAAAGAAGCCTAAACCAGGGGTCATGATTAAAACAAGTGCTGTAGCAACTATCATCCATGCGGTATCTCCAGTATCGAATGCTACTGCTTCTGCCGGAATAGGATGTGCAGAAAGTATGGAAGTTGAAAATAGGGTCACTACTAAAAGGGAAAGTAATAGTATGCTTAAAACGATTTTTCTCATGTTGTTTAGAATTAAATTTCAACAAAAGTATAAAATCATTTAATATCCCTATTAAAATGGTATCAAATCTATTTATTTTTATGGTTTTTATGTTTTGACCCCTGTTTTTTTAAAGGTATACTTGAATATGGCTTTAATAATAAGGATTCTCTAATTTGGGTAGAAATTTTATATACTGAATTTTATTTTTTTGATCTAAAGCAAAAAAAAAGCAGATAATTTACGATGTCGTAAATTATCTGCTTTTAAAAGTATAAAACAAGTTTTGTGTACAATAACTATTTTTGATTGTATTTTTCCTTATACCTTTTATTCAACTCAGATTGATGCGTTTCAAGACTTATCATTCTACCTTGAATAAAAGCATGTGATATTTTATTAGTTCGCATGTCTAAGGCATCACCTGAAGACAGGAATAATGTGGCATCTTTTCCTATTTCAAGTGTTCCACATTGGTCATCTATTCCTAAAATTTTGGCTGTATTAGAAGTGATTAATTGCAATGCTTGTTCCTTGTCTAGTCCATATGCGGCGCAAGTTCCAGCTAAAAAAGGTAGGTTTCTTGTGTTCATTCTTTCCATCGAACCGCTATTTTCTAACCCTACTAAAACACCTTTATCTGTTAATAATTTTGCAGCTTTATAAGGTAAATCAATATCGTCATCCTCATGTTCTGGCATATCATGAACTCTTTTTAGAAGGACAGCTATATTGTTTTTCTGTAATAATTCAGCAGTTTTGTATGCTTCGTAACCACCAACGATAACCATTTTTTTAATGCCATTGCTTTTCGCTAATTGAACAGCATCAATGATTTGCTTTTCTTCATTAGCATTTATAAATAAAGTTTGAGAACCATCAAATAATCCTTTCGTTGCTTCAAAAATTAAATTTCGTTCTTTCACATTTTCTACTTGATAGGCTTTTGCATTAGCCAGAAAAGTATTTATTTCGTTAATTTGAGTTATGTAATCTTTATTTTCCTCAATGGTGCCAGGTTCAAACCACGACCCGCTTCTCTTATAGCTGGATGGAAAATTAAGATGAATTCCATCATTTTCTTTCATGATTGCATCTTTCCAATTCCAAGCATCTAGTTGAACAATAGAGGAAGTTCCTGATATTCTGCCGCCACGAGGTGTAATCTGAGCAATTAAAATACCATTAGGTCTAACGGTTTCAATAACTTTTGATTCTGCATTGTAGGCTATAATACTTCTCACATTTGGATTTATCTGTCCAATTTCACTTTCATCATCTGATGATTTAACGGCATCAATCTCAACTAATCCTAATGTAGAATTAGGTGCTATGAATCCAGGATAGACTTCTTTGCCATTGGCATCAATAGTTATATCATAAGCACTTTTATCGATTCTAATTGCTGTAGCATCTGCAATCAGGGTGATTTTGCCATCTTTAAAACCTAAAGCGCTATTTTCAATAACTTGTCCATTACCGATATGCGCCTTGGCATTGAGAATCAATATTGATTTTGATTGTTTAGGCGCAGGTGTTTGTTGTGCATTTGATGCTATTGATAAACTTAATAGCAATACTACTATATATATGTTTTTATTCATTTGTCTATAATTTATTTAAGTAATTGTGATGGTTAAAGTTCAATTTATTCAAGTTCTACACTATCACAATGGTATTCTTTTTTCTCTTTTCTTTTTGGTTCTTGAGTAGTTGCGCCTTTATTTTTCTCTTGTAATAATTGACCAATTAACTCGTTTCGTTCTTTGGCAATTGCTACTCTTTGCGACTCATCTTTTTGAACATCATAATATACTACTCCTTCAATTACTGTTTTCTCTGCTTTAGCATATATAGATAAGGGATTATTGTTCCACAGTACAATGTCTGCATCTTTACCTACTTTTATGCTTCCTACTTTGTCGTCAATGTGTAATAATTTAGCTGGATTTAAAGTAACAAATTTCCAAGCCTCTTCTTCAGAAAGATTACCATATTTAACTGCTTTTGCCGCTTCTTGATTTAATCTTCGAGACATTTCAGCATCATCAGAATTATAAGCTACTACTAATCCTGCATTATGCATTATTGGCCCATTGTAAGGAATGGCATCATTTACCTCAAATTTATAAGCCCACCAGTCTGCAAATGTGGAAGCGCCAACTCCATGTTCCTTCATTTTTTCAGCTACCTTATACCCTTCAAGAATATGAGTGAAGGTATTGACTCTAAAATTAAATTTATCGGCAACGTTCATTAACATTAATATTTCTGATTGAACATAAGAATGGCAACTAATAAAGCGTTCTTTATTCAGTATTTCAGCTACTGCTTGTAAATCTAAATCTACTCTGGGAGCATCTCCTTTTCCTTTTTTCGAATTAAAATTTTTCCATACTAAGTCATATTCCTTGGCACGTTGAAAATAATCGGTAAAAACTTGTTCAACACCCATTCTTGTCTGAGGAAAACGAGTTGGATCTATATTTCCCCAATTGGATTGTTTCACATTTTCACCCAAGGCAAATTTGATGAATTTAGGTTGGTTTTTATACAGCATTTCATCTGCATCTTGTCCCCATTTCCATTTTACAATGGCTGATTGTCCACCGATGGGATTTGCAGAACCATGTAATAATTGCGAAGTAGTAACTCCACCCGCAAGTTCTCTATAAATATTTATATCTTCAGAATTTACTACATCTTGTATGGATACTTCGGCACTTGAGTTGTGTCCACCTTCATTTACTCCACTAGAAATTGCGATATGAGAATGTTCATCAATAATTCCACTTGTTAAGTGTTTTCCTTTTGCATCGATGATTGTTGCAGTTGCATCAGAAAGATTTTTACCAATAGCTGCGATTTTTCCATTCTTAACTAAGACGTCCGTTTCTTCAATAATACCCTCTTTCTCATTTGTCCATAACGTTGCATTTTTAAATAGTAACGTTTCAGTCGTTAATTTATTTGTATTACCGTAAGCTACATTTGGGAATGTCGTCGTCATAATAACATTGTTTTTCTGCAACTTTAGTGAATCTACAGGTTTAACAAACGGAGCAATTTTATTCGCTGACCATTTTACTTCATTTCCATTAAATAAAATAGCTTTCCCAGAAAGGGTTTGCACGTCCTCAATATATCCTATTAATCGGGTGAATGTTGTTTGTGTAGAATCTGATGACTTTATTACGTTTGAAATCCAATTGTTTGAAATCGAAAGTTTAGAGCTTAATTTTTTAGAATCCGCAGTATTGACTTCAGATTTAGGAGTCTCGATTTCGCCGGTAATTTTCCATTTGTATTTTTTATCGGCAATAGTCAAGTCATATTCTCCTCTAATATCTTTAACATTGATATCACTGACAATATATTTGGATCCTTGAACCCAGTTTTCATAGATTTTGGTTTGGTCATTAAATATTTCACCAGAAGTAATAATAAAGTTGGCATAATTTCCATTTTTTAAACTTCCAATTTCATTACTTTTCCCTAATATCGAAGCAGGTATCGTCGTTAATGCTTCTAATGCTTTTGTTTTATCGAAACCATATTTTATAGCTTTAAGTAGGTTTGTTCTAAAATCTTCTATTTTCTTCAACTTATCCGTAGTCAGTGCAAAAACGACACCATTGTCTGTTAAAACTTTAAGATTGGTAGGTGCTTGATTCCAAAAACGCAAGTCTTTCAATTCCATTTGATTGGCCTGATTAGGATCAGAAACATCATAAGCTTCAGGAAAATTTATGGGAATAATAAACTGAGCTTTAGTATTTTTAATTTCTTCAATTCTTTCGAATTCATTTCCTATTCCCTTCATTACATAAGTCAAGCTAAATTCCTTCGCGATTTTTGACGCTCGCATACTATTTAGTTTGTCTTCGGTAGCAAAGATTTGAATTAGCTTTTCATTTTCTGACAAGGCGTTTAATGACAAATCCTTAGTTTCAGAATTTCCGTTTTTATACCACTTTAAGTCATAATTTACTTGTCGTAATAATGCTATCATTCCCATTAATGAACTCGGATAGGCTTGATTTGAGGTAATACTTCTAGCGAAACCAAAATGATTAGAAATTTTAGCGGTTAAAAATCTATTGTTTTTTTCATTGTTGTTTAAAGCAATCAAAGCCCCAGTTCCTTGTGCAATTCCGTCTTGAACATGAGTTCCTACTACTCCAAATCCGGCTTTCAATAGCTCTTCTGCTTTTGGTTTATCGTAATTAAAATTATCAGAAGCATTGACTTCTGAACGAATGTGCTCATTCCAATAATAACCTTCTCGTTTTGTGTCATAAGACTGACTTTGGCGCGAACCTTCTGTTTTTTTAGGTTTGTCCATTCCAAAGCTAGTATACATATCAATAAAAGAGGGATAAATTGATTTTCCTTCTAAGTTTACTGTCACTGCATTTTTTGGTATTACAACTGAATTTCCTGCTGCAATAACTTTTCCGTTTTGAATAAGCAAAGTTCCTTTTTCGATTATTTGTGTTGGAGTTACAAAAATGGTTGCATTAGTAAAAGCAGTGTAATTATTGTTTTTATTTTGAACACTTTCATTATTTGGAAAATATTCTTGGGCATTAATTTTTGGTATAAAAATTAATAAAAATAGAAGGGTAGTAATTTGTCTCATTTGGTTATGGCTAATTTTTTGCTAAATATAATTAATTCATGAGAATTAAACCTTGATAATTGTAAGAATTAACAGTTGTTTATTTTTATATAAAAAAAGGGAAAATGATTTTATCAGTTTCCCTTTTAGAGTATCATTATGGATTAAAAATTTTATCCAATGGTTTTTTCAATATAATCTGAATTTAAAAGATAAAGTGCTCCCATATATTGAATTTTAAAAGAGACTAAATCCCCTATTTTATATTTCTTTTTAGAGTTTGAAATGTCAATTACTAACATATCAGAACTAGCATCGACGATAGTGATATCAAGGTCTTCTGCTTCAATATATTGCGGTTGCATATCCAAGAGTCCAATATCCAGAATCGCACGTAAAGAAGTAACACCTAAATCGGCATTATCATCCATTACATAGGTATTCCCAACCCCGCTTTCGCCTAATTCACCTGTTGGAGTATCTGGTTTTTCGGTAATTTCGATAATTTCCGAGTACAATTTGAATACATCATTATGCATTCCTTTAATGGTTTCGCCAGTAAACAGGTCTTTGCCAAAAAATAATGCTTCTCCAACTCTGAAATGATTCACTGCCATAGGACGTGCATTTTTCAGTATTAAAGGGATAGCTACAGAAGTTCCACCGGAAACCCAGGGTATTTTAATGTTGAATTTAGCTTCAATCAATTGTTTGTATAGACTCAACTGAATTAATTTATCTTGAGTAGGCATAATCCCGCTCAGGCAATTTAGGTTGGTACCAATACCTAAAATTTCAATATTAGCCAAACTTAAAATACTGCCGTAAAATTCAACTAATTCTTCACCCATAACTCCTTCGCGCAAATCGCCCATCTCAATCATTATAATGACTTTGTGGGTTTTGTTTTGCTTTTTTGCTGCTTGGGAAAGCATTTTTATAGTGTCTATTTCAGTATTAAAACTTACATCGGCATAGCTTACAATACGATCAATGCTTCGTTTTGCTGGAGGCTTGATATAAACAGTTTGGATAGTAGGATCTAATGCCTTTATTTTTTTTAAGTTACTGATGCGGGAATCATGCATTTCTCGTACACCTAATGCGATAATTTCTTTTAAGTATATTGTATTTCCGCAAAGAAGCTTGGTAACAACACCCCATTCTATATTTCTCGATTCAAAAATGTTATTCAAGAAACTATAATTCTCTTCTAATTTTTTTCTGTATAGTTTTATAAAGGCCATTATTTTATAATTTTGCGTGGAATCGTTTTAGAAATTCGGGTTAATAATTCATAATTAAGTTGATTACTATAATCACTGAAAGAAGCTACTGATACTGAAAGATCACCTTGAGAGCCAATCAATACAACTTCATCGTCTTTCTTTACTGACTCTAGGTTTGTCACATCGACGGTCATCATATTCATGTTTACAGATCCAACTACTATGCAACGGTGGCCATTGATAAGAACTCGGCCCTGGTTGCTTAGAGAACGACTATAACCATGGGAATAACCAATTGGAATTATTGCAACTGTCATTTTTCTTTCTGCAAGGAAACTGGTTCCATATCCTATGAACTCTCCAATTTTCACTTTTTTCACGCTCATTATTTTACTTTTCCAAGTAATAACTCTTTGAAGAGGGTCGATTTTACTCTTTTTTGTACTCAAAAAATTGACAAATACTTCAGGGCTTGGCCACAATCCATATTGAATGATTCCTATTCGAACCATATCCATTCTAGTTTCAGGAAACATTATAGATGCTGCTGAACAGGCTGAATGTTTGATTTCTGGTTTTAGATCGTTCTTACAAAGATATTGATAAATTTCTTCGAATCGTTTAATTTGCTTATCGACTCTATAATAGTTTGCAATACTTTCGGCACCTGCATAATGTGTACAAAGTCCTTTAAAGGAGATATGTTCTTTTTCTTTTTTTAGAAAAGTAATTACTGAATTCAGTTCGTTTTTTTCAAAGCCAGTACGGTTCATTCCAGTCTCAACCTCAATGTGCACGATTGCTTTTTTATGGAGCTTTTTAGCTGTTTTAGCTGCCTTAGTCAAACGGGCTTTGTCAAAAACAAAAAATTCTACATTATTATCGACGACCCATTCCATGTCTTCATCTTGAACGAGTCCCATGACCATAACAGTAGCTTTATCTTCTAATTCGGCTTTAACGGCTCTCGCTTCCTGGACATCAAAAACAGAGAAGTGAGTTATGCCATTATTGTAGGCCATTGAAACAATTTCTGTGACTCCATGTCCATAGGCATTTCCTTTTACGACGCATGAAATTTGTACTTTTTTTCCAAAAGTGGTTCGGAGAAAAGCGAGATTTTTTTGGTAAGCGGAATTGCTGAGTTCTATTGTTGAATTAGTGTGCATTTGTAATCTGTTTGCTTATGTGGTGGAAAATAGATACACCTGTTGTAATAATGTCGTCTGGAAAATCGTAATCAGGATTGTGTAAAGCAGGCGTGTCTATTCCTGATCCTAATCCAAACATTGCGCCTGGATAGTGCTGGGTAAACAAACCGAAATCTTCTCCCCAAGTAAAAGGGGTAGGTTTTTCCAATAGTTCAAATTGATTTTCTTTTGCAGCTTTCTTGATGAAGTGAACCGCCGTTTCATCATTCTCATTGGCTTGAAAACCTTGTGTCCATTGTATGTTGCATTTTAATCGATATTCATCTGCTACAGCTTGTGCAATATTTTCTAGAGTGGTTTCGATCGTTCTCATCTGAGCATTACTGTCGCTTCTCACGGTAAAATGAACTTCTCCAGCTCCCGCAGAAACACCATAAGCCTTTTTACCCATTTTAGTATAAATAGGAGTGATCAGGCAATAATTTTCTTTTGAAATATCAGCCTGAATAAAAGTATTAAATTGGGTAATAATCGAAGCTATCGCTAAGGCAGGATTGATTCCTTTTTCAGGTTCTCCGGCATGTGCGGTAATCCCATCCAATTTTATGATAATACTATTCACTGCGCAAGTAAAAGTATCGTTTTTAACTACAATCTGATTTTTTGGATATCCAGGTAAATTGTGCAAGGCAAAAACGTAATCAGGTCGAAATCTTTCAAATTTCGCATCTGAAAATATTTTTTGTGCTCCGCTACCATCTTCTTCAGCAGGTTGGAATAAAAGAATTACTGTACCTGTTTCGGGCTTGTGTTGGGATAATTGGGTTGCTAAACCGCATAAAATTGCCATGTGACCGTCGTGCCCACATTTATGAGAAACACCATTGCTCAGCGAACGATGTTCGAACATATTGATTTCTTCAATGGGTAAGGCATCTAGTTCACATCTAAACAATACTGTTTTTCCTGGTTTTGTACCTTTATAAATGGCAATGACTCCAGTTTTTCCAATATTAGTTATGACTTCATCAGCTGGATAATTTTCTAGAAAAGAAGTGATTCTTTTTGCAGTTTCTACTTCTTTTCCAGAAACTTCCGGGTATTTATGCAGTTCCTTTCGTAGTAGAACAAGTGGTCCTACCCGTTGGTTTAAATTCTCCATTTTGGACTATTTGATAAGACGCATTTCTAGGTATTTATTAGTAAAACCTAATTTTTCATATAATCCTTTAGCTGGATTGTTTGGCTCTACGTGAAGTGCTATGTTTCCTTCAGCAATAGATATTGCTTTTTGCATTAATTTTTTTCCAAATCCTTTACCGCGTTGGCTATTATCAACCGCAATATACACTAAGATATTCTCAGGTATAAAATCTTTCATCCCTGTATTGTTTAGAATAACAACGCCTACAATTTTATTGTCGTCTAAACCTACGACTATATTCCCTCCTTTATCAGGGTTCATAACGTAAGCGATACATTTTAGAATGTCTTCCACTTTATCTCCGTACTCTTCTAAATGAGTAAAAAGAAACTGAGCAATAATTTGATTTGTATATGTTTTGTCTTCGCCTGAAGTACTATTAATTATTTTGAATTCCATTTTGTTTTTCTTTTTTGTTATGATGATAAATTGATATGGTAACGAACAATAATAACGAAATACTTATTCCGTAAATATTTGCGTCTAAATGTTCGGGTAGTTTTATTCCTAAAGGTAACTTATTTTCGGTAATTATGAGTAAAATTGTGGTTGCTCCTCCAAAAAGCATACTCCAAAAAGCGGCAATTGGGTGGCTTTTTTTCCAAAACAAAGCGCCAAGGACGGGGATGAATAACCCAGAAACCATAAAGGCGTAGGAGTAGAGCATCAGTTCTAGTACGTTTTGCATTTGGGAAGCCAATAAGATTGCGAATATTCCAACTAGTAGCGTTACGATTTGCGAAAGTTGGAGTTCTTTTTTATGCGTTAACTCTTTTTTAGAAAATTTAGCAATGATATCAGTAACGATATTTCCGGAAGCAGCCATTAAGCAACTGTCAGCGGTGGAAAGTATGGCCGAAAAATAGGAGGAAAGCATTAATCCCATTAAACCAATCGGTAAAATGGTAGCCAGTAAAATAGGCAATCCCATTTCGCTGTCCATTGACGCAGCGTCTGTAATTCCGTCAAACATACCTTTTGTTGCCGCTACCTTGGCTAACATTCCAAGAATAACTCCCATAAACGCCATTATTGGCCATTCAAAAACTCCGGCAATTATCCAAGCTTTCTTCGCTTCTTTTTCTCCTTTACTAGCATAAATTCTTTGGTATAGCGTCATACCAACAAACCAAATAGGAATAATCGTGACCGACCAATTTAATAGTTGGTACCAGGTTACATTTGTCAGCGATAAATATTTAGGATCTAATGTTTCTTTAATGGCATCGTATCCACCTACTGCATTATATGCCACTGGTATTCCTATAAAAACTAATCCACCTATTAGGATTAACCATTGAATCGTATCGGTGTAAATCACTGCTTTTAATCCTCCAATCGAAGTATAAGCCACCGCAATAACTCCCATAACAATTAAGGCAGTTTGAATATTCAGACCGTCAATTGTTGCCGAAGCTAATTTGGCTCCAGCCAAAACCTGTGAACTAGTGAATCCGATGTACCCGATTGCAGAAATAATTCCGGCCAAAAGAGCGACTTTTCCATTGTAAAAATGACCAAAGATTTGCGGAAAAGTGAAAAATTTATATTTGTGTCCCAACTGGCTAACTTTTGGAATTAGGAACACAGCACTTAACCAGGCGCCTAGTAGCCCTGTAAATAACATCCAAGATCCTGATATTCCCATCGTAAAACCAAGTCCTCCCAAACCAATTGAGAAACCACCCCCAACATCAGTAGCGACTACCGATAAACCAATATGCCAGCTGCTCATGTTTCTTCCACTAACATAAAAGTCCTCGGCAGTTTTATTTTTATTAAAAAAGTAGAGACCAACACCTAACATAGCCAGCATGTAAACGACAAAGATTATATAATCTATTATGTGCATTTCTTGTTATTTCAGATTATTTAGTAGCCTGTAAATGGAATTTTTCCAAAAGGCAAAAGATGCAGCGAACTGCAAAAAAGGTGTGTTTTTTCAAGTTGATTTCAGGATTATGAAATCGTAGATTTGGTTGTAAGAATTATTGATAATAATTCGTTTTTAACCCCGAAAAAGCAAGTAATTAGCGGCAAATATAAGGAAATATATCCAAAAAGCTATTAATAGAGTAATAAGACTCCTTTTCGCCTTTTAACAATTGGCGTTTTAGCAATAAACAGAGGAGCGATTATGGATTTTAAAAAGGCTAGTAAAAGTACTGAACAACAATTCATTAGCTCTAAAGGCTTTTTTTAACGGAATGTATTGTTTATCCCTCTACTTTCATCCAAAAGAAACAGTGAGTGAAAGGTGTTTTTTGGACTGATAGTGTCACTTTTAGTTGTAAATTATTTTTAAACAAGCGTAAACGCTGGGTTGCTAATTGTTTTTAGTAATTCTAAAGATTGTGGGGTTTGGTATGTTAAAATTGATTATTTTTAATAAAATTATCCTTTATGTTAGTAAAAGTTTTTGGAAGTGCTGTGTTTGGAGTCGAGGCTACAACAATTACCGTTGAAGTGAATATTGATAAAGGAATTGGGTATCATTTAGTAGGATTACCAGATAATGCGATTAAAGAAAGTAGCTATAGAATAGCTGCTGCATTAAAAAATAATGGATATTCCATGCCTGGTAAAAAGATTACCATCAATATGGCTCCGGCAGATTTGCGGAAAGAAGGTTCTGCTTATGATTTAACTTTAACGATCGGAATCCTTGTTGCGTCCCAACAAATTCAAGCAATTGATGTTGACAAATATATCATTATGGGCGAGTTGTCGCTCGATGGCAGTTTGCAACCTATTCGAGGTGCGTTACCTATCGCCATAAAAGCCAAGGAGGAGGGCTTTAAAGGGTTTTTTCTTCCAAAGCAAAATGTGAAAGAAGCGGCAATCGTTACCGGATTAGATGTATACGGTGTCGAAAATGTTCAGGAAGTTATCGATTTCTTAGAAGGAAAAGGAAATTTAGAACCAACTACCATCGATACCAGAGCCGAGTTTTATAAAGATTTAGATTTTCCAGAATTTGATTTTTCAGATGTAAAAGGACAGGAGTCTATAAAAAGATGCATGGAGATTGCCGCTGCGGGTGGACACAATATTATTCTTATTGGCCCTCCAGGTGCTGGAAAAACCATGCTTGCCAAAAGATTACCTAGTATTTTACCGCCGATGACTTTGCGAGAAGCATTAGAAACGACTAAGATTCATAGTGTTGCTGGAAAATTGAAAGAAGTGGGGCTAATGAATCAAAGACCGTTCAGGAGTCCGCACCATACGATTTCTAATGTGGCATTAGTAGGAGGAGGAAGTTACCCGCAACCGGGTGAAATTTCGATGGCACACAATGGTGTTTTGTTTCTGGATGAATTGCCAGAATTCAAACGGGATGTATTAGAAGTAATGCGTCAGCCATTAGAAGATAGGGAAGTGACGATATCAAGAGCGAAGTTTACGGTTACCTATCCTTCCTCTTTCATGCTGGTAGCTAGTATGAACCCGAGTCCGAGTGGTTTTTTTAATGACCCAGACTCTCCACAAACGTCCTCTCCACATGAGATGCAACGGTATTTAAGTAAAATTTCGGGGCCGTTATTGGATCGGATAGACATTCACATCGAAGTTACACCTGTTCCTTTCGAAAAATTATCTGATGATGGAAAAGCGGAAAGCAGTGTTGATATCAGAAAAAGAGTCACTGCGGCACGTGAAATCCAGTCGGCACGATTTGAACAAATGGAAAATATCCATTATAATGCGCAAATGAACACCAAGCATATAAGGGAATACTGTGCGCTTGATGACGTTTCTAAACAATTGTTAAAGACTGCAATGGAACGTTTTAATCTTTCTGCCCGCGCATACGACAGGATTTTGAAAGTCGCGAGAACCATAGCTGATCTTGATGCAGCTGCTACAGTAATATCCTCTCATATTGCCGAAGCGATTCAATATAGAAGTTTAGATCGTGATGGTTGGTTGGGGTAGCATTAGTAATAGGATTTTACTTTAGAAAGTAATGCTTTATAATCCAAGTTGCAATAGTAGATAACCATATGAATTATCAAAGTAATTGTAGCATTTTTGACAAAGTATAAAGGAATAGAATCGCGCTTTAGCCAAAATCTAATTTTTGGCTAAAGCCTTTATCTATGACTAAAATTTCAAACATCTGGCTAAAGTCCGACGCAATTGAAAAAAGACTAAAATGATAGAATAGATGAAATTTAAAAACAAATAGTAGTAAAAATCATAAAATGAAATAACCACTTTTCATTTCTAATACCAATTATGAATTTAGTATGATCCAATATCGATAGCGTTCTATTCTTTCACAAACGACACCACTTACTTTGGCTCTCTGAAAGCGTTTCAAGATACGTAAGCAACTTTGCCGAGACGCTTCCAACGTGACAAATAGTATAGTGCTTGTGATTTTTAACGAAACGATAGTGAACTATAAAATAATTGTAATTACTAGAAGACGAGCTGTATAATAGTCTTCAGAAAAATAACCGTGAATAATAGCCCCGATAGAAATGAAAATCCTTGTGTGGGCTAGTGTTTAGCCCTCACAAGGATTGTATTGTATAGCGGGAGATGACGTCTAAAAAAACGAAATCATTCTGCTCTTTAAAAAAAGAAATCTTAATTTCTTAGTTAGAACGTCTGTCGTTATTTGTGTTAGGACGTCTCGGGCCAAAGCTATTGTTACTGCTACGGTTTGGATTGTCTATTTTTGGTTGCCTTGGAGTTGAATTGCGTTGTTGTCTACCTTGACCTTGTTTAATAGGTTGAGTAGATGCTTTAGGATCTGGCTCAAAACCTGCAATATTCTCTGTTGGTATTTTTATACCAATCAATTTTTCTATATCGCGTAAAAAAGTAGTTTCGTCAGGGCTAAATAGAGAAATCGCTTCTCCATTTGCTCCGGCTCTTCCTGTACGACCAATGCGGTGCACATAATCTTCGGGAATATTAGGCAATTCAAAATTGACAACATGTGGTAATAATGGGATATCCAGACCACGAGCTGCAATATCTGTAGCTACCAAAGCGGTTAGACTTCCATTTTTAAAACCTGCTAAGGCTTTAGTTCGTGCTCCTTGTCCTTTATTTCCGTGAATTGCTGCTGCTTGAATACCAGCGCTAATCATACTTTCAGTAAGTTTATTGGCGCCTTGTTTGGTTCGAGTAAATACCAAAATCTGTTTCCAGTTTCCTTCCGTAATCAATTTGATAATTAATTCTGTTTTTTTCTCTTTTGCAACAGGATACACTTTTTGAGTAATAGCGTCGACAGTTGTGTTTTCTGGTGTTGCTTCTACCTGAACTGGTTTGTGCAAAATACCCATTGCCAATTTCTTAATGTCTTTTGAAAAGGTTGCAGAAAACATTAAGTTTTGCCTTTTTGCAGGTAATACTTTCAGTATGCGCTCAATATCTCGTAAAAAACCCATGTCTAACATACGATCTGCTTCATCTAGAACTAAGATTTCGACTTTTGAAAGTGTTAATAAACCTTGATTTTGTAAATCGATTAATCGACCTGGAGTAGCAACTAAAATATCGACACCTTGTTTAAGTTGAGCCACTTGTGGTTTTTGATTTACACCGCCAAAAATAACGGCAGAGCGTAAATCTAAAAATTCACTGTATTCTTTTATATTGGCAAGTATTTGAGCCGCTAGTTCTCGTGTTGGGGTTAATATTAAGGCACGAATAGGTCTGTGGCTTAAGTGTT
Organism: Flavobacterium sp. DW-iso2; assembly: GCF_058725285.1. Lineage (NCBI taxonomy): Bacteria > Pseudomonadati > Bacteroidota > Flavobacteriia > Flavobacteriales > Flavobacteriaceae > Flavobacterium > Flavobacterium sp. DW-iso2. The sequence goes on along the minus strand of NZ_JBZXDY010000011.1, from coordinate 48,374 downwards.
TTCCTTGCGATAATGTCTGTAATATTGGTAGCGTGAAACCGGCTGTTTTTCCTGTTCCTGTTTGTGCAGATGCTAATACATCTTTACCTTCTAGTATAGGTGGAATTGCTTTTTGTTGTATTGGAGAAGGGTTTGTGTACCCTTTTTTGCTGATGGCTTTTAATAAAGCATCAGATAAGCCTAATGAGTTGAATGACATAAATTCTGTTTATGAAGCAAACTATATTATTTAGCGTACTTCTTTAATTTGGCGCGAAGATACTGCTTATTTTTCCGTTGTTTTTTTAATGATTGACTTTGTTTCAATAAAAATGTTACTTTGTTTTTAATTCGGCTAAAATAATACCAATAATCAAATGTTTATAATCCTTTAATTTTCAGACATTAGTATAATAGTGTAGTGGTGAAAAAGGGTTGTTTACGATAGAGAGTAAACAAAAAAATCGGGAAGAAATCCCGATTTTAATTAGTGTAGTATCTTTATTTTTTATCTTATTTCGTCAAATGTATTTCCTTGTTTGATATCACCGGTTTTATAGCCTTTCATAAACCAATACTTGCGTTGTTCTGAAGTTCCGTGTGTAAAAGATTCTGGTACGATGTGTCCTTGCATTTTAGATTGAATAGCATCATCACCTACGGCATGTGCAGCGCTTAGTGCTTCGTCAAGATCTCCCGCTTCGAGTATATCATTCATTTTCTGGTTGTAGTGTGTCCAAACGCCTGCATAAAAGTCAGCTTGAAGTTCTAGTGCTACTGATAATTTATTAGCTTCTGCCTTCGATTTTCCTTGTTGCAGCCGTCTCATTTTATCAGAAGTACCCAATAAAGTTTGTACATGATGCCCTATTTCATGTGCAATTACATAAGCAGTGGCAAAATCTCCGCCCTGAGCTCCAAAACGAGTTTTCAATTCTTCGAAAAAGGTTAAATCCATGTAGACCTTTTGGTCAGCCGGACAATAGAAAGGGCCAGAATCTGAGGTTGCATTACCGCATTCAGTTTCAACGGCATCAGTAAATAAAACTAAATTTGGCTTTTTATAATTGAGATTATTTTCTGTAAATATTTTCTTCCACACATCTTCATTGTCAACTAAAATTGCATTTATAAAATCTTGCTCTTCTAATTCTTTTGCGGTTAGATCTCTTTGCTCAGTAGGAGTATTTTGACCTTGATTCATTTGTTCTAAAACAGGAGTAAGCATTTGGGCATTTTCACCGCCAAAAACATTTATCAAAAGTATTATAATCCCTATGATACCTCCTCCTACAACCGTTTTACCACCAGAGGACATCCCTCTTCGGTCTTCTAAATTATCACTTTTTCGTCTGCCTTGCCATTTCATATGATTTCAATTTTTGATGCTTTTTTTTTAATAAAAGAGTATCGAAGATATGTAATTTTTTAATTAAAAATAAACTTTTTATACTTCTATGAAGTTGTCCACTTAATTATAGCTTCTTCGATTACGCTCTTTATGATTGGTTTTGATATATAATCGTTCATACCTGCTTCTATACATTTTTCGTTTACTTCTACTCCAGTTCCAGCTGTTATTGCGATTATTGGAACTGAGGCGCCAGTATTTAATTTTCTTATTGCTTTTGTCGCTTCATAGCCATTCATTATTGGCATCTGTATGTCCATAAAGATAATATCTGGCATTATGTTTTCATATTCATTTAAAGCAAGCTGTCCATTCGAAATTTCATGAATAATGGCTTTTGGAAGGACATTTTTAATAATTGTTTTTAGCAATAACATATTAATTTTATTGTCCTCAACTAGCATTATTTTTATTGCTGTAAAAAAATCATTAGAAAGAAAATCAAAATGGCCAACAATTGCATCCTTTTTATTTAAAGGAGTAATTTCGATTTCTGATTCATTACTTATTTGTAAATCTAAATCAAAATAGAAAGTACTACCAACTCCAATTTCACTAATGAGTTGCAACTGGCTATCCATGAGTCCTAACAATTTGTTTGAAATTGTAAGACCTAAGCCGGTGCCACCAAATTTTTTAGTTGTGGAGCTATCTTCTTGTGAAAATGCTTTGAAAATTTTCTGTTGATTTTTCTTTAAAATTCCAATTCCGGAATCTAGTACCGCAAAACGGATTTTACTCGTAGATTTATTAAATTCGATTATTGAAATGTCTAATTTTACAAACCCATTTTCTGTGAATTTTACAGCATTAGCTAAAAGGTTAATTAGGATTTGTTTTAATCGTATGTTATCGACCCAGAAATAGGCTGGTATTTCTGGAGCTACTTGGAGTTCTAAGTGAAGTTTCTTTTGATTTGATTCATACTGGATTAGATCAATAATTTGGTTTAAAGTATCTTTAATTTGATGTTTTTCGATATGCAAGTCAAGTTTTCCTGCTTCAATTTTTGAAAAATCAAGGATGTCATTTACAATTCCCAACAAGGAATGGGCTGACTGATTAACGGTAATCATATGTTTTTGCTGGACTTCCTCAAGTTTAGTTTTCATCAATAGGTCGGTAAAACCAATTATCCCATTTAAAGGAGTTCTGATTTCATGGCTCATATTAGCGAGAAACTCTGATTTGGCTTTATTAGCTGCTTCAGCATACTCAAGGCTTTTTATGGCATCTTCGGCCAGTTTTCGTGTTGTTATGTCTAGCATTATACCTTCAATATAGGTAATTTTACCATTATTGATTACGGCATCCCCAAACTCTTCTACCCAAACGATTTCCCCTTTTTTATTTGTGATTCGGTATGTGAAATGAAAAGGTTGAGATTTAGATAATCTATTTTTAGATTCAGTATTCACTCGATCAAAATCTTCTGGGTGAATCAGGTCGCTATAATGAATTCTTTTTTCTAAGAATTCGCTTTTATCATAACCTGTTAGTTTCTTAATTTCATCATTGAGATATATTTTAGTATATTTTGTATCGTTCTCAGAAAGGTAGACAGTCCCCGGAATATTATTAGCTAATAGACGGAATTTCTGCTCACTTTCATACATCGCCTTTTGTCCTGCGATACGCTCTATGGAGGAAGCAATATTACTTGCTAATGATTGAAGAATATTGATTTCGTCTTCAGACCATTTTTTTTCTTCGGAGGTGTCATCAAACCCTAAAAATCCATGAAATTTATTTTTTATAAAAATTGGAAAAAGGATTAAGGAAATAACATCTACTTGTAGCAACTTGTTTTTTAACGACTCATTATTAATTTTTGATACCGTAGCTTCAAAAATTTTATTATCTAATATCGGTAGAATCAATTCTTCAAAAAATTCATGGGGTATATTCTGAAGCTCAGGATTATTCTCGGTCAAAGAGCTATTATTATATGCCCATCTGTATTTTTGGCTTATTAAATTTGTATTGAAATCATTTTCATAGTAATAGGCACGATGTGATTTCGTGGCGTTCCCCATAATAAGCAAAACATCAGAAAAAATAGCATCTATATCGTTACTGTTTAAAAACTTTTCGTTGCATTTAGTCATTGCAGCCAGTAATTCACTCTTATATGTTAATTTGTTTTCAATATCCAACCTCATTTTGGACTCAAATGCTATCGCTATGATATCAGAAACGGATCTTGAGAAATTTATATCCTCGTTATCCCATTGCTTAGGCTCATCTACCGCTTCAATGCAAAGAATCCCTTTTAATTCACCATTAATAAAAACAGGGGTATCTAGAAGTGAAACGATGTTGTTTTTAGGAATGTAGTCAACACATAATTCCCTAGTGATATCATTTGTATAGACATCAGAAGCGACAATTTGCATTTTATTTTCAACTGTTGAAAAGTATTTTGGGGATGATTTTTTTACAAGTTCTTGGTCGTTAGAAAATTCATTAGTTTTTAAATCATATAGTTGCATACAAAGCAATTTATTTTCAAAATAATTCCAATAACTAGCTCGATTAACGCTAATTGTAATAGTGGTAATTTCTAAAATTGATTTTAGTTTAGATTCTAAACTTTCATTGTTAGAATAACTCTTTGAGGTAAATACTTTTAAAGCGGCACTGTATTTTAAATTTTTTATTTGTCGTTCACTTTTTTCCTTTTCAATGTTTTTTAAGAAGGTAATATCTCTTGCAATAACTGAATAACCAGTAATTTTTCTGTTTTCATCTCTATTGATTGTTACTTTTTGAGAAATCCATATTTCGGCTCCATTTTTATTAATAATAGGAAATTCAAAACTAGGGAAGTTTATCATTTCCTCTGTCGAATTAGCATAGAAATCAAGTACTCTTTGTTGGAAACCATCTTTGATTAAATGCTCAAATTTTGACCTATACAACTCTTTAAGAGTGAATCCAGTGACTATTTCAGAGTTTTTATTTATAAAGATGTAAGCGCCATAACGGTCTAGTTCATAAATTATATCATAAGCAGATTCAACTATGTTTTCATATCTTTTTTGTGTTTTTATTTGCTGTGTTACGTCATGACCAATGCCAATAACTAAATCCTTAGTATATCTTTTATCATGCCATTCTATATGCTTGTATTCTCCATTTTTGCATTTCAGTTTCCTAACGAAAACTCTTTCAACAGATTCAGTATCATGAAATTTTTCACCAGTAAATTCAGGATCTTCTGTGACATTCCAAAATAACATGCCCATAACTTCATCTACTGAATACCCTAAAATAGGAACGATTGTCTTACTACAAAATAAAATTTCGCCTTTTCTATTAGATACAAGAATAAGAGAGTTTCCATTATTTATTATTTGATCAGAAAAACGAAATTTGTCTTTAATATTTAGAGCTATGATATGCTGAATGAAATTTATTGTAAAAATAATTAAAGAAAAATTAAATAGTGCTATCGTTGTTTTGAGAGGTAACATTTCAAAATAAGTAGCAATCATAATGTATGAAAAAGCAGTCGCTGCAAAAAACCAATATAATTTTATAGGTCTAAAAACGGTGTGAGCAAAATAAAAAACGACAGTAAAAGCAATAACTGGTATGATATCGGTTGGTGTGAAAAGTAAATTTCTACATATTATACCAAAGTAGATTATGTAAAATATAATGAAAATCTTTTGTATATTCTTAAAAATCAGAGTCGAGATTGTACTAATTACGTAAATAATTAAACAAAAAACACCTGTACTAACATTCATAAGGAGTAAGCTTATTGGTCGTACACTAAAAATTTCATAATTGATTTCAACAATAATCGTTGTAATTGCAAAGAAGAGAAGATAAAGCTGGTATTCCTTATTATGTATATATTCGTCGTTATTTTTTGCGATTAATATACTCTTTAAACTATTTTTTGTTTTGTAAAGAGTAAAAAAAAACAAAGCAAATAAAACCAATAAAGTCCCCCATAGTAAAGGGGTCTTAATTGAAATACTCATAACACTTAAGCCTATTGAAGACAGTATAGCTTTTGGTGGCGAAAGCCAACCAAAGGAACCAAGGTATGAAACTATTGGATTAAAAAGACTATAGTAATGTACCATAGAAAATATTTATTTGAATTGACAATATTAACAGTAATAAGTCAGTAATTTAATGAATATTTATAATATAAAACGTGATTTAATCATATTAAAATTAACTCACGTTTTATATTATTTTAGATAAAATAGGGACTATGTGTTTATTGACAATTCTCCCTCATGGTCAAACCCGATAATTTCACTATATATCGCGTAATACATCGAATAAATAAAAGGCAATGTGAAAAATACTCCAACGCAACACCCAATAAATCCAACCATTGATCCAATAACTGCTACAACGATTAGGGCAAGTAGGATTAGGGGCTGTTTTGAAACAATTGAAAAACTATATTTTATTGCATCTATAGCGTTGCTATCACTAAAAATGATAAGTGGAATTGTCAGTATCGTGAAAAAAGATAGGGCAAGAGAGACCATAGGTCCAATGAGAATAATTCCGCTATAATTTAATCCGATAGATATTCCATTACCTAACACCAAGATTAAAAATGTTGCAATAAAAATTTGTATAAAATACTTTGTTGAATAGTAACTAAAAACGGTTGAAACATGAAATTCCTCATCTCTTTCGGCACAATAAGCCATTTTTATTAATCCGGCTTGCAACGGACTAAGTAAAGAAGAAAACAAAATCGAGACTGCCATATAGATAATAAGATTGGTTCCGCTAAGTTTTTCCATATTTAGCGTTAGCTCTTTCATGGATTCCTGTGATAGCGCTGCTAGTCCTAAAAAGCTTATACCCATACTTGCTATAATTATCATCAAGATAACCATAAACACAAATATCATAAGTCCTGCGTAGAGGGCTATTTTTTTATAATTTTCAAATGCTTTGTTGAAAACATCAGCAAAATCTAACTGATATCCATTTCGTAGTACTTCTTCTATTCGGTCTTGTTTCAACTTCATTTTTTATTTGGTTTTGTATTGGTTTAAAATAGTAAAGTGGGATTATAATTTAAAATAGACTTCTTCAAAGGGAACTCTGAATCGTTCTCCATAAACGCCAGATTCCTCCCTTATTCCGCAGCCGATAATCATATTTATTTCAGCTGCAGATGGTAAATTTAATATTTTTTTTACTCGTAGAGAATCAAAACCTTCCATTGGGCAAGTGTCATAATTTATGGCAGCCATACTAATCATAAAGTTTTGCGCGGCTAGTGCAGCACTTTTTTGGGCTACTATTCGCATATCGCTTCTTCGGGCTTGTCTGTAAATAGGCTTGAATATTCCGATGATTTGAAAAACAAGAAACTTTAGAGCACCCAAAATTCCAATGAAATCAAAGTAGAGCGTGGGAACAATTTTTTGATAATAGTTCAGGGCAAATTTTTCTCTTTTCGAATAGTCTGCCGGTGGTTTTTCACCATACTGTGATTTTAAAAAAGAAACATTTGACTGTACTCTTTTTCTCCAGAGATCTTTTCTAGCCACCACGACAACCATTTGACGGGCAGTTTTTGCCGCATTTTGATTAAAGCTTGCCTGTGTGAGCTTTTCTAAAACTTCGGGTGTGGTAATTTGGTAGAATTCCCAGAGTTGCATATTACTACTTGTAGGAGCTAGTGTAGCTAATCGAATACATTCTTTTACTTTTTCATTATCAAGGGCTTCGTTTTTAAAGACCCGTACAGAACGTCTGTATTGTATGGCTTCGCTTACTGATTTCTCTTTAATTAAATCCATTTCAATAGTTTCTTGATTGTTGTTAATTTGTCGTTATACGGAGCGTAGCGCATCGGTAAATCCAACCAATTTGCTTTTTTTACTATTCCTTTTTTATGCGAAAAAACATCAAAACTCAAAGACCCGTGATAGGCACCAATGCCACTATGTCCTACACCTCCAAAAGGCAATCGTTTATTTGAAAAATGAACTACAGTATCATTTATACAACCTCCTCCAAAAGAGTAGTTTTGAATAATTTGTTTTGCAAATGTTTTATTCTCCGTAAAAACATACAAAGACAATGGCTTTTCATATTTTGAAATCACGGCGTGTATATCAGCATCACTAGAATATTCAAGGATAGGTAATAAAGGCCCAAATATTTCGTCCTTCATGATAAGACTGTCAAGATCAGATTCATCAATAAGCGTTGGCGCTATATAACAGTCAGATTCATCAGATTGACCACCAAAAATGACTTTGTCGTTGTCAATCATCTCAGTTAATCGAGTCCAATTTTTAACATTGACAATTCTGGCAAAATCAGGGGATTCTTCAGGTTTATTTCCGTAAGCTGTAGTTATCTCCTCTTTCAAATAGTCAATGAACTTAAGTTTCATATTTTTTTGAATCAAGATATAATCTGGAGCAATACAGGTTTGTCCCGCATTTATGAATTTTCCCCAAACAATTCTTTTTGCCGCCAATTTTAAATTAGCAGTTTCATCAATAATACACGGATTTTTTCCGCCAAGTTCTAATGTTATCGGAGTCAGGTGTTCTGCTGCTGCCTTCGCTACTATTTTTCCAACAGGAACGCTTCCAGTAAAAAAAATATAATCCCAGCGTTGCGATAGTAAATTTTTAGAGACATCCACACCACCCTGAATGACTTCCACGTGATTCACATGGAACGTTTTTGCTATTATTTTTGCAATAATAGCAGAAGTATTAAGCGTTAATTCCGATGGTTTTAGTACGACTTGATTTCCGGCAGCAACTGCCGAAACTAGAGGACAAAGAGCCAATTGAAAGGGGTAATTCCATGGAGCAATGATTAACACTTTTCCATAAGGATCTTTGTAAATATAATCTGTTGAGGGAAAATTAAGTAGTGATGGGAAAACCCTTTTTGGCTTCGCCCATGTACTCAAGTTCTTAATTGTATCTTTTAATTCAGAAATGACATAACTTGTCTCAGTTAGGACCGCTTCAAAAGCAGGCTTTTTGAAATCATCATATAAAGCTTTAATGATCTCATCTTCATGAATTATAATATTGTCAAGAAGTTTTATTAAAGTCTCTTTTCTATATTCTATATTAGTTTTGTAGCTCATTATAAATTTGGATAAATAATTTCTATGCAAGTTAATTCTTAAATTTTAAAAATGATTTTTTATTCAACTAAAATTATAGTGCATTCCAGATTACTTCATTCGGTACTGGGGCAATTATGGATACTACTTCTTTAGATACCGGATGAACAAAAACTAATTTTCGTGCGTGCAAATGGATGCCGCCGTCAGGATTGCTTCGGTCAAAACCATATTTTAAATCTCCTTTAATAGGAGAGCCTATCGCAGATAGTTGTGCTCTGATTTGATGGTGTCTTCCCGTATGCAGATTGATTTCCAACGCAAAGTAATTGTTCAACTCCTTAAAAACGGTATAATCTAAGCTCGCTAATTTACTGTCAGGAACTTCTTTTATGTGTGCCTTTGAGGTATTATTTTTTTCGTTTCTTTTAATGAAATGAACTAAGCTGTCTTCTGGTTTAGCAGGTTTGTTTTTTACAATTGCCCAATATGTTTTTTGCGTTTCCCTGTTTTTGAATAACTCATTTAATCGCGTTAATGCTTTACTGGTTCTAGCAAAAACTACAATTCCAGTCGTGGGTCTGTCTAAACGGTGCACTACACCAAGGAAAACTTCTCCTGGTTTGTTGTATTTTTCTTTGACATATTCCTTTACGACTTCAGATAATGGTTTGTCTCCTGTTTTGTCTCCTTGGACTATATCTCCAACACGCTTATTCACCACAATAATATGGTTGTCTTCATGAAGGACTTGTAAGTTATTCTTGTTTGATATTTCTTTCATTAGGTAATGCTGTTCCTTTATTTGGATACAAAAATAGAAGTTTTATAATTGCTTTCCGTTAAAACCATTTGATCGGTAACTTTTTTCGGAATTTCATGTTCCTTTTTTTTCAATGTGACCAAGAATATCTTCTTGTGAATTTTGAATATCGAGTCAAACTGAGTTTCATTTTTTATTAGTTGGGCTTTCCCGTTAGAATAAAACTGCCCTGAATAACTTTTCTCTTTCCAATAGAACAACGGAATTTGTTTGTTTTCACTGTTCACTTTTAAATTTTCTAACATATATTTATCGGTGTTCATATAGTTGTTTAATTTTCCGGTGGCAAAAACGGCAAAATAAGCGATAAATACAATCAAAGGAAATGCTAAAGCAACACGAAAAATTTGTTTTTTACTTTTAAAGTCCTCCCAATAGTAAATCATTAGAAACATAATTGGTACTGTGATGGGAAGCATATAGGTGTGCAGTATATTTCTCGAAAGGGTAAAAAATATTGGAGTCCAAAATAACCATAAAACCAAGAAGGCGACCCAACTGTTTTTTAAAATTGTTTTTCTGTTTTTCCAAAGTTTATAAAAAACAATTTGTACCCAAGGGAAACCAAAGGCGATCATGAACAACCAAATCATGCCTAAGGGCTGGGATTTGGGTCTGCCATATAAATCTCCTTTCCATCCAGATTCCACAAACCGTTTGTAATGCTCTCCAATGATAAAATAGTCAAGAAAACCAGGGGCTTTTTGTTCTGCTAAATAATACCAAGGAACGGCAATCACGGCAACAATAAGGGTTCCAATAATTATTGAAAATTCTGAAAATAATTCTTTAAATCTTTTAGGATCGAGTACGCACCATAAAAAAATGGGAGGGAGAGTTAGCATCAATACCAGCGGGCCTTTTGCCAATAAACCTAACCCAAGAAAAACAAAGAAAAGGTAATTCCAATAGGTTTTATGTGGAGAATTCATGGTTTTCCAAAATGCAATCATTACCATTGTGGTGCAAAATGAAAAAGCGGTATCAGTAGAAACAACACCAGTGTGAATCAGAAATTCAGGCATGGTTAATAAAATAAAGCCTGGAAGATAAAAAGACATTCCTGTTTTTTTGGCAATTTTCCCTGTGATGACCAGAATTAAGACATTCAATAACAAAGAAGGCAGTCTCGAAGCAAATTCATTGATGCCGAAAATGATATAACTCACAGCCGAGAGCCAAGTGGATAGCGGTGGTTTTGCCATAAAAGGAACTCCATAATCTATTTGCGGTACAATCCATTCGTTAGTGTCCCACATGATTCTTGCTATTTCAGCATATCGTGCTTCCGTTTTATCTAGTAAAGGAATAGAGTAGGTCAATAACAACCGGAACAGGATAATAATAATTACAGAAATATAAAGAATATAGGAGTTGTTTTTAAATTTATCTGCAATCATAGTCTTCAAGTTTTAGATAGATGAATTTTGTAATAAATTTTTATATTTCTTATTTATTTGGTACAAATCAGTCCAAAGTTTAAAAAAATAAGTTGGTTTTACTTTAGAATTTCCTTTTTCAACCCAAGAATTTAAAGGAGCCTCATGCATTTTTCGGATTGCTTTTTCTTTTCCGAAAAGAACCATCATTCTAAAGAATAATTCAACATCAAAAAGCCATTTTGAAAGGAACTCTTCTTTGAATAAAAGTTCCGAAACCACTTTGGTAAAAACCTTGCTACCACATTGAGTATCATACACTTTTAAACCCAATACTTGTGAAATAAAAGTAGCTATGACTCTGCCTAATAAAAAGCGACTATTTTCACGAACTATTTCAGATCCGATTTTTCTAATGCGAGAACCAAAACAAAACACGACATCCTCTTTCAAGTAGGCAGTAAGGTCCATGAATTCTTCAAGTGATGTTGCTAAATCGGCATCCAGATACCCGATGAATTGGTGGTGGAAGTTTTGGTTGCAATAATTGATACCTATTCTGACCGCTTCTGCTTTTCCTGAATTTTTCAGCAACGAAACAATATGAACCTTCTCAGAACACTTTTGCTGCACGAGAGTAAGCACCTGCAGCGTTTTATCAGTTGAACCGTCATTTACAAAACAAATAATCGCTTCGGGAGTCGTGTCAAGAAATGTTAAATATTCGTTTAACGGTAGGCCTTTTTCTTCATTATAACAGGGAATAACTATACAAGTACAAGGTATTTCACGCATAATAGGTCGTATTTATTTTAAGACAAATATATAACCTTACTTCTTAAAGTAACTTTAATAAATGGTTAATACTGCTCCTTGTCATTTGGGAAGTCACTCGATTTTACATCAGCAACATATTGACCAATGGCGATTGTCATATCATCATATAGATTCATGTATCTTCTCAGGAAACGGGGACTAAATTCATTGTTCATCCCTAACATATCATGAATAACAAGTACTTGTCCGTCAACGCCACCTCCAGCACCAATTCCTATTACTGGAATCGAAATGCTTTTGGCCACTTTTTCAGCTAAATGAGCTGGAATTTTTTCTAAAACCAAAGCAAAACAACCTAGTCTTTCTAACAATTGAGCATCTTCAACTAATTTTTCTGCTTCTTCTTCTTCCTTGGCACGAACGGTATAGGTTCCAAATTTATAGATGGATTGAGGTGTTAAACCCAAATGTCCCATTACTGGAATACCTGCATTTAATATTTTTTTAATTGATTCTTTAATTTCTTTTCCACCTTCTAGTTTTACTGCATGTCCTCCGCTTTCTTTCATAATTCTAATTGATGAACGCAAAGCTTCCTTAGGATCTGATTGGTAACTTCCAAAAGGTAAATCTACCACAACTAAGGCTCTTTCAATTGCTCTAACAACTGAAGAGGCATGGTATATCATTTGGTCTAAAGTAATTGGTAAAGTTGTTTCATGTCCAGCCATCACATTTGAAGCAGAATCACCCACAAGAATAACATCAATACCGGCTGTATCCACAATTTTAGCCATGGTGTAATCATAAGCGGTCAGCATAGAGATTTTTTCTCCATTTGCTTTCATTTCAATCAATGATTTAGTGGTAATTCTTTTGTAATCTTTTTTAGCGACAGACATAGTTATGTTTTTATGAGTTGTAAAAGTAGTAAAACAAATGATTCTGAAGCAAAAAAATGGATTCGACTTTCATCGAATCCATTTTTATAAAGTACCCTTTTAGAGAATTAGTGTTTCAAATCAGTAAATTTTAAATCAGGAGCAAATGCCGGATTTGTTTTTTCTACTACTTTTTCATCGGTCAATGAAAATACAGCTGTTTTTTTAATGTCTATAGAAGAAGCACCAACACTTACTTTATAGTCACCAGAGTCAGCAACCCAAGCATTTTTTATTGGAACAAATGAAGCTAGATCTTTAACGCTTATTTCTAAAGTGATGGTTTGACTTTCACCAGGCTGTAATAAATTGGTTTTTCCAAAAGCCTTTAATTCTTCTTTTGGTTTATCTATTGATTTTGATGGAGCAGAAAGATACAACTCAACTACTTCTTTTCCTGCAGTTTTCCCTATGTTTTTTATGGTAACTGCAACGCTCATTTTGTCTTTGAATGTTTTCGAACCTAGAGTAAGATCTGAATATTCAAATGCAGTATAAGATAATCCGTAACCAAATTCATAAGATGGTTTTACATTAAATGTGTTATAGTAGCGGTAACCAACATAAATTCCATCTTCATAGGTAACACTAGTTGGGTTTTCGGCAGGTATTCCGATCCAGTTTTTAAATGAAGGAGTGTCTTCATATTTAATAGGGAAAGTCATGGTTAGTTTTCCTGAGGGTGTTACTTTTCCTGTAAAAACATCAGCTACTGAATTTCCGCCTTCTTGACCCGGTTGCCAAGGTAGAAGAATAGCATCTACTTTGTCTTTCCAGCTAGCGGTCTCAATTACACCTCCTATGTTTAAAATTACAACTACTTTTTTTCCTTGCGCATGAAATGCTGCAGAAACGTTGTCAATCAAATTAATCTCGTCATGTGCTAAATTAAAATCATTAGCAGCATTTCTATCGTCTGCCTCTCCTGCATTTCTTCCAATTGTAAGTACAGCAAGTTCAGATGAATTAGCCTTGTTAGCAATAATTTCTTTAGTTAATTCAAATTCTTCAATTCTTTTTGGCGTTGCCAATAATCCACCTTCTTTCTCTCGACGTGCCATTTCTTTTACTTTTTGTTCAGCTACAAATGGTTTATATAGCGCTTCTAGTTCTTTATCAATTGAAAATCCTGAATTAGTCATTCCGTCAATTAGTGAAATAGAGTAAGCCTCATTTACATCACCACTTCCAGTTCCACCCGAAATAAAATCATAAGATGTATTTCCAAAAACGGCTAAAGGAGATGATTTTGAAGTAAACGGCAAAATATTATTGTCATTTTTAAGTAGGATAGTTCCCTCCGCGGCAGCTTGTCTTGTGACTTCTGCATTTTCTTTTAAGTTTGGTTTATTAGAATACTTGTAATTATTCATAGCTGGTGATCTCAATACTAATTCCAATGCTCGTCTTAATCCAATGTCAAGTACTTCTTTCGATAGAGTACCGTTTTTAATATTTTTCAAAACAGCTTGTTGTTGATTGTGAAGGCCTGGCATTAATAAATCATTCCCCGCCGAGATTTGTTTTATAACATCGCTAACAGCATCTTTTTTAAATGAAGCCTTGAAACTATCGTATCCACCAAACCAGTCCGACATAACTAAACCTTTAAAACCCCATTCTTTGCGAAGAATTGTCGTTAATAAATCCTTTCTAGCTGATGTATAAGTACCATTAATTAAATTATAAGAAGACATTACTGTCCACGGTTGCGCTTCTTTAACAGTAATTTCAAAACCTCTTAAATAGATTTCTCGCATCGCTCTTTCACTAATATGCGCATTTACTCCCATGCGGTTTCGTTCTTGATTGTTAGCTGCAAAATGTTTGATTGAAGTTCCAACACCATTAGATTGCACTCCATTTACCATTGCGGCAGCTATTTTTCCAGATAAAAGTGGGTCTTCTGAATAATATTCAAAATTTCTGCCACAAAGTGGGTTTCTGTGAATGTTCATTCCTGGTCCTAACAATACATCAATTCCATACTCTTTAACTTCATTTCCCATAGAGGTTCCAACAGTATAAATAAGTGCTTCATTCCAAGTGGAAGCTAAAGCGGTTCCCACTGGAAATGCTGTAGCGTAATAAGTATTCGTGTCATTTTCTCGTACGGGTTTAATGCGAACTCCTGCAGGTCCATCAGAGACAACAATAGCAGGAATTCCTAATCTTTTTATTTCATAAGTTCCCCCTGCAGCGCCAGGAACTTTCCCTTGAAAAGCACCAGTAATAGGGGTAAAAGTAAGTTGATCAAAACCTGGCATTCCTGTTCCTATTAGCATACTTGCTTTTTCTTCATCAGTCATTTTAGTGATTAAATCTTGAATGCGATCTTGAATAGGAAGGCGGTAATCTTCATATTTATCTAGTTTGCCGTTTTTATTATAGTCTGTAAAAGTGAATCCATTTATTGTAATAGTTGGGTCGTTATTGGGCTTTAAGATTTGTTGGCTTTTAGTCCAGGAAATTGATAAAAACACCACAGCAGAAAGAAGCATGGTTGCAGCTAATCTCTTGATTCGATAATTTTTCATAAGTCAATTTTTAGTTTTTTAATTTTCATTGCTTCATTATGAAGCAATATTAATATTTTTTTTTAATATTTGCAAAAAAAGAATCAATATAATTGTGATTTCCTATTTTATTAGTAAGTATTGGATTCAAAATGGTATTTTTGCAACGAATTATCAGCAATGGAGTTAAAAAAAATTATAGAAGAAAAATCGCAGGAGTCATGGGAAATTTATTTGCCAAGTATCTCTATTGACTGCGTTGTATTTGGTTTTCATGATGCAACACTGAAAGTTTTGGTTTTGAAAATGAAAGACAAAAACCTTTGGGGATTGCCGGGAGGCTATGTTAACAAGCTCGAAAATTTAAGCGAGGCCGCTAGTAGAATTCTTAAAAAACGTACAGGTGCAGAAAATATTTACCTAAATCAATTTAAAGCTTTTGGCGATTTAGATCGTTCAGAAGGATTTTTTGAGGAGTATGCTGATACGGTATGGAATAAGCAGCGATTTGTTTCTATTGGATTTTATGCATTAGTTGATTATTCTAAAGTAAATTTAATTATAGACAATTTTTCTGATGCCTGCGAATGGAAATCCATTGAAGAACTACCAGAATTTATGATGGATCATCGAGCCATTTTTGACAGCGCATTACGAACGTTGCGAAAGCAGTTAAATGATAAACCGATAGGCTATAATCTACTACCGGAAAAATTCACTATGCCTGAACTTCAAAAATTGTATGAAATCATTTTAGGTAAAAAATTAAATAGAGGTAATTTTTATCGAAAAATGTTGCGGTATGATATTCTCTTTAAATTAGACGAGAGTAGAAAAGGCGGTGCGCATAAGGCTCCAGATTTGTATCAGTTTGATCTAGAAAAATATGAAGTAGCCTTGAAAGAGGGACTGGACAACGGTTGGTAATAAGTAATAAAAAAAGAAGCAACTTTGCTTCTTTTTTTATGCTTGATGTAAACTGTATTCGATGCAATTGAATTTGTAAAATTAATTTTTCTTTAGAATTTTGTCCAATACTTTAATGTAATCATCAATAGAATCAGTATTGGTATTTATGGCTATACTATCGTTTCCATAAGGTTGATACATCTTTATATTATCACGAGAAAAAAGACCGACAGTAGGCACTTTCGAAGCGCTGGCCAAATGCATAATTCCGCTATCGCCTCCTATAAAAACTTCTGTATTTGCCATAAGCGCGCCTATTTTGCGAACATCTTTACTGTAAAATGTTGGTGCTTTGAAACCTATTTGCGAAACGTTTTCTACGGGTAATACTTCGATGATATTGTAGTCTGAATACTCCGCTTTTAATCGGTCGTAGAAAGGTGCCCACCAGGATTCTGGATAGCATTTGTCCGCTGTAGCAAAAGTAAAGATGCAAATGGTTTTCTTGTCGTTTTGTACAATAGTATGTAGTGTCTTCTTTGCTTCCGCAAGTTCTGAAGGACTTAGCTTTAAGTCTAAATTAGGAACAGGGCTATTGTTTTCTTTAAATCCAAGTTTAGTTAAGTAATGTCTAAAGTTGTACACGGGGTATTTAGCAATATGCTCATAATCGTTGTACTTCAATTGAATATCATCAACATCATCTCCAAAAAACTTATATTTTGAATTTACAAATTGCGCAGATAATCTTCCAGACGAAGAGTTCTCTACTACATTTATCACAATGTCATAACTGTATTTTTTTAAGGAAAGCCATCCTTTAACGTATTTTGTAATCTCCTTAAAAGGTTTTCTTGGGAGACGAATTATTCGATTTATGTTGGTGTAATTTTGAAAAATAATAGGCGCTAAACCACCATTGACAAATAAATCTATTTCACAGTCTGGGAAAGTTGCAATGACATCCTGCACTAGTGGAGTGATTAACAATTGATTTCCTAATCTAGGATTGGGTCTACAAATTAGAATTTTTTTAAACTCCACTTTTGTCAAATCGATATTTTGATCAAATTGTGAAGCCCCGACGTTCTTGGTAAGTCGACGCATTAGTTTTCGTCTTAATGCGTTAATGTCTGTTTTTAAATCCATGATTGATGTAAAATTTATTTTGATATAAGCTCTAATTCTTATTTCCTTAGCTATTGTAAAATAGTTTTCAAAGGAACGATTTTTTTTTATATCCTAAAGAAGGAAAGTGATGCTTTAAGCAAAAAAGATGAGTGCTATTTTATCAGTTGTTTTTTAAATGGCATGTGTTTTGTATTAATGCAACGGATTGTATTGCTCTAGTACAATTTAAGAAAATCAAAAACCATGAAGTATTTTATCGCTCTATTATTGTTGTCGGGTGCTATGTATTCTCAAGAACAAGTGTTTAATGTGCAGCGTTATTGTGTTGACGAAGCTCCTTTTAAGATTGGAGAATGCGATATTTCAGGAAATGAATATTCGTTTGTGTTCCTCGACAGAAAAAAGAATGATGTAGTATTCTTTTTTACTAATATGAAATTGAAATATAAAATTATGAAGTCTGTGGTGTATGCTCCCGATCCTAATTACATACTTTATTCCTTGGAAAATGAGAAAGGTACTGTTGATATGAAAATTAACAAACAAAATACTAAGATGGAATTCCTATATCCCAACAATCACATTTATTTGACGGTGGGTAAATCAACTAAACTGTAATTGCTTTTTTAATTCGATAACATTAATCAATAATTGCAATTTCTTCTTTGGGTTGTTTTATTCGAATCGTTATTTTTTTGTATTCCCATTCTGTTCCGTTTTTGTAAGCCGAAATATCCATTTTGCCATTTGTTTTGTTGCCTTCTATTCTAACCGTTATTTCGACAGACTTATTATCATTTGTGTACTTTGCATCTCCTTCTAGAATGGCTAATTTGCCAATGGGCTCTATTTCTCCAAGGATTGTTTTTGCTCTGTGGTTTGCATTTACTTTTTCAATTGCTTTAGTATATAGAGAATCCTCGGAATAAGCTTGCGCAAAATTAATAGCGGTGCCATCAAAGCTAGTTGTCGCTAGCAAAGTTGCGACAATTGTAAATAGCACGATACAAGTGGGTACAAACCATTTCCAATTAGTTTTCCACCAACTTGTTGTAGCAATTAATTCGTTGTCCATTATTTGTAAATTTGTTTTATTGGAGTAAACCGGTTCTTATAGGCTAATATAGCTGTTTTATTGCATTTAAGATTTAGACCTTCATTTTACAACGAAATGCCCTAGCCCTGATAGAAGCGGCATCCTTTATAGCTGCCGTTTTTGGCAGGTATAAAGATACAGTGGATAGCAGGAAATAGCTCCTAAAAAATAAACCACCCTCTTATTTTGAAATAAAAGGATGGTTGTTATATTTTATGATAATTTGATTTTTATGCCGTAATGGGATAGTATTTTTTTCGAAACCAAAAAGCGACATTCACCAAGGCGATCAATGCCGGAACTTCGACTAACGGGCCTATAACACCAGCAAAAGCTTGTCCGCTGTTGATGCCAAACACACCAATAGCGACTGCAATGGCCAATTCGAAATTGTTTCCCGTAGCCGTAAACGCAATAGCAGTACTTTTAGAATAGTCGGCGCCAAAGTATTTCCCGACCATGAAGCTCAATACAAACATCAAAGTGAAGTAGATAACAAGAGGAATGGCGATTCGAACGACATCCATCGGTATCTGAACAATCAATTCTCCTTTTAGGCTAAACATGATTACAATCGTGAATAATAAGGCGATCAGGGTAATTGGGGAGATAAAAGGGACGTATTTATTCTGGAACCAGTCTTCGCCTTTTAAATGAATTAAAGCATATCGACTGATGATTCCCAATGCAAAAGGAATTCCTAAATAAATACCAACACTCTCGGCAATTTGTCCAATACTGATGTTGACTTCAAAACCGGTGTAGCCAAAATAGGGAGGAAGTACGGTGATGAAAATATACGCATAGACACTATAAAGCAATACCTGGAAAATACTGTTTAAGGCGATTAATCCGGCTGCATATTCTCTATCTCCATCTGCAAGGTCATTCCAGACGACAACCATAGCAATACAACGTGCGAGTCCAATAAGGATCACGCCGATCATGTATTCAGGATAACCATTGAGGAAAATGAGCGCCAAGGCAAACATTAAGATTGGGCCTAAAACCCAATTCAGGAATAGGGAAGCACCTAGTACTTTAGTATTTTTAAAGACTTCGCCCATTTGTTCGTATTTTACTTTTGCCAATGGCGGATACATCATTAGGATAAGTCCAATTGCCAGCGGAATATTAGTGGTTCCACTGGAAAAGGAATTGATAAAGTCTCCGCTAGAGGGGAAGAAGTTCCCAATGGCAACGCCTATTGCCATGGCAAGGAATATCCAAAGGGTTAAATAACTATCGAGAAACCCCAATTTTTTTCGGTTCAATGCAGGAGTGCAATTAGTTGCAGACATATTATTTTTTTATTTGTGAGAATACATAGAAAAGCTCCGTAGCAATTTGGACGCTTCTTTCTTTGTATTTTGCTTCTTTTTGGGGTGTATTATCAAATGCTTTTGGGTCTTCAAAAGTGATAGGAATGCGTTTTTCAGCACCGGCAATAAAAGGGCAGCCGTTATCAGCACTTGAGCAAGTCAATATCGCGGCAAAGGCAGATTGCGGATTAAAACTGTCGTCATAGGTTTTAGAAAACCCAATAATAGGATGTTCATTCTCACTATATTTAATGCTGTAAGCCGGATTCGTACCTTCAGAAAGGGGTTGCATTTGGAATCCTGCTTGTTCTAATGTTTTCGCAACCATTGGGAATAATGCGGTAGCTTCTGTTCCGCCGGAATAGCAAAATACATTTTTCACATTAAAATGTGCTGCTGCTGTTTGTGCCCAAACTTGCGATAAATGACTCCTTCTTGAATTGTGGGTACAAATAAAGTTGAGTCGGACTTCTTGATTCTTGCTAACTTTCTCTTGAATAAAATCAATAAGTGGTAGCAGTATTGCTTTTCGCTCCAAAGAAATAGTTCCGAATTGAAAGGAGCTAATTTCATTTTCTATCGCTGTGAATACGGCAGTATTTGATTGAATCATTTTTAAAAAGGTTTTTAGTTAACAACAACCTCCGCCTGGAGTACAGCTGTTCGTTTGACTTGGAATTTCAGATAATTTTATGTTTTGCTTTTCTTGCGGAATTCCACATGCATCCTCTGCTAGGCAAGCGGTTTGTTTGTTTAATAGTGTAAAATCCTTTCCGTTGAATCCTAAGTCGTATTTACCAATAGTTTCTGCTTGGTATTCGACCTCTATTTCGTTGTCTTCAATTCCTAAAACTTTTTCAGATAGTGTAATAATATCCAAGAGTTTCTTTGGTTTTAGGCGGTGTTCAAAGTCATTGGCATCCCACAACTGGAAGTTTACCACGGTTTCGTTTCTCACTTTTCCTCCGCAGTCAATGAAATTTTTGGTAATTAAACCTACTTCAGTAACGTGAAAATGTTCTGGAACATAAGTGCCATTTGGCAATTGGAAAGTTACATTTTCTAATGTGCTTAACTGTTTTTTAATTTCTGATAACTTCATGGTTTTATATTTTAAAAATTAACAACATTGATTTTTTTTGTTTTCTAAATAGGTATTTACTTGGTTGAAAAAGCCACGAATTTTATGGAAGCCTTTTTCGTCTAGACAATAACAAATAGCGTTTCCTTCAAAACTTCCTTTGATGAGTCCGGCATTTTTTAATTCCTTTAAGTGTTGAGAAACGGTAGGTTGTGCCAGAGGTAATTCGTTTACGATGTCTCCGCAAATACAGCTGTTTACTTTTATTAGATGCTGAATTATGGCGATACGTGCTGGATGGCCAATTGCTTTCGCTAAGATTGCCAACTCATTTTGCTCTTCTGAAAAATGTTCTGTTTTAGTAATTCCCATTGCTATATATTTATATTGCAATATTACGATATATAGAATTGAAAAACAAATATTAAAATAGCTATTTCATAAAAAAATCAAAAGTACTCAGGAAGTACTGTCTTTTAATGAAAAAGTTAGGTCTTTGTAAATCTCCGTATTTACTATAATTTAAATGTGCCTTTAGGAATAGCGTGGAATCCAACTGTTTTTACCTTGTTTTCAATATCTGATAAGGAAACGATTTGGTCAGTATGTACCGTAAATTCTCGTGGGAAAATTTCAGTGTTCAGGATAACATCAATAATTCCGTCTAATTCTAACAGGCTATTTTTAATTGCTGTTAAATCGTTTTCTTCCATCGCGTTTGTTCCAAAGATTTTACCGTGATTTCCTGGAATAATATTTTCTGATAGTAAGCTCATATTTGTATTGTTTTAAAATTAGTATAAAAAAAAATATGGAAAGCGATCTTTTTTGTCAGTTTAAAATTAGTCATTTATTAGGTATAAAATGTAAAATAAATGATGCTATTTTAGTTTTCATGTCAGCTATTGTGTAAATTAAAAATTTCGAATAAGTAGAAAGTATTAAAAACTTGGTAAGTACACTGTTATAGAAATGGATTGATTGTTCAGCTGTATTTAAACAAAAATAGAACTCCTGTTTTTGTAAAAAAATGATTAACTTAGTTTATTAAATATCAATAAGTTAAAACCTTAGTAAAAATGGAAAAGAAAGATAATAAACCGAGTCCAAAAGCTTTAAAAACGGAAGAGATAGATCAAGAAAAAGTTCTTGATGCTATAAATTATCCGCCAAGTGAAGATATCTACATTAAGGGACACAAGGAGGGCAATATTAATCCTGCTGATATCACTAAAAAGAAAATTCCAGTTGAAATAAATAACAAAAGGGAACTAAATGAAAAAAATTTTGAGGAAGATATGTCAGGTGGTGATTTAGATATTCCTGGATCAGAGTTAGACGATGCACAAGAGGAAATAGGGAGTGAGGATGAAGAAAATAATCATTATAGTATTGGCGGTGATAACCACAATGATTTGGAAGAAGATAATGGGTAACTAACGCCTTCGATAAAATAGCTTTTGTATTAATAGGGACTTATTATCAAGCCAGTAAGCAAAGTTTCAAACGGATTAATAATGATTTTTTAGTGAATATTATTATACGTGTACAATGCGAAAAGCACTAATAATAAGGTGATTACAACTAAGTTAATGATAAAGATAACACTACTTTTGAATAAGGAGACCATAATTTTTTCTCCGTAAAAACGACGGTGTGCCGGAAAGAAATAATAAATCATCCAAAATATCCCCAGGGTTTTTAAACTAAAATGAACCCACTCCGTAACAGGATTATTTCCAAATAACGGAAAGATTTTATCGATAAAGAACAGGGTTAGAACCAGTAGTAGTAAAAAGGAAAAATAATGCAAAGTAAAGATGCCGCTATCATAATAGTACCATTTTTTCTTATCATGAAAAAGCCATAAAACGAAGGCGAAGACCGGCATGTACATGAATAATAACTTTGATAAATTATGTGCAAATGATTCAGTGAACTTGTCGACAATTTGTTCGTTTGTGTTTTCTTCTTTTACGGTTAGCCATTTTTTAAGTAACCAATATTCTGTATCGGTTACTTGTGTTTTTTTACCGCCGTATTTTTGAATAGAGTCTAATTCGGTGATGGATTTATATCCAAAATCAGCAACTTCTTTATTGGGAGTCGAATCAGTTGTTTGGGTATCTTTTACTTTGTCAATTTTATCTGTTTGTTCTAGTATTTTTTTTATTGTGTCATTATTCTGCTGCGATAACAGACCGACTTTTGTTAAACCATCTACGCTTTTCTCTTCAATATGTAAAGAATCTATGGTAGGAATGATTACTTGTTCGTGTTTTGCTGAAGGGGTCTTCATTCCTTTTTCCGGATTATTAGGAAATAAAGAGATCATTAAAAAAGTCACAAAACTGATGAAAATATAAAGTCTGATAGGATTCAAATAAGACAAACGCTTTCCTGCCATGTATGCTTTAGTTAAAGCGGCAGGTTTAAAAAATAAGTAAAATATTGACTTCCAAAAAGCATTGTCGTAATGAGTTAAATCTTTAGAGAAATGAATAAAGATATGGTGAAAAGAGAGGCGGCTCAACGTGTTTTCCTGTCCACAATTTGGACAATACCGTTCGGCTACAATATGGTTACAATTGAGACAGGTTTTATCTAGACGTATTTTTTCTTTTGACATGGGCATTTAGTAGGAATCAATTTTAGATTGTAAACTTATTAAACTTTAAGTCCGTATTTTTATTATTTTCATAAGATTTAACATACTGCAGTTTTAAAAATAATCTAGCGGGTTTATGGCGTATTAATTATAAAAATGCTTCTCTGGCGGTATTTTTTTTGAATAGGATACCATGTATAATCATGGATTTTAATCCATAAATAAATTAAAAAGAGCAACTTTTAGCAAGGTTTCAATCTAAAATTCATGTGGTATGTCTTTAAAAAAATACAGCGAAAAACGCAATTTTAATTCCACAACAGAGCCAAAAGGAGATGTTGTAAAGCCGAAAAACAAGTTGGTTTTTGTGGTGCAAAAACATGCTGCATCTCATCTGCATTATGATTTTCGTTTGGAAATGGATGGCGTACTGAAAAGTTGGGCTATACCCAAGGGGCCTTCGATGAAACCAGCTGATAAAAGATTGGCGATTATGGTGGAAGATCATCCATACGATTATAAGGATTTTGAGGGTATTATTCCCGAGGGAAATTACGGAGCTGGTAAAGTGATTGTATGGGATAATGGAACGTATACGCTTGCAGATACTAAAGAGGAAGGCGATATTAAATCGGATTTAGAAAAAGGGAAGCTGGGAATTATTCTAAAAGGGCATAAACTGAAGGGGGAATTTACATTAGTGAGACTAAACGGAAAACAGGAAAACGCTTGGCTTCTGATAAAAAAAAATGACGACGACGGAAGTTATGATGATGTTTTGCTGCAAGACAAGTCGGTAGTTTCGCATATTACTTTAGAAGATTTATAAAAATGGAGGAAGCGATGTATTTATTTAGCCTGTAGAGATTTTAAAAAGAATCGAGGATTATTCTAAAGTAGTGATTAATGTGGATTCTTAAAGCATAAAGCCTCAAACAAAACTATTTTTTGTTTGAGACTTTATTTATAAGCTACGATATCTCGCTTTAATTATATTTGATCCGTTTTAGTTTAACTTTTTTAAGTGTTAATCATTATAAACATTGGTTCCATGTTCATGAATATCTAAACCATCAATTTCTTCTTCTTTAGTAACTCTTAATCCCATAGTTTTCTTTAGGATAAAAAGTACTACAAACGAAGCGCCCATTGCCCATGCTGCAATTGAAAATACTCCAATAGCTTGAACTCCTAGCTTTTCAAATCCTCCGCCGTAAAGTAAACCACCATCAGTAGCAAAAACACCTACTAGTAAAGTACCTAAGGCACCACAAACTCCGTGTACAGAAATAGCTCCAACAGGATCGTCAATTTTTAGTTTTTTGTCTATAAATTCGATTGAAAACACGACTGCTACACCGCAAATTAGTCCGATAAAGAATGCTCCCATTGGACTTACAGCAGCACAACCCGCAGTAACACCTACAAGGCCAGCTAATACGCCATTTAATGTCATAGAAATATCTGGTTTTTTATAAACGGCCCAAGTCAAGAACATAGCAGCCAATGCTCCAGAAGCTCCAGCAAGATTTGTTGTGATAAAAATAGCCGCTACTTTGAAAGCATTGTCCCCAGAAATTGCTAATTGAGAACCCGGATTAAATCCAAACCATCCAAACCATAAAATAAACACCCCTAATGCACCTAACATTAAACTGTGTCCAGGTATTGCATTTGATGTTCCATCCGTATTATATTTTCCAATTCTAGGTCCTACCAAAGCAGCAGCCACTAATGATGCCCAACCACCAACAGAGTGTACTACACTGGAACCAGCAAAATCAGTAAATCCCATTTTTGCAAGCCATCCTCCTGCATTCCAAACCCAGCTACCAGAAATTGGATAAATAAGTAAAGTCATTAATAACGAGAAGATCAAATAAGTAGTGAATTTTGTTCTTTCGGCAATAGCACCAGAAACAATTGTTGCAGCTGTTGCAGCAAATACAGTTTGAAAGAACAAACTGTGCATATCGGCAGCGCTATCAAAAAACCAACTTGGAGTTCCTATAACAGAACCTATTGAAGCTCCATACATTAACGAGTATCCTATTGCCCAGAATGCGACACTTCCAATACAGAAGTCCATTAAATTTTTCATTATTATGTTCCCTGTGTTCTTCGATCTGGTAAATCCAGTTTCTACAAGCGTAAAACCTGCTTGCATAAAAAACACTAAAATTCCGCAGATTAACACCCACATTAAGTCTAATACAGCATTCGTATCCATAATTTATTTTGTTATTAGTTAGTTTATAGAAAGTTGGTTAGTTGATGGCATCCGTTCCTTTTTCTTTAGTTCTGATTCTGTATGTTTCTTGAATGTCAGAAACAAATATTTTTCCGTCTCCTACCATTCCTGTAGAGGCCGCTTCTAAAATAGTGTCAACCGTCTTTTCTAAAAAAGGATCGGAAACGACCACGGAAATATATCTTCGTTGGATGTCTGTGGTGCTATAGGTTATTCCCCTGTAAACATGTCCTTGTTGTTCATTACCAACTCCGGTAACGTCCCAATAGGTGAAAAAATTGACTTCGATTTTGTGTAAAGCTTCTTTAACTTCATCAAATTTTGATTTTCGAATAACAGCTTCGATTTTTTTCATTAGATAAAAAATTTAGTTAGTATTGATTAATTGGTTTTGGTTATTATTTTACTCTTCATTTAAATTTTGAAATAGGTTAAATAAATTCGGTTTTGATGCGATTTTCAGCCGCTGATTTTGACGAATTTATTAACTTTTCTTTAAGAGAAGAAAGAATAATTAATGTTTTTGATCTAATTTGGAAAGAATTATCAATTACAAAAAATGACTTCCAAATTTTAGTTATTCGGTATTATAATGCTAAAATATCGAAATATTCATAATTAATATTTTTAACGACACCCCCTATTTGTTTAGGGTAGTATTATTTTTTTAGTATAAATAAAGAAGTTTTTTTTATTTTTTTTAATCTAAATAAGATTGAAAGGATGTGTTTTTAATTTTTTATGTAAAAATAAATTATCGTAACCCCTTTTATTATTGCTAAGATCGTGTCGCATTATAAGGCATAAAAAAACAGCTTTTAATCCTGATTGGACTAAAAGCTGTTCCTTGATTGTGATTTAAAAATAGCAGTGTAGGAAGTTGCTAAATGTTGAGAAGCAGATTAGTGAATTTTTTCAAGTTCCAGATATCGCATACTCATTTCCTTTTCAAGTTTTTCAATTTCATTCCGCCAAAAAACAATGTTATTTGCTATAGAGTTAATTTCATCCTCCCGTTCGCCATTTGTTCTTAAAAAATGAAATTTTCGGGCATCATTTAATTCGTTTTTGGAATTGTTTAAATTGGAATGTGTGACGGTAAGTAAATTTTTAATGGATGAAAGTCGATTATTGATGGCCAGTTTTCTTTCTTTTCCAATCCTTTCCGATTCTATTTTCTCTTGTTCAGTAATAAAGTTCTTCTGATCTTCAATTTCTTTTTCCTGTATTTTATACTGATGGTTGTTGTATTCAGTTTGATTGTTTCTCTCCTCTAGTTTTAAAGTTCTCCTCTTTAGTATAATATTAAAAATTAAGGTTCCAATAGTTAAAAGTAACATTCCAGCAACCAGAAGTAAGGGTTTTTTATTTACACGTGCAAACTTCTTAATTTCATTTTCATATTCGTTTTTTGAAGGTGTTGGAGGGACAACGAAAGACTTAATTGGTGGGGGTATGGAAAATAATGATTTTTTTAATTCCTCCACTTCTCCTGCTTGTTTCCAATCTTCCATTCCTTCGCACCATACGGAAGTGGTTTTCGTTATTTTTTTTGCTTTTAATTCGGCAAAATCAAAAGGACCGCTAAGTATTGTCCCGTCATGTAAGTAATAGGTATTCATAGGCGTTATTTTAATTGATGCTATTAATTTTAATTTGATTCTGCGATAATTCTTCATTTTTGTTCTTACTATATTCTTTATTTTAAACACATTAGTGAAAAAAAATATAGTTCTGAGTCAAAAGCAGAACCCCATTTTGTTATAAAGCAAACAACATGCCTTTTGTAATACTACATAGTAATTATGTAACTATTTTTGAAATTCCTATTTGTGTGTTGTTAAAATGACATTATTTCTATTTAAGTTTCGGTTGTGTGACTGAATTTGCGCTGCATATTTAAGCTTTTCAGTCATCATTTGATTGATTTGGTAGCTTTGTAAAGCTTTATAATTGTGCTTTTCAGAAAGAGAGTGTATTGATAGGACTTTAGTCGAAACAGCTTTTGGTTGTAGTAAGAGTGGGTGATTTTAGATTCCAGTTAGGTTTTACTGAACAGTTCTATTGTTTTGGCAATAGCCTCATCAAAATTTTCCCAAGTAGTTTCTGATGTCAAATCGGTTGCTATAAATGTTTTATTAAATTTAGATAATAAGGTAAAGTAAACATAGCCACCTAACATTAACTGAAAAGCGGCATTAAGGGATTCGTCTTTTGTATTCGTAGTAAATGTTTTGCCTACTTGGGCATTGAAGTACTTAAAAAGACTTTTCGTGTTCTCATTATTTTCGATCAACTGCCAGCGCAAAATTTCTTGGGTTAAAGTGTTTTTGCGCAGTTCTTTGGTTCCTTCTTTAATGAAGTCTTTTAAGTTTTCTAAATTATCCTTTTTTTCATCAATGACTGAAAGGGATTTAAAGAAGTCTCCTTTTTGAGCAAAACGTAACAGTAGACCTTTCATACCGCCAAAATAACGGTAGATTAATGATTTAGAAACTCCTGCTTCCTTGGCAATGGCATTTATCCCAACTCCTTGGGGGCCTTTTTCTTTTAATATATCCAAAAAGGCTTTGTAGATCTTTTCTTCGGTAGCTGCTCTGTCTTTTTTCATTTATAATTTGGATAGTTGTAATACACCGCCTAAAGTTATTCCTGATTCAATTATTCGGGGATAATGTTGTTGTAATAATTGAAACATATAAGGTAAAGGTACTTCATTAAAAGTTCCGTAATCTTCAAGGTATTCCATAAAAGCCTTTTTACCGGTTTGGTCAAATTCTTGAAATATAGAATCATTTTCTCCATCAAACTCTAAAACCTTTACATTGAGGAGCTGACAGAGTTCTTTGTTGAAAGCGGGTGTGGCTTTGATCCATTTATTATCTATGTAGATTTCGATATAACCATGTGGCACGAGTACATCTGAGCCAAATTTTTCAACAATCTGATCTACCGCTATGTGATTTTTTACTTTTGCCAATCCCAGTCTAGCCGGAATTTTCTGTGCTCGTAAAATTGCAATCAAAATAATTACTTTATCAATACAATGGCCACTTTTATGCGTTGTTAACTCTGATGCGCGCCAGTCTTCATTTATTAAACTAAAGCGGTAGGGGTAATACGGCCAGTTATCGCGAACGTATTCATAGGCTTTGATGGAAAATTCTTTAGCTGTGCTTGCCCCGTCTTTATTGAGAAAGGCATGAACAGTTTGTATTTTATCGTTGGATAAATCGAAATGATAGGTTTCTTGAGTGTATTGTTCCATAGTTAATAAATTATGTAAGCTGATGGTTTTCTGCAATATTATGACTTTAATTTTTTAAAATAAATTTCAAATTTAAATAAATAAAACTATATTTGTTACCATATGGTAACATTTTTTCAATACATGTTACCGATTGGTAACTTAATTAATGAAAATGGAAGCATATATCTACGATTCAGTTCGAACACCCAGGGGAATTGGAAAAGGCAACGGTTCTTTAGCCCCAGTTAGTCCGGTTCAATTATTAACTACTTTGTTGACCGCCTTAAAAGAAAGAAACGATTTAGACACTAGTTTAGTAGAAGATTTGATAGTTGGCTGTGTGACTCAGGTTGGGGAACAAGGAGGGAATGTTGCTAAGGTCGCTGCGCAGTGTTCTAATTATGGGGATCACCTCTCTGCCGTTTCTCTAAACCGCTATTGTGCTTCCGGACTGGAGGCTATTAATCAAGCAGCAGCTATGATTAAATCAGGATGGTCTGAGTTGATTATTGCCGGTGGAGTAGAATCCATGTCAAGAGTGCCTATGGGGCTTGACGGTTCTGCTTGGCTAATGGAGCCCGATGCTGCTTTTGGACACTTTGTTCCTCAAGGAATATCGGCCGATTTAATAGCAACGAAATATGGATATTCCCGAAACGACGTAGATCACTTTGCTGTAAATTCTCAAAAACGAGCAGCGTTTGCACAACAAAATGGCTTTTTTGATAGATCCATAATTCCAGTGACTGATATAAATGGCTTGGTTCATTTGGCAAAGGATGAATACATTCGAGCAAATACCACTTTAGAAATACTATCTAAATTATCGCCAGCATTTGAAAAAATGGGCGAGCAATTGTTTGATCAAACCGCCATAGATAGATACTTAGAAATCGAAAAAATAAATCACATCCATCATGCTGGTAATTCCTCTGGCCTTGTTGATGGAGCTTCATTAATGTTAATTGGTTCGAAAGAAATAGGGGAGAAACTCGGATTAAAACCAAGAGCAATAATCAGAATGGGGGCCGTATTGGGAAGTGAGCCATTGATTATGCTTGAAGGTCCTATTCCAGCAACTAAAAAAGCATTGCGAAATGCCAAAATGAATGCGAGTAACATTGATATTTTTGAGGTTAATGAAGCGTTTGCAGTGGTTCCAATGCGTTTGATGGATCATTTTAATATCGATCATTCGATTGTAAATGTCAACGGCGGAGCGATAGCTATGGGGCATCCTTTAGGCGCAACAGGCTGTATGATTCTTGGAACTGCCCTAGACGAATTAGAACGTCAAAATAAAAGTACCGCTTTGGCAACTTTATGTGTTGGTGGGGGAATGGGAATAGCAACCATTATTGAACGTATTTAAAAACCAATTATCCTTTAGATTATGAATAATAAACATATAAAATACAGTGTTGATAATGATGGTATTGCAATTGTTACTTGGGATGTGGCGGATTCTCCGGTAAACATAATGAATGAAGTTACCATGGCCGAGTTCTTTTTAACTATAAACCAAGCCATAACGGATGATGCCGTAAAAGGAATTGTTATTGCTTCCGCCAAAAAAGATTTTATAGCCGGCGGTGACTTAAAATGGTTTTTAAATTATGACAAATCAAAAGAAGAATGTTTTGATATGCTCATGCAAACCAATATCTATTTACGGAAAATGGAGACTTGTGGCAAACCGGTTGTGGCTGCCATAAACGGACTTGCTCTTGGCGGTGGATGCGAAATTGCACTAGCCTGTCATCACCGGATTATGAGTAGTCATCCAAAAAGTTATATAGGATTAGTCGAATGTTCTGTGGGTTTATTTCCTGGGGCAGGAGGTACGCAACGCTTTTTGAGAATGTTGGGGTCGCAGAAAACCATCGAATACATTACGAAATCTAAAAAACTAACTGCAGCACAAGCGGGGAAAGAAGGACTTGTCGATTTAATATGCAGTCCTGAAGATGATATCGTAATGCTGGCTAAAAACTGGATTATAACTAAAGGAACAAGCGAGCAACCTTGGGACAACAAAAGATTTAAAGTCCCCGGAACTCCATTGGGTGTTGGGCAAACGTCTGGAGTTACTGAATTTTTCAGTGTTTCGAATGCGATGGCTTATAAAACAACCCATGGGAATTTACCGCATATCAAAAATGTACTCAGTGCGATTTATTATGGCGCAGCCTGTCACATTGATAAAGCATTAGAGATTGAAGCACGTTATTTTGTCGATACCTTATTTAGTAAAGAAACAAAAAACATTATTAGGGCCTCCTTTATTTTTATAAACGATGCCGCCAGAGGAAAATCAAAACCCAAAGGCTATGATCGAGTTTCTTTCAAAAAAGTAGGCGTGATAGGTGCCGGAATGATGGGTGCGGGAATTGCTTATGTAAATGCAAAGGCCGGAATTGATGTTTTACTGAAAGACGTGAGCATAGCAAAAGCAGAAAATGGAAAAGACTACATAAAGATACAGGAGCAAAAAAAATTAGAAAACGGATATACAACTGAAGCCAAAATAGAAGCGCTATTACAAAAAATAAAAGCTTCAGATTCAGATGCTGATTTAGCGTCTTGTGATTTGATTATTGAAGCCGTTTTCGAAAATGAAAAATTAAAAAATACGATTACTATTGAAACCGAAAAAGTGATTGATACGGCAGTAATTTATGCTTCGAATACTTCAACAATACCTATAAGCCAACTCGCGAAAGCCTCTGTCAGACCGGATAAGTTTATTGGATTGCACTTCTTTTCGCCTGTAGAAAAGATGCAATTAGTAGAAGTAATTGTTGGTAAAGAAACAAGCGAAGGAACTTTGGCAGCAGCCATAGATTATGTAACTGCCATTGGGAAAGTCCCCATTATCGTAAATGACGGTTGGGGTTTCTTTACTTCAAGAGTTTTTGGTAAATTTATAAATGAAGGAGTTACAATGCTTACCGAAGGGGTACCGCCTGCTGTAATTGAAAATGTGGCTAAAAAGATAGGTATGCCAGTAGGTCCTTTGGTGATTTCAGATGAGATTAATTTGAACTTAATGCTGGCAATAATGAGTGAAGACCCCAATTTAACGCCTCATGAGATTAATTTACGGCAGACTTTGGTCACGATTACTGAAATGCATGGGCGAACGGGTAAAAAAGAGGGGAAAGGCTTTTATGATTATCCAATAAATGAAAAGAAATTAATTTGGAAAGAATGGTCAAAAATCTATCCTCCTCAAGCCAGTTATGATGAAGAAGAAGTGGGCAGAAGATTGTTATTCGCTATGGTTATCGATGCTTACAAATGTTTAGACTCCGGAGTACTTCAAGAACCCAAAGATGCTGATGTAGGTTCGATTTTAGGATTAGGATTTCCACTACACACTGGAGGAGTGATGTCGTACATTGATTATGTCGGAGCAAAGGAATTTGCCTTGTATAGTGCCAAATTAGAAACGAAATATGGGGAGCGATTTAAGATACCCGAAAGTTTACAAGAACGAATTAAAAGCGCAGGAACCGGCCGGGTTTTCTACGAGAACTAAAAATAGACTAACTAAAAAACTAAAAGATATGTTAAAGAATATATTAATTGAACGAAAGATATACGCGTCCGAAGAACATAAAATGATGCAAGGAATGATTCAGGAATTTATTTCGAATGAAATAATGGATAAGCTGGATGACTGGGAAAAAGAAGGCATGGTAGGCCGCGAAATATGGAAACGAGCCGGGGAACTGGGGTTATTGTGTATCGATATGCCAGAAATTTACGGAGGCGGAGGACTTGATTTTTCATTTAACGCTTTATTCATCGAAGAATTTGCAAAAAAAGGAATTAGCGGTCCAGGTTTTTCATTGCACTCTGACATTGTAGCGCCTTATTTGTTGAAATATGGAACTGAGGATCAAAAGCAGAAGTATTTGCCA
This sequence comes from Flavobacterium sp. DW-iso2, assembly GCF_058725285.1. NCBI lineage: Bacteria > Pseudomonadati > Bacteroidota > Flavobacteriia > Flavobacteriales > Flavobacteriaceae > Flavobacterium > Flavobacterium sp. DW-iso2. Next base: position 15,881 of record NZ_JBZXDY010000011.1, on the reverse strand, counting down.
CAAATGGCCAAAGGCGAAATGATTACCGCCATAGGTATGACTGAGCCGAATTGCGGGAGTGATTTGAAAGCACTTCGAACCACCGCCGAAGATAAAGGAGACCATTATGTAGTAAATGGACAAAAAACGTTTATCACCAATGGTTTTATGTGTGATATGGCCATTGTAGCAGTAAAAACAAATGTCAATACAGATCAGGAAGGAGTGACTTTGCTTATAATGGAATCATCTATGGAGGGTTTCAGTAAAGGAATCCCTTTTAAGAAAATAGGAATGAAATCTCAAGACACCTGTGAGTTATTTTTTGATAATGTAAAAGTACCAAAAGAAAATAGACTGGGAGAGGAGAGAATGGGTTTCAAAATTATGATGGAAGAATTGGCTCGTGAAAGATTGACAGTAGGGATTTTTGCAGTAGCAACAGCCGAAGGAGCTATTGAAAGCACAATTGCCTATACGACAGAAAGAGAGGCTTTTAAAACTCAGATAGCCGGTTTTCAAAATTCCCAATTTAAACTAGCTGAATGTACCACGCAAATGCAAATACATCAGGCCTTTTTAGATCGCTGCATTGAATTATTGGTGGATCATAAATTAACGACTGAAACCGCTTCGATGATTAAATATTCGGCAACGGATATGTGCGGCAATGTAGTGGATGAATGTTTACAATTATTTGGAGGCTATGGATATATGTGGGATTACCCCATTGCTCGCATGTATGCTGACAATCGTGTTGCCCGTATTTATGCAGGAACCAATGAAATTATGAAAATAGTGATCGCCCGCGGATTGTTTAAAGACCTATTGAAAAAATGAAAGATATTTTAAAACAGTATCCTGTTATTTCGACTATTGAAGTGCAGTGGGGAGAAATGGATGCATTGCAACATGTTAATAATGTGGTCTATGTTCGATGGGGAGAAACAGCTAGGATTGATTATTTTAGAGCGCTTGGATTCTTCTCATCTGAAGGGGATAAAATGAAAACAGGTATTATTTTAGGATTCCAGTCGGTTAAATATATTGCTCCGGTAACCTATCCCGACACCATCCATATTGGTACAAAAACGGAAGAAATCAGGGATGACAGAATCATCCTGAAATCTTTCTATTACAGTGAAAAAAGCCAGAAATTGATGGCGATAAAAACACATGAGGTCATTTTATTTGATTTCAAAACCCAAAGTAAAATTCTAGTTCCAAAAGAATTAGTACTTCAAATAAATAATTTAGAAAGCATTTAATTTTTTAAACTGAAACAGTAAACCGCTCCATATTCAAGAAATTCTGCCGTTAGAAGGAATAAAAATTTTGGATTTTAGCCTAATATTATTGTGCGCGAATGGTTTGAGTAATTATTGAAAATGGTCGATAGTTTGTAACAAACAACTTTTGAACTTGTTTTCCAATTTATCGAAAGTTGGAAAGTATTGAAATGTAAAAAGCACCCTTTTGAGGTGCTTTTAGCGGAGAAAGAGGGACTTGTCAACCTCTGTCAAGTCCTAATTTTATTGACTTAGCGTTTGTTTTTCAAAATGAGTGCACCGAATTGTGCACCTTTAAATTTCACTCAATTTAGTACTCGTATTGATGACTCAAATTTAATCAATTTTATTGGAATTTGCACCATTGATTGGTTCAAAATATGGTATGGATAAGTACTATTTTACCAAATAATTATATGTTTAAGCTGTTCAATTTTTAAGCTTGTACAGTAACAAAAATTGACCTAGGTATTAAAGTTTTGTTCTGATTTTTGCATCCAATTTTTTAGAAATAGATTCCGTTTATCAACGATTAGTTCTTTATAAAATAAAAATCGTTTTCAATTGTATTGATTATATTTTCTGGGATATTTAATTCAGTGGCCGTTTTTTTCCAGAATACTGCTGTGTTATGAACCTCATCAATAATTCCTTTAGGGTTTTTAACAGCAAATTCCTCTGCAATAGATAGGACATCATTCCAGTTTATATCCTGTCGTTTGCCATTAATCGATAATGCTCTTGAAATACTTGTAAAAGTAAGCAATGGGTTTAAGGCATACGTTATATCATACGCTGGGGAAAGATTCCAGCTATTTTTTTCTTTATCGTAGATGAAGCTGTGGTTCTTTAAATGGTCGTCTACGTTTTTGAAGACTACATTAAATATCATTCTTCTAAAGAGTTGGTGGATGTCTTTGTGTGGAACATCTAAACTGATGGAAAGTTTAAACAGATTTTCATAGGATGAATTATCAGGTTTTTTAAAATCCCAGCCTGTAAGACCCGATGCGGTAAGTACGTGTTGCTTTTGTCCTTTTTGTCTGTCGTATCGTGAGGTGGCAAAATGGGTGTCATCGATTAATTTTGAAGGCATCATGTCAATACCAGCCTCCAGAGCCATTAAATAATAGCCGTATTCTACCTTTTCTTTATTATAACCCTGTGGTTCTTCCAAATGCAGTTTCACAATGTAATGGTTAAACTCTTCAGAGAATATTCGGTCTCCCGCGACGATGGCACCGGTTTCCTTGTTTTCTGAAACTACTATTTTAGGTCTGACACCTCCTGCGGAAGTACCAATTTTAAATATGTTTAAAAGCGATAAATCACTTAGGTTGTTTGAAGTGGTTTCGTCTTTTAGATGTAAGACACGTTCAAGAACCTTCACCATTTCTTCAATATCAATTTTGGAGGTCATAGGTAGGTCTTTGACGGGACGGTATTCCAGCGCACCCATACCACGGTCGGCGACATAAGTTAATTGTTCTAAAGGTGTAATTTTAAATCCTTTTTCCTTAGCGTTGAACCATTCCTGGAAAATGATGTTCCCAAACATATCCGGCAGGGAATCGGCAATCATAGGAGGAAGACCTTTAAACGTTTCTCCTTCAAATTGGGTGAATACCTGTACTGGTTTTATTCTCTTAAACAGGAAAGGAAACATATTGGAATACTTGCCCGAATCTAAAAATTCAGGACTGTATTGGAAATAGCATTTACGTTGGTTGAAATCGTATCCTAATTTTCCTATCTCGGTATCGAAAGCGATGATTGATATGCTTTTATCTGCTGCCATAATTAGTACAATGAGATGTTATTATCGGTTTGATCTAGGGTATCGATAGCAAGAAAAATGGTTTCCAGGACATTAAAATGATTGGCTACTTTCAGTAGATTATCTAATGTGGCATTTTTGCCATTCTCAATATTCTGAATCGTGGTGCGGGAGATATCAAGCTCTTTGGCAAGTTCATCTCGGGATAAACCGTATTCCTTCCTTTTGTTTTTACAAAACGCTCCGATTTTGAGTTTAACCGATTTTATTGTGATTGGATCTAGCATAAAATAACCATTATATTAATCAAAATTAGTTAAATATATTATATATAACTATTATAATGGTAAAATATTTTTAAAGGGTTGTGGGGAGTTTAACCTATAATATGTAATTCTACCTGCTCTTGTTTCAGGCTAGTGTATTGGCAGAACTCTTGCACGGATACAAACTCCGTAGGGAGCTTGTTAAGCTCCTTTCTGATGTTTTGCAACAGTCTAATGCTTTGGCGATAACTCTTGCCGGTAATACGTTGTATGTCTTTAGGGTAGATACACAATCTCGTGGTTGCTGCTTTCATACTCTATCTATAGCTTTGATTGGGCTTTGGCTTACTTTAAAATTCTATTATCCAAACTTCTAAGTAAAATTAAACAAAAAAGTGCTTGTTTACTTAGGCTGAAATAAACTGCTGTATCTTTCCTCTAATAGTAGTTTGTATTTTTCTTTGAATGCTTCAGACAGGAATGAATTGTCGATCCACTGCATGGCAATTGGTTTGTTTTTTTGGAATCGTTTTACTATTCCTTTTAGCTGTTTTTCGTTGAGACCAAGATTTGTTCCTAGTGTTTGGAAATGCTCCCATTTTAGTTTTTTCTTTTTTCCATCGAGAGTTAAGGCTAGTTCTTCGGTGTCTTCCGGGTTTACTATGGCCACGTTCAACAGATCATAGGCTGGAGCCAATGTCCAACTATCCCCTGTATTGATCATCGAGAAGTTCTTCAGGTGCATGTCGTTGTTTCCGGTCAGGTAGCTGAAAACTCCTAATTCCAAAAAGTATAGTTTGTCCAGTAAGGTGTTGTCTGAGAATTCGTTGATGGCTTTGCCTATTTTTTCCATCGAGCTTTTGTATTTGTCAAAAGCTTCCGTGATTTGGAACATGTCGAGCATGTGGATTTTTTCTCCAGTAGCTGTCCTATCAATGCGTTTGGTAATATAGGAAAGCTCGCCAGATTGTAGTCGGATCAAGCTTGATTTTACAGTGTTAATTCCAAAAGCTTCTGCAATGCGCATCGTTACATGTTCATTTGCGGGCATTTCAGGGAATTGTTCGGATGGCGGTTTGAAAATATAATTACCGCCCAAAGCACCTACCACGGTAAGACGTCCTTTATTCCCGTCCTGAATCGTGTCATTTACTATTGATAGTGATAATTTGGGTTGTACCCCAGGTACTGCCACGCTTCGCTCCACGACATTTAGCGCTAAGGCGGTCATTTGTTGTAGGGTATGTTCAAATGCAGGTTGGTGTTTTGTTCCAAAAAACGCTAAGCTACATTGCTCGTGAAAATCACCTCCAATTGTATCCTCTACTATCTGATAACAATATACGCATTTCTTACTCATTTTCATTTGGTATTGGTTGAACACTGACGGCTCCGATACAATTTTGGCAGCAGGCCAAGAGTAATCCCATGCGGTCATTGGGATTGATTTTCCAGTTTTTGGATGCGATATCCAGGAGCCAGCCTTCAGGAATTAGTCCTTCAAAAAAGGGGAATAATCGTTTGTCGGTATATGTTTTAGGACTTACTGGCATCGTAAACGTAATGAACTGCTTGGGATGTTTCTTTATGTATTGTTCTTCATACTGAAAGATATAGTCTCCTTCATCTGTTTCGGTGAGTATTCCCGCTAAGACGTCTTTATAATATATTGCAGCCTTTCTCATTATTCTTTCTTTTCATTTTTGGATAATTCTCGTGCGTTAACCGGTGCGAGGGTATGCCCGAACATTCGGAGTACCTGGTTTACCTTCTCGAGATTTAGATTTTCTTTGCCTTGTTCTATTTTTCGAATAACGGTAAGTGCTACTCCAGCACGTTCTGCAAATGCTTCTTGGGTGAGGTTTACTTCATTTCTTTTTTCTTTTACAAAGTCTGCTAGTGTTATCATAATTATATGCATTTACATCGAATTAGAACAAATATAGTAAATTATATGTAAAAGCATATAATTTACTTGCTGAAACACAATCTATATGTAATTGCATATAGAAATTTATAACTCGTAACGAACTCACAAGTGTCATTTATGTCGATTTATGCCATCTGTGTCTGATCCTGCCATCTGGTCGTCGAGGCCTTTTTAATGTGATTTAATTAGCTAAAATTTGTATTCAAATCAATTGAAAAGTGTTGCAACCGGTTGAAAATTGAAACGATTTTAAAACAAATTATAAACTTAAATTTTAGGAATTATGGCAAGACAGAAAGGTATAATTAAGTTGAAAGGTACTATTGGAGATATTACTTTTTACAAAACCCAAGACGGCCATTTGGCTCGTGAAAAAGGAGGCATCGATGCAAGCAGAATCAAAAATGATCCTGCGTTTCAAAGAACGCGTGAAAATGGTTCCGAGTTTGGTAGAGCAGGGAAGGCCGGAAAAACTTTAAGAACGGCTCTGAGAGTCTTACTTCTAAATTCTGCAGACGGTAGAGTGGTGAGTCGATTGACACAAGCGATGGTGAAAGTTATTCAAGCCGATACGATTAGCGAGCGTGGGTTGCGAAATGTAATTGATGGTGAGGCGGAATTGCTTATTGGTTTTGAGTTCAACATCAGAGGGAAACTGGGAACTAGTTTGTTTGCTCCCTATGTAGGGATAATCGACAGAGTATCTGGAGATATCAGCGTTGATTTGGATTCGTTTATTCCCGCTAATATGATTGCAGCTCCAGGAGGAACGACACATTTCAAAATTATTTCAGCTGGTGCTGAAATTGATTTTGAGGCAGAGACTTTCGTATCAACGAATTCTGAAACTGCTATTCTTCCATGGGATATGACAGCAACAGCGGCGATTAGTCATGTAAACCCGGTCACGCCAAACAGCACAAAACCGTTGTTTTTGGCTTTAGGTGTTGAGTTTTACCAACAAGTAAATGGTCAGATGTATCCCTTGAAAAATGGATCCTACAACCCGTTAGCTTTGGTTAGTGTAAGCGGATTGTAAGATGGTTTTGGTATTAACCAGAATCTATTTTCCTGAAGGAACGCAAGGGATGCTAGAATGGAACGGCACACTAGTTTGTTATACCATCGAATTGCCTTGGTTGGGAAACCAAAGGCGTATCTCTTGTATTCCGGAAGGAGAATATGTTTTGCAGAAGCGGTTTAGCCCAAAATTTAAATGGCATTTGCATTTGAGAAATGTTCCGGAAAGAGATTTAATATTAATCCATCCCGCCAATGACGCCAAAAAAGAATTGTTGGGCTGTATTGCTCCTGTAACGCAACATAGTGGAGTAGGAAAGGGCTGTTCCTCGCGAAAAGCGTTGGAAAAGCTGAAATCTTTGGTTTACGCCGCTTTAGATCGTAATGAAGTAGTGAAAATAAGTGTTCAATCTAATCCTTCGACTCCGCTCAGGACGACAAGGCTGAAAAAAAGTAGATAAATTATGAATGTAGTTGAACGCGCGAAAGCGCCCACTCCTAAATTTTTTAGGATTTTGAGAGCCATTGGATTGGCTTTGTTGGCCATAAGCGGAAGTGTGATTGCGGCGCCGGTTGTTTTGCCTGTTGCTGTGGTAAGTATTGCAGGATATATCGCTGTTGCTGGAGGGGTTATTTCTGCTATCAGTCAGGTTACAGTTGATGAAGCAGCCCTGTTGAAGGCAGAACAAGAAATAATTCCAAAATCTAGAAGCGATGGAGACTAATCTTACTTTAAAATCAGGCACCATTTTAGGAACTTTGTTGAGTATTGCACCCAATATCCTTTCTGAAGATATTCTAAAAACTATTATCTTAGCCGTTGTTGGAGCGATAGTTAGTTTTCTGGTTTCACTTCTTTTAAAGCGGTTGACCAAAAATAAAAAATAAATTCAGTTTCATTAGATTCTGAAACAAGTTCAGAATAAATTCAGTTTTTGTGTGGTAACCTTTACTGAATTTTATAAGAAAGCCTAAATCGCAAGATTAGGCTTTTTTTTTGTTTACCGACAGTACCTAGACAAAATACATTTTTTTAGTTCATTAATCAGTTTTAGATTTTTCTCCAGATGTTCTTTTTGTAGTTCTAGCGCTTTGATTGCATCAATATCTTTCTGATGCTGCTCGAAGTCGTAAAGTAATTGATTTACTTTTTGGTCAAATTCGGTTTTGAAGTTTTTAATTCTGATAAATGGAATAACGGACCCAATAAGGTGCTGATGCCAAAATTTCATTTGCCATAGGCTGTATGCTAGCCAGTAAATCATTTCGGCGTCTTCGTCGGATGAAAAAATGATGACATAACTATTGGTAAAAGGCTCTTTCTGGGGCTTTCCACTGTTCATTCCTTTGTTGAGAATAAAGATTTGGTTTCCCTTGTAAATGGTTTCTTTCTGATGGGTTTTGATGATGAAGTTTGGCATGATTTCTGGTTTTAGATTGTGTGCCTCGCTGCGCTCGGCACCCTACTATTTTTAAAAGAAAAAGAAAAAAAAGAAAGTCGTCTAAGAAGAGGAGGTTTCAAAAGGAGTCCACTTTTTTTGAAAAAATACTACCCAACTCTTCTGTGGAAATCGAAACCTCATCGGTTTATCAAATTATGAAGTGGAAATGTAAGGGTGGAGATATTTTCAAAAACCCGGAGGGCTTGAACTTTACTTTTTGAAACCGGAGCTTACCTTTACTTTCTTTTTTTTATTTTCTTGTATCACAAAACATTCTCGTTACTGTTCTTCTTTTGGAGTCGTTCTTCTAGAAGCGGCAATTAAACACCCCCAAGCACCGCAAGGAGCATAAAAAAGTGGTCTCGTCTTTTTAGACGAGAAGGAACTTTTTTATGCGGATGAGGAGCGCAGTGGCGGGGTTGCGGCAATCGAATAGCCACCCTAGACGCGAGAGTTAAGCGTCCTTCGACTTCGCTCAGGATGACAAAAGTTGAGGGCTAAATACTAACGTATTTGTGCTACATAAAGGGAGCGAAACGTAGCGGATAGGAGCGTGAAACGGCGGGGAAAAAATAAAACACTCCCGACTTTTTTGGAGGGAAACCTTGATTTAGGGCAAAGTGAGGTTTTTCACCGAACGGAGCCAAGCCCGATGGCTGTGCGAAGAGCGCCACCGCTGAAAAAATAAGGGGCGACAGACATAATACTGCTGATTGCAGAGCAGCGTAGTTTACGAAGCGGAACGGAATGAAGCTGTATTGTGGCTGTAATAGCCCCGACGAACGCAGGAAGTGACCGTGTGGAGATGAGGAACGGAACGGCGCAAAAAAAATAGCTGCTTATTTTTAAGCTGCTATATTTTTTTGTGCGGTGTAGTGTCTGTGGAATGGAGGGAAACTAATACTGTTTCTTATGGAAAAAGTATACTTATAGTACCTTAAAAGATGTTATTCAACTATATGGTTGACCGACTGAAACTGCCGAGCGGAACAAAGGGAACGACCGTAGGGAGACCGCTTGATTGCTTTAAATAGAATGATAGACATCAAGGTCTAATAAAGGCTGTAAAGAAGTTCAACATTTTTGTTTATCCTAAATTAAAAGTTGTAAAAAACTATTTATTTTACGTAGGTATTGACATTTCAAAATCAAAATTAGATGTAGTTATTTTAAAAGATGAATCAGCCAATGTAACTAATCATTGCATTGTAGAAAACAACTTAAAAGGTATTTAAGAAATTTTAAAATACTTAATAAAACAGAAAATAGATTTGACTAATGTTTTGTCGCTAAAAAACAGGTATTTATACATTTCCTTTGAGTAGCCATTTGTCTGAAATCAATCTTAATTTCTGGGTAGTTCAAGCCATATAAATTAAACGATCTAAAGGGATTTCCAGAGGTTAAAAAGTAGCTTTTATCGCTTTTTTCTTCTCGATTAGTGGCTGTAGAAATGCAAAAATAAAAGGTTTAAAATCTAAAGCTTTTGCGAAATATAATCTGTTAGATTGAGTATGTCTCCATAATTGGTAGTAAAAAAACATTCGTTTTTATTATTTTTTTCTTTTATGTTGAAGATTAAGAAAATTTCTTTTGAAATTTTAATCATCATAATTCCTGCCCCAAGGTCTTTTTGCTAAATAATTATTACAACTATGACATTCCCTGCCTATCTGCCAAGTCAACGAAAATTCATGAACTCCCTGGGTATTTTCTATTTTCGAAGTACTTACGTCATACGAATAACCAAAAGTAAAGTTGTATATTTTAATGGAACCAATCAGATTTACTGAAGTCAGAAGATGGCTGTCGGTACTTTTCATCATTGGATTTGTTGCAGCAATGACTCCTATAATAAATGGATTAAAATGGACTATACTACCAAAGTCTAATCGGTTATATTGCCCTTGTTTCATGAAGTTTGATGTGAGCACTAATTTGGAATTATCCGGTAAGAACGAAAAACCAGGATTGCTGTCCAGATTAAATGAATATCCACTTTGAAACGTGAAATTCATATCTAATGGCAGTTTACCTTGGGAGTCAAATGCAATATTAGGAGTGTTAAGATGTTTCACTGAAGCTCCGAGCCAAAAATCATCGTTATAAAGCAAAAATCCCGAAGAAATATCAAAGAAATCTATTTTGCTCTTGAGATTTAAGAGACTTGGATCTAAACTGCCACCGCCAATGCTGCCATCGTTAGTATTGATTTGATCTTCAAACAAAAGACTTTTGAAATTAAAATTTTTAGTTCCATAACCTCCTTCTAATCCTAAAATCATTCTTGAACCCGAATAAAAATTATCAAGGTCAAGATTTAGAGAAAATACACCATTGATTTGCGTATAATTATAATCTGTAAAAACCTCATGCTGATTTAAGACCGTCATCCCCATTCCAATATTTTGAAGATTGGAATCGCTTGGACGTGAATCTTCTGATAAGTTTCCGATTGAGCCGTTGATAAATGCATAATCAGTATCCAGTCTTCTGGCTCCATCAGGCCATTGCGTTCTGTGTAGAATTCCTGTGTTTAAAGTATTTACGGTTCCTGTAAAAGCACCGTTCTGCGTTTCAGGAACAAAATAATACTGCGTGAAAACAGGGTCTTGCGCTTTAACTTCTACAATCGATATGGAAGTTAACAGTACATATATAATAAATTTTAGTTTCATTCTCTTTGGGTGCTTATTTTATTAATACAAAAGGGTGATTTTCATTGACAATAGTTCCATAAAAGGTTTCTGCGCTCACTTTACAATAATAATTACCGTTTTCCGCATTCTGTCCTTTTATTTTACCATCCCATCCCTTTAAAGTGTCTCCGGTTTCTGAATAGATTAGTGAACCCCAAGTATCATAAATATCCAATCGAACATTTTTTAATGCCTTAGTCACGGGTCTGAATGTATCATTCATAGTATCATTGTTAGGTGTGAAGGCAGTGGGAACGACAAATAAATATCCTTTTTCAACATTAAGAGTGATTTTTTGCACATAGACACATCCAAAAGGATACGTAACAGTTTGTGTCAGCACGTACTCTTTTGGATTTAGGAATGTATGCACTGGGTTCAGCTCGGTTGAAAAGCTACCATCGCCAAAATCCCAAACCATACTTATGAAATCACCAGTAGCGGTATTTGTAAACTGTATTGGATCGATTATAGAATAAGTGCCATATGTTACAAAAGAATATGAGGTTGTATTAAATGAAGGTGTTCCAACGGACTGCAATTTAACATTGAACGAGTAATTTGCTTTACAATCCAAAGCATCCGTCACGTATAATATTGCTGTTCCGTTTTGACTGGTATTCATCATTTCATTATTCGAACCGCTTACCGTTCCGCTGGACCAGGCCAATTGGTAGGGTGGAACCCCACCCGAAACTTGTGCTACAAATGTTTGTTTTACGAACTTCGTTTCACAGTCAAATTCTGTTTTAGTAGCTACTCCAATTACTATAGGCGGCGGTCTGTTGATACTGTATTGTGCCTGTTTTGAACAGCCCCTGCTATCAATTACGGTAACCAAATAATTCCCTGCAGGAATATTCACTAAATCTTCTGTTGTAGATCCGTTTGACCAAGCATAAGTGAAAGGTGGTGTGCCTCCAGCAACGAGAAGATTTATTGCGCCACTGTTTGCATTATCACAATCAAAGGCATTGGTAACATTGGCCGATAAAATTAGAGGTTGAGGTTCCAATATAATAAAAGTCTTTTTAATTGTACAAGGCTTACTGTCAACAATTGTTACCGTGTAAGAGCCTGGTCCCAAATTATTCCTGACATTTCCAGCTACCGCACTATCATCCCAAACTAATTTCACAGGAGCAATCCCTCCAATAATATTTAGATTGATGCTACCATCGTGGGTACCAAAACAAGAAATATTTTTAACTACCGGATTGATTGTGAAAATAGGCGCCTCAGGAATATTTACATTCAGTGTTTTTACGCAATTTAAGGCATCAGTAACTGTAATAAGATAATCACCAGCGGATAGATTATCCTGAAACGTGCCGCTTCCCAGATTACTCCATACAATTGCGTAAGGAGAAGTACCTCCAGTCACGGTTACAGTAATTGATGCATCGTTATAGCCGTAACAGATTATTGGAGTAGTTACAACAGCAATATTTATATGTGGATTTACATTAATTGAAACAGTAAATGGATTTCCCTGACAACCGTCAGCAGAAACAGGAGTTATTTTATAAATCACAGGAACTGTCAATAAGGTAGTATTCTTCCACCCATCATTTGCAATTTCATTTGCTAAAAATCCATTACCCAATTGTGGATTTCCTAAAAATGAAAATAAACCATTTGAATTAATATTCGTAATTGTATAAGTCGCAGCTGAAGGCCCATCAACATCATCACCTAAGATAACATTTGATTGTTCATCACTACAAAGCGTAATTATTTGGTTGGCAACGATTGGCTCTGGATTTATCGTCAACGTAATCGTAAATGGATTTCCCAAACAGCCTGAACTACTTTGGGGAATAATACTATACACTATATCCACAGCTACAGTTCCTAAGTTTGTCCACATATCATTTCCAATTTCATTTGCTAAAAAGCCAGTTCCTAATTGTGGATTCCCTGCTGAAGCGGTTAATCCATTTGAAACAATAGAGGTAACAGTATAAGTTGCTGTTGGCTCTGTACCCAGTATAATGCCATTAACTGCATCACTGCACACTGTGGTCGACTGGCTGGCAATTGCTAATTCAGATTCAATCGTAACAGTCGCCATAAAAGGATTGCCTTCACAACCAGCTGCACTTACAGGAACAACGGTATATACCACATTTACTGCTGCTGGTGTTGTATTTGTCCAAGAATCATTAGATATTTCATTGGCGCTAAAACCTGTACCGATAAGCGGACTACCCGCTGACGCTGTTAATCCATTAGAATTGATAGTTATGATATTGTAGGTCGACACTGATGGAGTGTCAATATCATTTCCTAAAGTAATTCCAATAGCTAGATCACTGCAAATAGTGCCCAACTGATTAGCCACAACGGGTTCTGGGTTTATAGTAATTGTTACCGTAAATGGATTACCTAAACAACCCGATGCGCTTTTTGGTACCACCGTGTAAACGACATCAACTGCGGTTGGTGTTGTATTAGTCCATGCATCGTCTGTTATAACATTAGATAATAATCCTGTTCCTATTGCCGGATTTCCTGCTGATGCAGTTAATCCATTCGAATTGATAGCCGTTATATTATAGGTTGTTGCCGGAATGCTAGTACTGGAATTTAATGAAATTCCAAAAGGGGAATCACTACAAATAGTGCTTGTTTGATTAGCTACAACCGGTTCCGGGTTAATAGTAACGGTTACTGTAAATGGTTGACCGGAACATCCATTGGCACTAACAGGCTCAATGGTATAAATAACATTAACAGGAGAAGTAGTGATATTGTTCCAAACGTCATCTGCGATCTCACTCGCTCCAAGAGCAGTTCCTGTAACAGGATTGCCACCTACAGCATTCAGCCCATTGGTGTTAATATTAGTAATGGTATAAGTAGTATTGACTGCAGTACCTAAATTGAATCCATGGGCAACATCGCTACAAGTAGTTACCATTTGTGGACCAACTCCAAGAGTAGATTCTACTGTTATGGTTACTGTAAACGGATTACCTGTACAGCCAGATGCACTTACAGGAACAACGGTATATACTACATTGACAGCCGATAGTGTTGTGTTAGTCCATGCATCATCTGCTATTTCATTATTTGAAAATCCTGCACCTGTTATTGGATTTCCTCCAAATTGATTTAATCCATTCGAATTGATAGCAGTGATATTATAAGTTGACACTGATGGAGTGTCAATATCATTCCCTAATAGCATATTATTAGCAATATCACTGCAAATAGTAGCTATCTGATTAACCACAACGGGTTCAGGGTTTACAGTGATGGTTACCGTAAATGGATTACCTAAACACCCTGTTGCACTTGCAGGAACTACGGTGTAAATTACATCTATAGCTGTTGGTGTAGTATTTGTCCATGCGTCATTAACAATTTCATTAGCTAAAAATCCTGTTCCTATTGCCGGATTTCCTGCTGATGCAGTTAATCCATTTGAATTGATAGCCGTTATATTATAGGTTGTTGCCGGAATGCTAGTACTGGAATTTAATGAAATTCCAAAAGGGGAATCACTACAAATAGTGCTTGTTTGATTAGCTACAACCGGTTCCGGGTTAACAGTAACGGTTACTGTAAATGGTTGACCGGAACAGCCATTGGCACTAACAGGCTCAATGGTATAAATAACATTAACAGGAGAAGTAGTGATATTGTTCCAAACGTCATCTGCGATCTCACTCGCTCCAAGAGCAGTTCCTGTAACAGGATTGCCACCTACAGCAGTCAGCCCATTGGTATTAATATTAGTAATGGTATAAGTAGTATTGACTGCAGTACCTAAAATGAATCCATGGGCAACATCGCTACAAGTAGTTACCGTTTGTGGACCAACTCCAAGAGTAGATTCTACTGTTATGGTTACTGTAAACGGATTACCTGTACAGCCAGCTGCACTTACAGGAACAACGGTATATACCACATTTACTGCGGCTGGTGTTGTATTTGTCCAAGAATCATTAGATATTTCATTGGCGCTAAAACCTGTGCCGATAAGCGGACCACCCGCTGAAGCTGTTAATCCATTGGAATTAATAGTAGTGATATTGTAGGTCGACACTGATGGAGTGTCAATATCATTTTCTAAAGTTATTCCAATAGCTAGATCACTGCAAATAGTACCCAACTGATTAGCCACAACGGGTTCTGGGTTTATAGTAATTGTTACCGTAAATGGATTACCTAAACAACCCGATGCGCTTTTTGGTACCACCGTGTAAACGACATCAACTGCGGCTGGTGTTGTATTAGTCCATGCATCGTCTGTTATAACATTGGATAATAATCCTATTCCTATTGCCGGATTTCCTGCTGATGCAGTTAATCCATTCGAATTGATAGCCGTTATATTATAGGTTGTTGCCGGAATGCTAGTACTGGAATTTAATGAAATTCCAAAAGGGGAATCACTACAAATAGTGCTTGTTTGATTAGCTACAACCGGTTCCGGGTTAACAGTAACGGTTACTGTAAATGGTTGACCGGAACATCCATTGGCACTAACAGGCTCAATGGTATAAATAACATTAACAGGAGAAGTAGTGATATTGTTCCAAACGTCATCTGCGATCTCACTCGCTCCAAGAGCAGTTCCCGTAACAGGATTGCCACCAACAGCAGTCAGCCCATTGGTATTAATATTAGTAATGGTATAAGTAGTATTGACTGCAGTACCTAAAATGAATCCATGGGCAACATCGCTACAAGTAGTTACCGTTTGTGGACCAACTCCAAGAGTAGATTCTACTGTTATGGTTACTGTAAACGGATTACCTGTACAGCCAGATGCACTTACAGGAACAACGGTATATACCACATTTACTGCGGCTGGTGTTGTATTTGTCCAAGAATCATTAGATATTTCATTGGCGCTAAAACCTGTGCCGATAAGCGGGCCACCCGCTGAAGCTGTTAATCCATTGGAATTAATAGTAATGATATTGTAGGTCGACACTGATGGAGTGTCAATATCATTTCCTAATAGCATATTATTTGCAATATCACTACAACTAGTAGCTGTCTGATTAACCACAACGGGTTCTGGGTTTATAGTAATTGTTACCGTAAATAGATTGCCTAAACACCCTGCTGCACTTACAGGAACTACGGTGTAAACCACATCTACTGCTGTTGGTGTAGTATTTGTCCATGCATCATTAGCAATTTCATTAGCTAAAAATCCTGTTCCTATTACTGGATTCCCTGCCGATGTTGTTAATCCATTTAGATTAATGGCTGTTATATTATAGGTTGCTGCCGGAACACTAGTGCTTGAATTTAATGCAATTCCAAAAGGGGAATCACTGCAAATAGTGCCTGTTTGATTTGAAACTGTTGGTAATTCATCGATAGTTACCGTTGCTGTTTTTTGACAACCATTAGAATTGGTATAAGTAATTATTGTTGAGCCAACTGTTAGGGTAGTAACCAAACCATTAGAATCTATAGTTGCAACGGTTGTATCTGAAGAAACCCAAGGCGTTGT
>NZ_JBZXDY010000010.1:0-117002 GCF_058725285.1 Flavobacterium sp. DW-iso2 | reverse complement strand
CATTTGAAGTAAAGCCTTTATAGTACACATTAAGTGATTCTGAGTATAAAATATAAACGTAGAACATTGTTTTTAAAATAGCTAAATTGTATACCTAGGCCACAGGTTTTCGACTTAATCCTATGATCCCCAACAACCAAACCCAACTTGTAGAAAATCAAAAAAGCCATCCGTAGGTTCTGAATAAATTCAGAAACATGGAAAGCTTTTCATTGGTCTAACTACTAAACCCGGTCTCGTTGCTACCAACTCGACCAAACAACACAACTAACTTTAGATACTTTAAAGGGGCAAAAAAGCCTCTCCGTTAAGAAAGGCTTTCCCCAATATTGCGGTCTGGACGGGACTCGAACCCGCGACCCCCTGCGTGACAGGCAGGTATTCTAACCAACTGAACTACCAGACCTCAGCGTTATTGCGGTTGCAAAGATACAATTCATTTCGACTTACACAAGCGTTTGCAATTAAAAAAAGCTATTTTTTTAAATTCATTATCCAAAGTTTTGTTTTTCAGCTAAGTATGTTAGTAAAACTTTTTCAAAATTATCACTAACATTTACTGGAACATACTTAATCTTATTTTGAGCACAACTTAACGCTAGTTTTTTAAAATACAAAGCAGCTTGCTTTTCATATTCTTTCTTCACATTATCTGCAAAAACTGAAATCGACTCCCCAGTCTCCACATCGATAAACTTTCTGGGAACATTATCAAAGTCAAAATTGAGTTCTGTTTTAGCGTCTACAACATGAAACAAAACTACTTTATGCTTGTTATGCTTTAAATGTTGTAGCGCACTCAACAATGCTTCATCTCCTGATCCTGATTGAAACATGTCTGTAAACAATATGATCATGGAACGCCTGTGCATTTTCTCTGCGATCTGATGCAAAAAAGTTATGGTATCTGTATTTTTTTTAACCACAGGTGTAATCAAAGTATTTTCAAGAGCATTCAACACCATTCTATGATGGCGATCACTCCCTTTTTCAGGAGCATAATACTCATAGGTATCTGAAAACACACTAAGCCCTATGGCATCTCGTTGTTTCTTAAGGAGATTCATTAAAACCGCAGAAGCCAAAACTGAGAAGCCAATTTTATTTTCATAAAAATTTTGATTCGCTTTTAACTCAGGGTAATGCATGGAGGAGGAGTTGTCAATAATGATATGACACCTTAGATTAGTTTCTTCTTCAAAACGCTTTGTATACAAGCGATCTGTTCTAGCAAACAACTTCCAATCGATATGCTTCGTGCTTTCGCCAACATTATACACTTTATGCTCTGCAAATTCAGCCGAAAACCCATGAAACGGACTCTTATGCATCCCGGAGATAAATCCTTCCACAACCTGATTTGCCAACAATTCAAGATGTTGGAAACTCGAAACTTTCTCTATTTGCGATTCAATCTTCATCTTTCAAAGTTATTAAAAGATTGAATGATTTAAAAATTAAAAGATTACAAAACACAATCACAATTTAAAAGCTCAAAAAAATCAAGTTAAAACAAAAAAAAGGTTTGACTTTCGCCAAACCTTTAATCTGAATTTAAAAAAAATTCTATATAAATTGCAATCTACTGATTACAACAACGCGTCTAAACTATCTGCGTAAGTTTGCTTAGGAGCCACTCCTACTTGCTTCCCTACTACCTCACCGTTATGAAAAACCAATACTGTTGGTATATTTCTCACACCGTATTTTGCAGCAAATTCTTGGTTTGCATCAACATCTACTTTCCCGATAACTACTTTTCCTTCGTATTCAGTACTCAACTCGTCAATGATTGGCCCAACCATTCTACAAGGTCCACACCATGCTGCCCAAAAATCTACCATTACTGGTTTATCTGATTTCAAAACTACTTCTTCAAAAGTAGCATCTGTTATTGCTAAAGCCATAATTTTTTTATTTAAAATTTAAAGTTCTAATCTTACTCAAAAGTTGGATACAAATTTAAGCATTAAAACCAAATGAAACACTATTCCCAAATTAGTTTTGGCTATAAGTGCATTGTCAACGTTTATAAAAAAGAGTTTAAAATAATGTTTTTTTTAATTAGAAGCTATTCCCGCTCTTCGCTATATCTTTTTATCCTGAATAAAATTCAGCATAAAAAGGATGCCACTACGATCAGGGCTAGGACAATTCGACTATCATAAAACTTATAACCCAAAAAAAAAGACCCTCTTTTCGGAAGGTCTTTAATAAATTATGGTTGTTAGAATTATAGGCTGTATTTCAATCCTAAAGTTAATCCAACACCGCTAATACTGATGTAAGAACTTAAATCATCTCCAGGTTTACTTGGATCAAAACCAGCAGAATTTGTTAATTTATTATTAGAAGTACTGTTTAAGCTACTACCATAATTAACGTTGATTTCTGAATTTGTTATATGCAGTGGGTGTCCAGCTGGTAATTTAAAACCGTCTGCTCCATTAACCGTGTAGTCTGTTACTTCTTTATCTTTACCATGTACAGTAAAATTACGATATTCAACTTCTGCGAATGCCGATAGATTCTTACCTAATTTATATGATGTACCTAATACAGCTAAGAATCCAACACTTGGTTGTGGTTTAATTACATCTTTACGATATACTGGACCTGCTGCTGTTACAGCATTCGTTCTAATATCTAATTGCCCATTAACTGGCACAATTACCCCAACTTTAGTGTACGGTTCAAAACCTGAATGCTCGCCTAAAAACAAAACTAAAGCAGGTGCCAAATCTAAAGCCTTAACTTGACCTTTAATGTCTAAAACTTTAACATTATCAGAAGTAGTCTCAACCATAGTTTTACTATTACTTTTGTAGTAGTTAACACCCATCTCCACTCCTAAACGATCTGTAAAACGATAACCCACGTTTCCACCATAACGAAAACCTTCTCCAAAAGATCCTGTAATACTTTCTCTAGAAGCTAATTTACCTGCTACATAAACATCCTTATTTGGCTCTCTACCATTAACACTTGGAAATTCAGTCGCCGTAGCTTGTGTGAAGTAAGAAGCTCCCACTTTAAAATACCAACCGTCTTTCTTGCTTTCATTTTTGTCAGTTTGCGCCATCATAGTCATAGAGCAAGCCATTAATCCTAATAAAAATAGGTTCCTTTTCATAATATTTTTTTTTGTTAATGTTAACAAAAATACAAGGTTTTACTGTGTTTATATTCTGTATTTACTAACAAATTATGCTTTATTAAAAAAACAATTATGCATGCATATAAAAATCAACGAGTTACGAAATAAAAAAAAACTGTTAAAGTTTTAAAAACCAGTTTTAAAAATAAAAAAACGTCCTTTTCATTACAGAAAAAGACGTTTTTCAAACGTTATCGCGCTCAATTCAGGCGGCAATTTATGCGATTCTAAATCTCGAATTTTAATACATTACTTTAATTTAGCTTAAAGTTAATTTGCATTTTCTCTAATTCAAACAACAACTCATTTGAAATCTTTATTTTCAGTTTCCTACTTGCCATCGATAATTTAGTAACCACTTTTATTTCTTCTACTTCAATAACCGCAGCAGTTTCTGTTTCTACAGATTCAGAGATTTCCAATGCATCAGCTTCATCAATAAAATCGTCCGTTTCACCATCTGCAGTAATTGGTGTAGCCTCAACTATTTTCTTGACTTTTTCTAATTCCATGATTTCAAAAGTCACCTGATCATCTCCTTTATTTTCGAAAAAAAGATGCCCCAGCTTATGAATAAAATCAGGATCCAAGTCACTTATATTTAGTAAAACAATTAGTTTTTTTGCAAAATCATCTAATACGTCCTGTAAATATTGCACCAACATAAACTGTATTCTTGGCTCACTTTTTTTACCGGTGTCTTGATTCACCCATCCTTCTTTGACC
The DNA here is from genome assembly GCF_058725285.1 of Flavobacterium sp. DW-iso2. Taxonomy (NCBI): domain Bacteria; kingdom Pseudomonadati; phylum Bacteroidota; class Flavobacteriia; order Flavobacteriales; family Flavobacteriaceae; genus Flavobacterium; species Flavobacterium sp. DW-iso2. Next base: position 113,119 of record NZ_JBZXDY010000010.1, on the reverse strand, counting down.
AAAACTTTCATATAGGTAAAATTGTTCTGAATAAAGAAATGACGGAACTTTAGGTATTCCTCTCCAAAAATCTTAAACTCATAACTTTCGTCATAGCCTTCTAAAGTGAATATCCCCCAACCTTTTCCGTTTTTTGCTACGCGATGTTGCACATTGTTGATAATGCCACCAAAAGTCAGGCTCTTGCCCACATGAAGCTCTAAACTCCTTAGTGCTTCCAACTTGGCATTACAAAAATACTTCATCTCAAATTTGTAATCATCTAATGGATGTCCTGATATGTAGATCCCTACAACTTCTTTCTCTTTTGCCAATTTTTCCATCGTACTCCAGTCCTCGCAAGGCGGAATGATAGGTTCAGCAATTTGCACATCACTACTTTCCCCAAACAAACTCACCTGAGACGAGTTCTCGTTTTCTTGAAATTTAGCGCCATACTTTATCGCCTTTTCATAAAAGGTAATTCCGTCGCCATCATCATGAAAATACTGCGAACGCAAGGTGCCCGAAAAGGAGTCAAATCCTCCAGCAAGTATAAGGTTTTCTAATGCTTTTTTATTAGCAGCTCTCAAATCTATACGTTTGGTCAAATCAAAAACCGACTTGTATTTCCCGTCTTTTCTGTTTTCGACAATGGTAGCTACTGCTCCTGCTCCTACTCCTTTGATGGCTCCCATCCCAAATCGAACGGCATAATTATCGTTTACAGTAAACTTATAGAAGGACTCATTTACATCTGGACCTAATACTTCTAGTCCCATACGCTTGCATTCCTCCATAAAGAAAGAAACTTGCTTGATGTCACTCATATTATTAGACAATACCGCAGCCATATATTCAGCAGGATAATTGGCTTTTAGATAAGCCGTTTGATAGGCAATCCACGCATAACAAGTAGAGTGCGATTTATTAAACGCGTATTCAGCAAAGGCTTCCCAGTCTTTCCATATTTTCTCTAACTTGTCCTCCGGATGCCCTTTGGCCGCAGCCTGACTAATGAACTTAGGCTTCATTTTGTCAAGGACATCTTTTTGCTTTTTCCCCATCGCTTTACGCAAAACATCGGCATCACCCTTTGAGAAATCAGCCAGTTTTTGGGACAAAAGCATTACCTGTTCTTGGTAAACGGTAATCCCATAAGTATCTTTCAATAATTCTTCACAGGCATCAAGGTCATAAATAATTTCCTCTTCTCCATTTTTCCTTTTTACAAAACTTGGGATATAAGCAATCGGACCCGGACGGTACAACGCATTCATGGCGATCAAATCGGGAAAAACCGTTGGTTTCAATTCCTTCATGTATTTCTGCATTCCGGCAGATTCATATTGAAAAATCCCCACTGTCTCTCCACGTTGGAAAAGCTCGTACGTTTTTAAGTCATCAATAGGAAAGGTATCTGGATCGAGATCAATTCCATTTCTATATTTTACTAATTTGACCGTGTCTTTAATAAGTGTTAGGGTTTTCAAACCCAAGAAGTCCATTTTTAACAAACCTGCGGTTTCCACCACCGAGTTGTCAAACTGCGTCACATACAAATCAGAATCTTTGGCGGTAGCCACAGGAACAAAATCAGTAATATCACTAGGCGTAATAATCACCCCACAGGCATGTATTCCTGTATTTCTTAAATTCCCCTCCAACACTTTAGCCTGCTGAATGGTTTCGCCTCCCAAATCATCTTCACCAGCTAGAGCGATTAATTCTTTAATTTTATCAAACTCTTCTGGACGAACCGCTTTCCTTATTAATGCTTCGTCTTCATTTAAAAATCGGGCTAGATTCCATTTTCCAGGCATCATCCCCGGAATTAATTTGGCTATTTTATCAGCTTCAAATAAAGGTAAATCTAGTACACGGGCCGTATCTCTAATTGCAGATTTAGTCGCCATTTTACCATAAGTGATAATTTGTGCCACTTGTTTTGAACCGTATTTCCGGATCACATAATCCATTACACTGCTTCGTCCTTCATCATCAAAATCGATATCAATATCGGGTAGTGACACACGATCGGGATTCAGGAAACGCTCAAAAAGCAGATTATACATCAATGGGTCAATGTTTGTGATTTTCAAACAGTAAGCCACTACTGATCCTGCAGCAGATCCACGCCCTGGCCCTACCGAAACGCCCATACTTCGGGCTTCAGCAATAAGATCCTGCACAATCAAGAAATATCCCGGATAACCGGAGTTAGAAATAGTCAGTAATTCAAAATCCAAGCGTTCCCTTATTACTTCTGTAATTTCAGGATACCTTCTATTTGCACCTTCATAAGTAAGATGTCTCAAATAAGCATTTTCTCCTCTCACTCCTCCATCGACAGCATCTTCTGCAACGAAAAACTCCTCAGGAATTTCAAATTTGGGTAACAAAACTTCTCTTGCTAAATTGTATATTTCGATTTTATCGACAATTTCAGACAAGTTTGAAATCGCTTCAGGCAAGTCCGTAAAGAGTTGCTTCATCTCATCGCCTGTCTTGAAATAGTATTCTTGATTGGGCAACCCAAAACGATATCCACGACCACGACCTATAGGTGTAGTTTGTTTTTCACCATCACGAACACACAATAAAATATCGTGTGCATTGGCATTTTCTTTATCTATATAAAAAGTGTTGTTCGTAGCTACTATTTTCACTTCATGTTTTCTAGCCAAAGAAATCAAAGTAGTATTCACTCTGTTTTCATCCTCTTGATTGTGACGCATCACCTCAACATAGAAGTCTTCCTTGAATTCTTCTTTCCACCATAACAAGGCTTCTTCGGCTTGGTTTTCACCAAGATTTAAAACCTTATTCGGGATTTCTCCATTAAGATTTCCAGATAATACAATGATATCTTCTTTATACTGCTGAATGATTTTTTTATCAATTCTGGGTACATAATAAAAACCTTGAGTATAGGCTATCGAAGACATTTTAGCCAAATTATGATAGCCTTTTTTGGTCTTCGCCAAAAGCACTATTTGGTAGCCATTATCTTTACGGGATTTGTCTTTATGATCTTCACAAACAAAAAACTCGCACCCTACAATAGGTTTCATCGAAACTTCTGTAGGTTCCTCACCGTTTTCAACCAAGGCTGCATTTTTGGCTTCAGCCGCTTTATTATGGTTTAAAACATCACGAACAAAGTGAAAAGCCCCCATCAAGTTAGCATGATCCGTCATTGCAACTGCAGGCATTTTTTCTTTCGAAGCTGCTTTTACCAACTGCGCAATACTTATTGTAGATTGTAAAACAGAGAATTGAGTGTGGTTGTGTAAATGGACAAAATCCGTATCAACCAGTACTTTTTTATTCTCTGAAAGTTCCTGTTTTGAAACCGTTGCCGTTTGTTTTTCGCCAAATTGCTGACGAATAGCATCTGAAGCTTCTTTTAAATTAATATGCTTTAACCCAATAAGCTGAATCTCCCTTGGATTTTTACTCTGAAATTCCTGAAAATAACCAGCTGGCACATCCAGTTGCTCTTTGGTATAATTTTCTCTTCGAATTAATTCTAAGAAACAACGTGTTGTTGCCTCAACATCGGCAGTCGCGTTATGCGCTTCTCCAAATGCTTTATTAAAAAGAAAACTATGTAATTCGGTTAACGTAGGTAGTTTAAATTTACCTCCACGACCACCAGGTAATTTTAATAAGGAAGCAGTAACTTCCGTACAAGTATCGAGAACTGGCATAGTACTCATTTGGCTTTCTACCCCTAAACGATGAAACTCACAACCCATAATATTCAAGTCAAAACCCAGGTTCTGACCTACAATGAACTTCGCTTTACCCAATGCCTCATTTAATTTCTCCAAAACTTCCGCTAGGGAAATTCCATTTTCTGCCGCTAATTCAGTCGAAATACCGTGAATTCGTTCTGCATCATACGGAATATTAAATCCATCTGGTTTTACTAAATAATCCTGATGCTCTACGAGTTTCCCCATATCATCATGCAGCTGCCATGCAATTTGTATACAACGCGGCCAGTTATCAGTATCAGTGATGGGTGCATCCCAACGCTTTGGTAATCCTGTAGTTTCGGTATCGAATATTAAGTACATAAGTTCCCTCCCCAACCCTCCCCGAAGGGGAGGGAGTCTAAATCTTTAAATTTAAACCGTGTATTTAACTGGTTTTTAACACTTTAAAATTAGTAGTAATCGCAAAAATAGAACTCCAAATTTAGGTTTTTTTGGGGTAAATAAATAGCTAAGTTATCAACAATCAAAAGAAATATAAACAGAATTATTCTTTTCTATACGTACCAAATTCAAATCATAAATTTGGCTTTAGACCTGTTTTTATATATTCAACTTTATCGTTTTTTTTTAAATAGTCTTTTATTTACCTTAGAATTAAGAAATTTAAAGATAACTATTTTGACTCCTTTGAAAAAAGAGGGGTTGATAAAAACAATAAAGCCGTTTCAAATTATGAAACGGCTTTATTTGTTTGATAGTGAATTACTACGTAGTCATCATTTCTACTACATTGTTAGTGTTACTTTTTTGACTAGTAGAATCCCAATTGAGGTTTTGTTGATAGTGCTGTATCTTGTTTCCATCTAATGGATCCATCACCATCAAATAAATCCATTCATTATCGAGTAAATTTTTTAGGTGTTCGTTTCTTTCTAGAATTTCACTCACTCTTTTTAATGGCGCATTTATTATGACTGATAATCTTAAAGGTTGGTGGTACATTTCTTCATCAGATTGTTTTACAGATTGCAGCGGAAGTCCCATTTTTATATCGCCACCATTTCCTTGAACCACCGCAAATTTTCCTGTGATATTATGGGTTATTTTAGATCCTCCGCCAAAAACTTCATTATCAACAGTTGAAAAATAATAGTGGTTGTTTATCCATTGGGTTACTACCATGGGTCCTTGCATGATGGCTTCTAGTGCTTTCCCGCTTTTATCTGTCTCCCAATTATACGAATGTAGAAAGCAACGCCCGTCTAGATTGTTGTTTTTTGTTAATTCTCGCGGTCCAACAATAAACCCTGCATTTTTAGCCAAGCCCCACTCAGGTCTGGTTTCTCCCCAGTTATTCGCTTTTTTATTAGCAAAAGAAACACTGTTATTGGCAACACCCAGCCTTTCTTGTGTTGCCGTTTGTTGTGTTTTTAGCAAATCTAATTTCAATTTTTGCAATTGTTCTTTGTGAGAGTCTGGAATCTCTGAGTCGAACAGCAAAATGGCATCTGTAGTGGTATTGTGCTCGCCTCCAATAAAAATGGTGCTGTTTGGGATTTCAATATTATGATTCTCTTTCAAAGCTTGTCGCACCTCGGGGATATTTGCTATTTTGGCTAGCATTCTTGCATTATGCCTGCCAGGACTTGCAGCGCAGGCTCCACAATCTAAACTGGAACCAAAAGGGTTATTTGCAGAATGGCTTCCATGACCTATAAAAAGAACTAATAGCGCAAGTTTTTCCCATCCCATTAAATCAAAAGCGCCTTTTACAATAGCTACTTTTTCTTCCAGAGGAATAGTAATATGAGCCTGTTCAGTAGTACACGAATTCCTAATCTGCGGTTCAAAAACAGCTTCATAATCAGCTGTATTCTTATTATTAAGTCTATATAAATAACCCGACATGAGTGTTCTTGCTATTAAAGACATCCCATAAAAGAATCCCGCGCCTTCAACATATCCAAAGGCAGAAGGAAGCATGTTCTTCATTCTTTTTAGAAAATATTCCTTAAAGTTTGAAACGTCATTTTTTTGCTTGTATGCTTGTGCTTTCTCAGCATGACTCACTTGCGGAACTTCTGAAACATGGTACGCAGAGTTTAAAATTGGAGGACACGATTTGCGTGTTAAACCATCTTTTAAACTCTCATAATCCATTGCTATCCCAAAAAAACCAGCATATCCAAAAGTTTCATAATGCCCTTTATTCTCTACATGTCTTCGTATTAGCTCTGATCGAGTATCTATACAAAATACCATTTGAGCATCTGGAACTTGTTCTTCTTTTTTGACAGTTGAAGTACTTATTTGTTGGTGATCTAATACTTTTACAAGTTCTTTTTGCCAGCTTTTTTCCCATGCTCTTAACCAAATGTATTGCACGCTAGAAATCGATGACGTTGTTGCAGTTTCATTATTTTTCGGAAAAATTTCAGCACCTATTTTTTGGGCGATCCACAATCTAACTGCTAGATAATCTTCTAATGTAATAGGATATTCTTGTTGCCATTGTGAATTGGATGTGCTTCGGTAGTTTATGTATCCCGCCCAGCCTGGTAATGCAGCTAAGTGGTAGGTAAATATTTTAGTGAAATCAGCAGCGGAATAACCATTCAACACTTCATTTAGTGCCTCAGTCTTTGTTTTTGGGATTTCTCCAATTCTCATTTTGGGCAGATCAGTATCATATACCGCTAGTTTGCGCCAAGCGCCATAAAACCCTTCACTTTTATTGGGCATTTCCCATTCTGCCAAACCTTCATCCATAAAGGCGGCGAGCCATTTAGCCATGATTCTATCTAAATCATGATGGTTGTTTGTAGCATCGCTTCTTTTGTAAGTTGCCATCTGTTTTAAGTAATACTCAGGAGATTCTAACAGTTGGTTTTCTTTAAGCAATTCTAAAAGTACCTTTTCATCAATTTCACCCTTTTCCCATGCTTGACGGAATAAATTGGTTTCTGGAAATACATTAGCATTAAGAAATTTTCGTGCTTGATTTACTGCATTTTTAAAAGGCATTCCCTCATAACCTGATAACGGATTCGAAGTTACAAAAGAATACAAAGGCCAAGTCTTTCCTACGACTTGAGATGCTTCTTCTATACTTTTTTGAATGATTGGATTGATCATAATGATTTCGATTTATACATTAAAACAGTTTTTTTGTAGGGTTGAGATATATTTAACAATTTCGCATAAAGCCATGGATAGTTGCGGTAGACACCTAACTTCATTATAAAAAAGCCTGCTAAGAATAGAATCCCAAACGCTATTTCAATTACAGATAATGATAAAGGCACAACTACCATTGGCATATCACTCATTAATACTGTTACTCCCTTATAGATTAAGGCGTAAGTTACCATACCAGAGACAAACAAAAGTGGCGGCAAAAATGATTTTTGGAACAGGTTTAGACTTTGTTCTTTAACAATATTGTAAGTAGCCTGACCAACAGTAATAGCGACAATAAGTGTTAGAAAAATACTGCTATTCAATTCCGTGCCTTTTCCTGTTAAATAGGCAAAAAGAAAAGCGCCGAGAATACCAAAGAAAAGTACAATTATAGCCTGTAACGGTTTGATTTTAATTGGCGTTGGTTTTTGCGGTTTCGAATGCCCTATTTCCTCACCTGCAGATAGAAATAAATAGGCTTTATAGAACCCATGAAGTAGTAAGTGAACAACGGCCGCATTGAAAAATCCCAAACCACACTGCATAATCATAAAACCCATTTGGGCAATGGTGGAACAGGCTAATTTTTGTTTCACATTAACCTGAAGCAGTTTAGTAAATTGGGCAATAACTGCGGTCAAACCTCCAATAATAAAGAGGATAATTAAAGTATTCGAAGCAAATAATACAGTGGAAAATAAGGCCAATAAAATTCCCGAACCGTTTACAAAACCAGCATGCATCAATGCCGAGGCCGGAGTTGGTGCTGTCATCGCAGAAAGCAACCAACGATGGAAAGGATATATTGCCGATTGAATTATAGCGGCCGTAATGATACACAAACCCGCGATAAGGGTGATGCTTTGAGGCACATCGCTTAACTTAGAAATAATCTCGCTTAGGGTAAAAGCTTCCGTTTGAAAAGCCAATAATAACACTCCAGCACCTAAAAACAAACTCCCAGCTACAAAATATTTAAGAGCAAATTTTGACGCTTCTCTTGCTTCACCCCATCGAGAATCTACTCCTATTAACTGAGACATAAAAATCCCCATTAATAGCCACATCGTTAACAAAAGTGACACATGATTAGACATTACAAAAATCATGATGGAAAACGTAAACCCTAAACACAACAGTGAAAATTTAGAGTGATATTCAAATCCTTTTAAATAATTTTTTCCATAGCTACTTATAATCGCACTAAAGAATGTTACAAGTGTCCAAATAAGTATAGTAAAGCCATTAATTTTTAAAACATTCCCATAGTACCATTCTGGAACATTTGGAAAGTTGTATATTAAATAAGTCAGATTACCTAAAAACAATAACCATAATAAGTAGTTGGTTGTCTTGTTAACAAATAGGGATAGATGATTTTTTAATATCATTTTTTTTAGTTTTTATTGTTGATTATCTACGATTGTGATTTCAAGAATCCCATTTATATTTAAATTGCTTTTTGAATTTCTGGCGCTAGTAATAAACTCTTTGATAGCTTGTTTTTCTTTTTCAAGCTGATTGATGCGGTCATCTATTTCATCTGAATTAAATTTGTGATTTTGTTCCCATTTTTGAAGCCTTTGTTTTTGATGAAAATTAATTTTTTCATCAATCAAAGACATCATTACATCTGAAGCGTCAGAAGGAGTAAAATCTCCTTTTACCAATTGAAATTTTTGCTTAATTTTTTCCGATTTTGTTAATGCATTTGTATCCATAATTGCTGTATTAATGATTAGACTTTTAATTCTAGGGCAAATATTATACATTAAATTCATAAATTTTTATTTATATTTGTTATACAATGTATAAACAATCTTTATGAATTACGCACTATAGCAACTTCAAATATTATTAAAAACAACCCCAATTACAGCGTATTAAAAGAACTTCGAGAGAGGATATCTTACTCAGTATGCTGTGTCTTTACAGTTAAAAAAATCAGGATCATTTCTTTAATCTCCTTACCTACGTAATTGGAACAACACTTTACAAAATCACATTTAAAAACCTAAACCTAAGTGCAGCATTTACCATGGATGTAAAAACTAAATCAAGAGTCTTACAAAGCTTAAACTTATTAAAACAGAGTATTATCAGAATTTTTTTTCTAAAAAAACTATATTTCTTTACAATAAAGCCAAAACCTGAATTACCTAAGTGCCATTTTATTTTTGATGTGATTACGTAAAATTTATAAAAAATCTATGGCGCATTATTTAAGTCGTCTAATGCTTGTCAAAAACAAAAAAGGCCTTGATTGCTCAAGACCTTAAAACCTATTTAAAAAAGTATGTTCCTTTATTGAAAATTCAATCCCAATGTTAAACCAAATGCAACGGGTTTGATTGTTGCATCTTTGTCCGTGCTATACAATCCGTTTGCTTTTCTATCAGTGACTGATGTTGGATTATAACCTACAAAGGACTCATTTTGTTTTTGGTCAATGATTGATCCGTACCCGCTATCCAAAAACATCGCAGCATACAAAGCATTCTTTGCGCCCATTTGAAACGTAAACCCCAACTCAAAAGTACTCATCAAAATACCTTTGGTTTTGTACTCTCCAGATGCAGAATAATTAGTTTGATTCCCAAAACCGTATTCAGGCAAATTATCAATGTATAAATTAACATCAGGATAATACCCACTCCCTTTTACAGATACTGCCGAAGATTCAATCTTATAATTTACAGGTAGAAAATACTTAACACCTGCTCTAAAATTAAAATCAACTCCTTTGTTGATATTCTTTTTGTACTGCAAAAAAAGCGGAATCTGAATAGCTTGAAGTGTTTGAGATTCTTTGTAGTTTCCCGTAGTCACACTATAAGCAAATGCAGAACCAGTTTGATCAACCTCATAATTGGTTAGCGTTGTTCCCCCTTGATTTAAAGAGACCTTTTGCTTGTATTGTGCAAACTCTACTCCTGATCCAATCCCTATGTGATCTGTCAATGAATAGATGTACCCTACTTTTATTGCTCCTCCAATTTCATGCGCTGCCGTAACTCCTTTTACATCACTTTGAATATTTGCAACTCCAGATTGCACACCCACATAAAACTGCGCTTTTACTCCCGTAGAGAATAGAATTACCGCAACTCCTACTATATACTTAACATCAAATTTCATATGTTTTTCTATTTTTACTATTAGAATAATCCATCCCCATTCTTATAAAATGAGGATTTCTTACTCTTAATAACTTGATTTTTTTAATTTTTAACTAAAAGGTTTTTTGTGAGAATTTTTCCGTTTGCCAAGGTCATTTTTATAATATAAATCCCTTCAACAACTGGCGCCACCATCTCTATTGTACTTTCGTTAATGACTTTGTCCATGATTACCGTTCCAAGGATATTAAACACCATAACACGTGCGTTTTGCAACTTAGCCGGTGTAACATTAGTTATCAACTGGTAGCTTGAATTACTTCTAACAGGGTTAGGCGTAATTTTTAAATACTCTTGCTCGATTGAAGGAGAGAATGTCAAAGGACAAGCCGTAACTACTGTACCATCTGCTTTTGTAGCTTTAGCATAATACACCCCACTTAAAAATTCGCTATCTTTAAAATATTGTGCCGTTTGACCCGCCACTAAAGCTCCATTTTTATACCAGCTATACGTTATAAAACTATTAGAACTATTATCAAAGAAAATAACAGTATCGAATTGCTGTCTAATCAAATTGGGTTGGCTTTTTTCAACTGGTACTGTTACTACCGAAGCAGCATTATAGTTACCATCACCTGCTTGTGTAGCAGTAATTGTTGCCGAACCAAAATTAGTAAAGGTTAATACCCCATTTAAAACAACGGCCACATTAGCATTCGAAGAAGTATAGCTTATTGGCAAACCACTAGTAGAAGTAGCTGTTAAAATCGCTGTAGCCGCTACATCACAATCAAATCCTAAAGTTTGACTCCAACTAATAGTCTGATTTGCTTTAGTAATGCTAAAATTAGCACCTACGTAAGTAACATTATAATTTGAACCTGCGCTCAAACTTCCTTGCGTAATCGCATAAGATCCCGCGTTCTCACCTGCTGTTCTTGTTAAAGAGCCAATAAATGAATCTCCACTTACTAAAGTAGGTGATACTGAATAAGTCAAACTAGGTTCAACGGCTCCATACACTTTCGTTTGAGAAGCATTTGCTGTTACGGTGATTGGCTTAGCAGTAATAGCAAAGTTATTAGGAACATATGTCATTAAATACTTAGAACCTGCCGAGAGTGTTGCTACACTTATAGCATAAGTCCCAACATTTTCTCCTACTGTTCGAACTAAATTACCTGTAAAACTATCCCCAGCTAATAATGCAGGTGTCACTGTATAAGTTAGACTAGGATTAGCATCACCATAAACCTTTGTTACTGCATTTGCTGTAACTGTTATTGGTATTTGACTTAATTGTAAAATATAATTATAAGTAGCAAGACAGCCATTTGAATCAGTAGCCGTAACCGTAAAATTACTATCAGCTACCTGAGTTGAAATTCCTGTTAAAGTCCCATTTAAAGACAAGGCAAACCCTACAGGCAAGCTTCCTGTTGTAACCATATAGGTTTTAACTCCTGTACCTCCTATTACCCCAATTGTTTGAGAATAGGCAGTATTATAATCATACTTAGGCAAAGTAGTAGTTGTAAAACTCAATGCTGTAGGCTGTGTTACAGTAAAACTCCTTGTAATTGTACATCCGTTAGCATCCGTAATAGTTACCGTATAATTCCCTGCAGCAAGTCCAGTTGCAGCTGCAGCTGTTCCTCCTGATGGAGACCATGAATAAGTATAACCCGGAGTTCCACCCGAAACGCCTACTGAAGCCGAACCATTTGAACCACCGTTACAAGCCACATTCGTTTGTGAAGTAGAAGCTGTGATGGCTGTAGGCTGTGTTACCGTAAAATTATTTGTAGCCGTACAACCGTTTGCATCCGTAATAGTAACAGTGTAAGCACCAGCAACAAGTCCAGTTGCAGTTGCCGCTGTTCCTCCTGATGGAGACCATGAATACGTATAACCCGGAGTCCCACCTGAAACAGTTACCGAAGCCGAACCGTTTGAACCACCATTACAAGAAACATTAGTTTGAGAAGTGGTAGCCGTGATAGCCGAAGGCTGTGTTACGATAAAGTTTTTAGTAGCTGTACATGCGTTAGCATCTGTAATTGTTACCGTATAGGTTCCTGCAGAAAGTCCAGTTGCAGTTGCCGCTGTTCCTCCTGATGGAGACCATGAATACGTATAACCCGGAGTCCCACCTGAAACAGTTACCGAAGCCGAACCGTTTGAACCACCATTACAAGAAACATTAGTTTGAGAAGTGGTAGCCGTGATAGCCGAAGGCTGTGTTACGATAAAGTTTTTAGTAGCTGTACATGCGTTAGCATCTGTAATTGTTACCGTATAGGTTCCTGCAGAAAGTCCTGTTGCAGTTGCAGCTGTTCCTCCTGATGGGGACCATGAATAAGTATAACCTGCAGTTCCGCCAGAAGCTGATACTGTAGCCGAACCGTTTGAACCACCATTACAAGAAACATTAGTTTGAGAAGTGGTAGCCGTGATAGCCGAAGGCTGTGTTACGATAAAGTTTTTAGTAGCTGTACATGCGTTAGCATCTGTAATTGTTACCGTATAGGTTCCTGCAGAAAGTCCTGTTGCAGTTGCAGCTGTTCCTCCTGATGGAGACCAAGAATATGTATATCCTGCAGTTCCGCCACTAGCGGCTACAGTTGCAGATCCGTTAGAACCACCATTACAACTTACATTCGTTTGTGAAATAGCTGTTGCTACTAAAGCACTTGGTTGTGTAATGATAAAGGTTGTAGTAGCTGTACATGCGTTAGCATCTGTAATTGTTACCGTATAGGTTCCTGCATAAAGTCCACTTGCAGTTGCAGCCGTCCCGCCAGATGGAGCCCATGAATAGGTATAACCTGCAGTACCGCCACTAGGGACTACGGTCGCTGATCCAGTAGCGCTACCATTGCAACTTACATTCGTTTGTGAAATAGCAGTTGCTAATAAAGTACTTGGTTGCGTAATAGTAAAGTTTTTAGTAGCAGTACATGCATTAGCATCTGTAATAGTCACCGTATAGGGTCCTGCAGATAATCCAGTTGCAGTTGCAGCTGTTCCTCCGGTTGGAGCCCATGAGTATGTATAACCAGCTGTCCCACCGCTAGTGGCTACAGTTGCAGATCCGTTAGAACCACCATTACAACTTACATTAGTTTGAGAAGTAGTAGCTGTAATTGCTGTAGGTTGTGTTACAGTAAAGTTTTGCGATTTTGTACATCCGTTAGCATCTGTAACCATACAAGTCCAAGTTCCTGCTGTTAATCCAGATACACTAGTTGTTCCATCACCCGTAGGATTTCCTGGCGTCCAGTTGTAAGTATAACCACCTACGCCTCCCGTGGCAGGATTTACAGTTGCTGCTCCATTTGAACCTCCATTACAAGAAATATTGGTTTGCGAAGCTGGAGTTAAGGCAATTGCTGATGGCTGCGTTACAGTAAAGTTTTGCGATTTTGTACATCCGTTAGCATCTGTAACCGTGCAAGTCCAAGTTCCTGCTGTTAATCCAGATACACTAGTTGTTCCATCACCCGTAGGATTTCCTGGAGTCCAGTTGTAAGTATAACCACCTACGCCTCCCGTGGCAGGATTTACAGTTGCTGCTCCATTTGATCCTCCATTACAAGAAATATTGGTTTGCGAAGCTGGGGTTAATGCAATGGCTGATGACTGCGTTACAGTAAAGCTTTGTGAACTAGCACAAGAATTAGCGTCTGTAACCGTACAAGTCCAAACACCTGCTGTTAAACCTGTAACAGCAGGTGTCCCATCACCCGTAGGATTTCCTGGCGTCCAGTCATAAGTATAACCACCAGCTCCTCCTGTGGCAGCATTAACAGTAGCCGCACCAGTAGCCGCACCATTACATCCAACATTGGTTTGCGAAGCTGGAGTAAAAGCAATGGCAGTTGGTTGCGTTATAGTAAAATTTTTGACAATTGAACTACTCTCACCATCTGTTATTGTACAGCTATAAGCCCCTGCTGTTAAACCAGAAGCAGTAGCTCCTGAACCACCAGACGGAGACCAAGCGTAAGTATAAGCGGTCTTTCCTCCCGCAGGAGTTACTGTTGCAGATGCATTCGAACCACCATTACAAGACACATTAGTTTGTGACGTGGTAGCCGATAAGACCGCATTGGTCGTAAACGTAGTATTAGCTCCATAGGAAGTTCCCACTGAGTTTATGGCGTAAGATCTAAAATTAATTAGCGTTGCAGACGGCAAAGAAGACACAAGTGAAGAGAAACTTCCAGTTCCTGATCCAATAGCTACTTTATTATTTGCAGTGGTAGGATTTGCAGTAGTTGCCCAAACAATACCTCTTTCTGTTACTGTTGCACCTCCGTCAGCAGTTACATTACCACCAAGTGTCGCTTTTACAGCACCTATCGTTGTCGCAGTTGCGGTGCTAAGAGTTGCTAAAGAACTGGCGGGTGCAAAAGCCCATGTCATAGCATCCAAGGCCATGTACTTATAGTTACCCGTTGTTGAGATCACAAATTCATCAATATTTGTGATCGAATTATTACTTCCTCCTAATACTGCTAAATCAATTAAGGTAAAACCATTTTGAAAACCTAAATTAGTATTGCTTGTTCCTGAAGCTAATGTTGCTGTATATTTAGTTACCCCTCCTAATTTTCCAGTAACTGTCATAGTTCCCACATCAGTTAGAGATGCATCGATTAAAGCTAAATAAGCGTAAAATTTAGTTAATCTAAAAACTGTTGCACCAGCAGAAGAAATTGTAAAAGCACAACTAGCCCCTGTTGCCCCTGTATTATCTATATACTTAAAGTCAGGATTAGCTCCGTCCCATCCAGTTTGTGCAGGATCATTAAATATACCAAAAGTACCTACTTGCGAGCTAACATTAAAAACCTGCCCATTATCTGTAAAACTTGTTGATCCTGCTGTTTCCGTTTCAAATGTCTCAGTGGTTTGCGCCCAAAAAATCTGAGTATATAAAACAATTAATAAAGCGATAAAGTATTTTTTTTTCATAAAACAAAAATTTTAATTAAGAAAAAGTATGCGTTGTTGAATCGTAGAATTCTATAGTCTAGTTTTCGACTATAAAATAAGGTAAAAGAAATATTCCTTTCACCTTATTGAGTTTTTAGTCTCTTGCAGGATAAATTCCTACTGTACAAATAATATACATTAACCCTAAAAAAGGCTGCATATTATTATGAGCCAAATTACCTCCTGACATACCAATAGAAGCTTGACTTAAGGCCGTATTAGGGGCTGCCATGTTGAATCCAAGAGTAGCTGTTGCAACCCTTCCTTCTAAAAACCCAGGACTTGCTATAGCAGCACCACCTGTTGCATTCGCTTGAGTTGCGATAGTTGAATTCACATTAGAAGCATGTGTATGTTGAGGCATTTGTGCAGCTGTTAAAATCACTCCTTCTACCCCGCCCTTTTGTCCTGCTATTACAGGAGAAAGACCAGCACCACTGCCAGTTCCCACAGGCACACGTCCCATTAAGTCCGGTAAATTAAATGTTTGTACCCCATCACCTCCGTATGCAGTCCCTAGAAGAGAATACAATGCTGCGTTTTGAGAGATTGACATTGGACTACCATCGCAAAGATGCCATCCTCTTGGTACAAAAGTACCAGCGAAAATTTTAATTATTCCTAAATATTCTTCCATAACTTTTATTTTATTTACTTATTATATTAAATCCGTTAGTATTAGTTTGTTTTTCTTAAAATTAATTGTGCTTAATTAATTTTAAAAAGCATAAATAACCGTTGTATTATTTAATCAATCAAAATTAAACTACAATTCTCTGTCTAGAAACAAAAATGTCATGAAAGCGCTATTTATTGTCATGAAACTAATTCTATCGTCAAACGTTTTTTAAACATTGGAAAATGAGCCGTAAAACTTAGGCTTGACACCAAAAAAATAAAACTTAAAAGCTCCACATCGCACTCTTACTTTATCCAGCAGCAACCATTCCTCATAAAGAACTATAAGTCACACACATGCATCAGTAAAAATTTTACTAATATACTATTATTCTTCTTAAAAAAAATGAAATTATTCACTTTCTAAAACAATCCTTTATTTGGTACACCAAAAACTTTATTACCGTTACTAGTTGAAACCTTCGAAAAAATCTATTAACTACCTACTCATTTAAATCAGGTATAAACACCCGTTTTGACCTAAAATGAATAGAGAAAGTGGGAATAAATTCGTCAAGAACATTTAACATAAAATACATATATTCAAAATTTTTATTGTTCAGGAATAATTAATTCCTCTCATAAAAATCGTTCCGATTTCATTAAAATAAAAGATAATCATTCTTTGGATGTCGTAGTATTGAAGTAAAAAAAACGATAAAAAAATGATCTTAAAGCAGTAGCAAACCAACTATAAACTGCGAAAAAAGGACTCAAATAAAGTCTCACCCAAAGAAGCTTAATTGTTTATTTAACAAAAATAACAGCAATTAATCAAGTTGTCTTAAAATAAACACTAAAAAAAACCTCAAATATTGCGTTATTATTAAAAACGGAACTAGAGTTAACTATCACGTTTCTATAAATCCAAAAGCATGCAAAAATTCCCTCCTTTTAACTATAAAATCTAGAATCTAAAAAAAAGAACTACTTCCCCCTTGAAACAGACTTTGGGTATCGTATAATTTGAAATATCGAAGTTGACGCTTTACAGTCTTTTTATAATTTTGTTCTCTATTACGATGACGCGAAAAGCTAGCATTGTAAAATTACAATTAAAAAATAGTAAAATGAGCACTACATTATTTGACAAAGTATGGGATTCGCACGTTGTGCGTAAAATTGAAGATGGACCAGATGTGTTTTTTATTGACCGTCATTTCATTCATGAAGTGACTAGCCCTGTTGCTTTTTTAGGATTAAAATCTAGAAATATTAAAGTCTTGTACCCTGATCGTACTTTTGCCACTGCTGATCACAATACCCCAACCATAAATCAACATTTACCTGTTGAAGATCCGTTATCTGCAAATCAACTGAAAGCCTTAGAAGACAATGCTGCCGAATACGGTATTTCGCATTGGGGACTAGGTGATCCAAAAAATGGAATTGTACACGTTGTAGGTCCTGAAAACGGAATTACCTTACCCGGTGCAACTATCGTTTGTGGTGATTCACATACTTCAACTCACGGTGCCTTTGGAGCAATTGCTTTCGGAATTGGAACTTCTGAGGTTGAAATGGTCATGGCTACACAATGTATTATGCAGCCGAAACCAAAGAAAATGCGTATCAACGTAAATGGAACTTTGAGTAAAGGTGTAGGACCAAAAGATGTGGCACTTTATATTATATCTCAACTAACGACTTCGGGAGGTACAGGATACTTTGCTGAATATGCTGGAAATGTTTTTGAAGAAATGTCAATGGAAGGCCGTATGACCGTATGCAACCTAAGTATCGAAATGGGTGCTCGTGGTGGAATGATTGCTCCTGACCAAAAAACATTCGATTTTCTAGAAGGAAGATTATTCGCGCCAAAAGGAGAAGATTGGACTAAAGCCGTTGCTTATTGGAAAACACTAAAAACAGATGCTGATGCCCTTTTTGATACCGAATTAAATATCAAAGCAGAAGATATCGAGCCTATGATTACTTATGGTACTAATCCAGGAATGGGAATTGGTATCTCAAAAAATATCCCAACTGCCAACCAAGTTGAAGGTGGAGCTGAGACGTACAAAAAATCTTTAGCCTATATGGGCTTTGAAGAAGATGACGTAATGATTGGGAAACCAATTGATTTTGTTTTCTTAGGAAGCTGCACCAATGGTAGAATCGAAGATTTTAGAGCCTTTACAGAAATTGTAAAAGGACGCAAGAAAGCAGCTAATGTAACCGCTTGGCTAGTTCCAGGTTCACATGTTGTAGAAGCACAAATTAAAGAAGAAGGATTGCTAGACATTCTTACCGAAGCTGGTTTTGTATTGCGTCAACCAGGATGCTCCGCTTGTTTAGCAATGAATGATGATAAAGTACCAGCTGGAAAATATTCAGTAAGTACCTCTAACAGAAACTTCGAAGGTCGTCAAGGTCCTGGTTCAAGAACATTGTTAGCAAGCCCTATTATGGCTGCTGCAGCTGCAGTTACTGGAAAATTGATAGATCCGAGAGACTTAATGATTTAAGAATGTAGATTAACGATTTTTGATTTCCGATTTAAAATCAATCGTTATCACATTTTTGGTTCTTTTGAAAATATTTAATTATTATAAAATATATGATTTTACATTTTGACATTCTATTGCCACACAGCAAATCTGAATTCAAAAATCGTTAATCAAAAATCTAAAATTCCCATGGCATACGATAAATTTAATATCCTTACCAGTAGCGCAGTGCCGTTACCAATAGAAAACGTAGATACAGATCAAATCATCCCTGCTCGTTTCCTGAAAGCAACAGAACGTGTTGGTTTTGGAGACAACCTTTTCCGTGACTGGAGATACAACGGAGATGATACCCCTAAGACTGATTTCGTTTTGAACAACCCAACTTACTCAGGCAAAATCCTAGTGGGAGGAAAAAACTTTGGTTCAGGTTCCTCTCGTGAGCATGCAGCTTGGGCAGTTTACGATTATGGGTTCCGTGTAGTTGTTTCGTCTTTCTTTGCTGACATCTTCAAAGGAAATTGTTTGAATATTGGTGTTTTACCAGTTCAAATTTCTCCAGAATTTGCAGCAGCAATTTTCAAAGCCATAGAAGCTGATCCAAAAACAGAACTAGAAATTAACCTGGAAGCGCAAACAATTACGTTGTTAGCTACAGGCGAAAAAGAATCTTTTGATATCAACGGATACAAAAAGAACAATATGCTAAATGGTTATGATGATATTGACTATTTACAAAATATCAAGGAAGAAATTGTAACTTTTGCTGACAAGCTTCCTTACTAAAACACAACCCAATATATGCAGTTACTGAAGCATCCTTTTTGGGAATATGCTGAAGTAACTGCTTTTGTTATTTTATAAAATATAATTGTACGATTCTAAATCCTTACACTCAAAATCGTATTACTATCAAATTTAGAAATGGAAAAAAGAAAAATTGAAATAATGGACACGACACTCCGTGATGGTGAACAAACCTCAGGAGTCTCCTTTTCTGCTGCAGAAAAGCTAACCATTGCACAATTGTTGCTGGAAGAATTAAATGTTGATCGAATAGAAATTGCTTCGGCACGAGTAAGCGAAGGCGAATTTCAAGGAGTAAAAGGGATTATGGCTTGGGCTTCGGCCAAAGAATACGAAGACCGAATCGAAGTTTTAACTTTTGTTGACGGAGGTCTTTCTATCGAATGGATGAAAAAAGCGGGCGCTAAAGTTCAAAATTTATTGACCAAAGGGTCACTAAATCATTTAACCCACCAATTAAAAAAGACTCCGGAACAACATTTTTCCGAAATTGCGCAGACTATTGCTTTAGCTAAAGAGAGCAATATTGAAACGAATGTATATCTAGAAGATTGGAGCAATGGAATGCGCAACTCTCCTGATTATGTTTTCCAATATTTGGACTTTCTGACAAAACAACCAGTTAAAAGAATCTTATTACCCGATACTTTAGGAGTTTTAATTCCTTCTGAAACGTTTGAGTTTATTTCGAAAATTATAAAGAGATACCCAAATACTCATTTTGACTTTCACGCACACAACGACTATGATTTGAGTGTTGCTAATGTTATGGAAGCATTAAAAGCAGGTATTCAAGGATTGCATGTAACCGTAAATGGAATGGGAGAACGTGCTGGAAACGCACCTCTTGAAAGTACGGTTGCCGTAATCAATGATTTCATGCCTGACGTTCAAATCAATGTAAAAGAATCATCTTTATTCTCTGTAAGTAAACTAGTAGAAACTTTTACAGGATATAGAATCCCCGCTAACAAACCCATCGTAGGAGACAATGTTTTTACTCAAACTGCCGGTATTCATGCTGATGGAGACAATAAAAACAACTTGTATTTCAACGATTTGCTTCCCGAAAGATTTGGCAGAAAACGCCAATACGCTTTAGGAAAAACTTCTGGTAAAGCTAATATTGAGAAAAACCTTCAAGAACTAGGATTAAAGCTAAATGCCGAAGATTTAAAATTAGTTACCCAAAGAATTATTGAATTGGGAGACAAAAAAGAAACTGTTACTAGAGAAGACCTGCCTTACATTATTTCTGATGTTCTGGATAGCCAAACGTATCAAGAAAAAATAGTAGTGGAGTCTTATGTTCTATCTCATGCAAAAGGGTTACGACCATCAACCACCCTTTGTTTGAAAATAGACGGGGAAGTAATTGAAGAACACGCTCAAGGCGACGGACAATTTGATGCATTTATGAATGCATTGGCAAAGATATATAAAAGTAAAGAACTGGAATTACCCAAACTGATCGATTACGCAGTTAGAATCCCACCAGGAAGTAGCTCTGATGCATTATGCGAAACTATTATTACCTGGACTAATAATGGAAAAGAATTTAAAACTCGAGGATTAGACTCTGACCAGACCGTAGCAGCAATCATTGCAACACAAAAAATGCTGAATGTAGTGACGAGCTAATTCACAATAAAAAACTATATTAACACAAAATACTAGTAATGAAATACACGATCGCCCTTTTAGCCGGAGACGGAATCGGACCAGAAGTTATAAATGAAGCTGTAAAAGTTTCAGAAGCAATTGCAAAAAAATTCAATCACGAAATTACATGGACACCAGCATTAACAGGAGCTTGCGCTATTGATGCTGTTGGCGTTCCTTATCCCAATGAAACGCACGAATTATGCATGGCTGCAGATGCTGTGCTTTTTGGTGCTATCGGACATCCAAAATATGACAATGACCCGTCAGCAAAAGTTAGACCAGAGCAAGGATTATTGCTGATGCGCAAAAAACTAGGTTTGTTTGCTAATGTACGCCCTACTTTTACTTTCCCATCATTGATCGATAACTCTCCTTTAAAAAGAGAACGTATCGAAGGAACCGACTTAGTTTTCTTAAGAGAATTGACAGGAGGAATCTATTTTGGAGAAAAAGGAAGACTTGACGGAGGAGAAACTGCTTTTGACACTTGTACTTACACCAGAGCAGAAGTACAACGTCTAGCAAAAAAAGGTTTTGAATTAGCGATGACACGTACTAAAAAATTATGTTGTGTTGACAAAGCAAACGTAATGGAGACCTCTCGTTTGTGGAGAGAAACGGTACAAGCAATGGAAAAAGACTATCCTGAAGTAACCGTAAGTTATGAATTTGTTGATGCAGTTGCAATGCGTTTGGTTCAATGGCCAAACTCGTACGATGTATTGATTACTGAAAATTTATTTGGAGATATTTTAACCGATGAAGCTTCTGTTATTTCAGGATCTATGGGATTAATGCCATCAGCATCAGTAGGAGAACATACTTCTTTGTACGAACCAATTCACGGTTCTTATCCACAAGCAACAGGATTAAACATTGCAAATCCATTAGCAACTGTTTTATCAGCAGCAATGATGTTTGAAGATGCTTTTGGACTGCATGAAGAAGCCGCTGCCATTAGAGCAGTCGTAAACAAATCACTAGAACAAGGAATTGTCACAGAAGACTTAGCGGCAAAAGGAGCAACTGTTTACAAAACAAGCGATGTTGGAGATTGGTTAGTAGCTAATTTGTAATTAATAAATTCCTGTTAGATAGATATACTATACCTCTCTAACGGGAATTATTTAAAATAAAAAAGGTGTCAATTTACATTGACACCCTTTTTTATAGTTGTAGAAAAAAATATTAATATCCTCCTCTGTTTCCACCACCACGGTTTTCTCCACCACGGCTGTTTCCACCACCATAACCACCGCGTGAATCTCCACCACGACTGTTATTGTTAAAACTTCTTCTTTCTCCTTCTGGTTTTGGCTCAGATTTGTTAACCACAATTGCACGTCCTTGAACAGTTGCACCGTTCAATTCATCAATCGCTTTTTGAGCTTCATCATCATTTGTCATTTCAACAAAACCGAATCCTTTACTTCTTCCAGTAAATTTATCAGTAATAATTTTTACAGAATCAACTGCACCATAAGCCTCGAAAGACTCTCTTAAATCTGCTTCCTCAATACTGAATGGAAGGCTTCCAACAAAAATATTCATATGTACTTATTTATAATATGCAACAAATATACTCCTATTTTTTTATAACCCACTATAAATTAGCATATTTCTGTTTTTATTTTATTTCGAAAACACATAAAAAAGCACAAAACAACTTCATAAAAGAATTAAACACCCACCTTAATCCTTAATTTGTTGATGCTTGCACAATTATAGGCACTTTATAAAAAACTCCTTGCTGAAAATTCAAAGTTGACCCAGCCAAAGGATTACCGTAGCTGTTTTCTGCATTGAATTTAAAAGTACCCGATATTGTATTGTTGATAAGGTCATATTCTGTTATTACAATCTGACCATCTCCTTTCCCAGAGCTGGTAGCAAAAGTTATCTTAGCAGTAGCATCCGTTAATACGTAGACAGCAGTTTCAGAATCGCTACTTCCCAAAACATACACTCCCTCTGCAGCTGAAGAAGTTCTCAACGTAATTATTTCGTTCCCTGAATAGCCTGTAATTATGAGCGCCCCATTATCACCTAAAGTAGCCGTTGACAAACTAGCCCTCCAAAAAACATTGTTTTTCACTCCTTGAAACGAAGGATTGTTAAACCTTACATCTTCCTGACAGGAAATCAAGGTAAAAAGCACGACAAAAAAAAGGAAAATATTTTTCATGAAAACAGTTCTTTAAACAAACAAAAGTATACAATTGAAGGATAAAAAGACTTAATTATTCCAATAAAATAAGACTAGAAACCGCTTAACCCATTCTAATTCATAATAATAACAAGCTATTGGCATATTAAAATAAATAGTATATCTTTGCACCCTTAATTAACAGAGGTCGAGTACCTCAAAATTTAATCATTTAGATTATGTCAGTAAAAATTAGATTACAAAGACACGGTAAAAAAGGAAAACCTTTTTACTGGGTTGTAGCAGCAGATGCTCGCTCAAAAAGAGACGGTAAATACTTAGAGAAAATCGGTACTTACAATCCAAACACAAACCCAGCAACTATCGACTTAAACCTTGATAGTGCAGTTAAATGGTTGCACAATGGTGCACAACCAACAGAAACTGCTAAAGCAATTCTTTCTTACAAAGGAGCTTTATTGAAACATCACCTTGATGGTGGTATTCGTAAAGGTGCCTTAACTCAAGAACAAGCTGATACAAAATTAGCTACTTGGTTAGAAGCTAAAACTGGAACAGTTGACGCTAAGAAAGATGGTTTAACTAAAGCGCAAGCTGATGTTAAAGCTAAAGCTTTCAAAGCAGAACAAGATGTAAACGCAAAACGTTTAGCTGCTGCAGCTAAAGCGGAGGCGGATGCTATTGCAGCTGCTGCTCCTGCTGTTGAAGAAGTTGCTGAAGTTGAAACTTCAACTGAAGAAACTCCTGCTGCAGAAGAAAACAACGAAGAAACTCAAGCATAAATTTATAAGCGAAGATGCGTAAAGAAGATTGTTTCTACTTAGGTAAAATCGCCAAAAAATTTAGTTTTAAAGGGGAAGTCCTTGCCTATTTAGACACGGATGAACCAGAGTTATACGAAAACTTGGAATCAGTGTTTGTTGAATGCAACAAACACTTGGTTCCTTTTTTTATTGAAAATAGCTCCTTACATAAAAACGATTTCTTAAGAATTCGTTTTGAAGACATGAATACTGAAGAAGATGCCGATGCCATTATGGGTAACGACATTTACCTTCCGCTAAATATGTTGCCAAAACTTAGCGGTAACAAATTCTACTATCACGAAGTTATTGGTTTTGAAGTGGAAGACAAACGCCTTGGTGTTGTTGGAAAAATCGAATCTATCAACGATACGACTGCCCAACCTCTTTTTGAAGTACTCAACGGTGCAGTAGAAATCCTTATTCCAATGATTGATCATTTCCTTGTCAAAATTGACAGAGAAAATAAAAAAGTCATCATGGATCTTCCAGAAGGATTAATCGAAATGTACCTTTAGAGTGAATTTTTGAACCATTAAGAAATTAAGGTTCATTAAGTTTTTTCCTTACCTCTCTTAATTTCTTAATGGTTTAATCTTTAAAATCTTTGTTTTGTCTAAATTCCAATTCAAAAAATTCGTTGTAAACCAAGACCGCTGTGCCATGAAAATCGGGACTGATGGTGTTTTACTTGGTGCATGGGCACCTATAACTAATAATCCATTCAGTATTTTAGATATTGGAGCAGGAACTGGAGTTATAGCTTTAATGTTAGCACAACGCACATTTGCTGAACAAATTGACGCCTTAGAAATTGATGAAGAAGCCTATGAACAAGCGATGGATAATTTTGAAAACTCTCCTTGGAGTGATCGTTTATTCTGCTTTCATGCTGGTTTAGATGAATTTATTGAAGAGCCGGAAGACGAGTACGACTTAATCGTTTCCAATCCCCCATTTTATTCTGAAGACTACAAAACAGAAAGCGAACAAAGAGATTTGGCTCGTTTTCAAGACGCATTACCCTTTGAAGATTTAATAGAAGCAGCCGGTTTGTTACTTTCTGAAAACGGAATATTCGCTGTTATTATTCCTTTTAAAGAAGAAGAAAGGTTTTTGGCTTTAGCCAAAGAAATGGAACTTTATCCTATAAAAATTACTCGCGTAAAAGGAACGCCAACTACCGAAATCAAACGCAGTCTGTTGGCTTTTGGCCGGAACGAAGTTACAGACTTTCCTATTGATGAATTAATCATCGAGATTGCCAGACACGTATATACTCCAGAATACATTTCTTTGACTAAGGAGTTTTATTTAAAGCTTTAGTTTGCCTTAAGAATACTTCTAAACTGATACAATATTCTTTCTAACAAACGCAAGTCTTCTGTGATGATCTCGGCCGATCCTGTCATTTCTTGCTGAAAAGGAATTATTTTATTATAATTGGTTTTTAGGTTTTCCGGAAGCGAAATGTCCAATAATAAATTCCCTTCTGCATCCGGTATCAACGATATATTTTTTACTTTTCCAGTTAACGTACCAAACTCTCTATTAGGAAAATTTGCCAAACGTATATTAACTTGTTGACCAATCTTAATTTTCCCTGAATTTTGCGCCGGCGCCTTCACCTTACCAATATATCCATTTTCTATTGTGGGAATTATAGAGAACGCATTATCACCCGCTTTAATGGTTTGATTGGCTGTCCAAATTTGCAAAAAAGACACTTTCCCAGCAATCGATGACTTCAGCACATAGGCCAACTCCCAATCTTTAATTACTTTCTTCAGTTGATAAAAAGACTGAATTCTACTTCCTTCTAAATTAACTTCTTCCTTTTTACCGCTAATTCTGGTGCCATCTGTACTTTTTAGATTGCTGATCAGCGAAGATTTCAATTGTGAAATGCTACTTAGTAAACTTTTATAGTTTTTCTGAGCTTGGAGGTATCCTAATTTTTTATTCTCAAAATCTTGAGCAGAAACAACCCCTTTATTAAACAGGGTTTCAAATCGGTTGACATCATTTTTCTGTAGTTGTAATTCAGATTCATTGATGTCTTTTTGCTGTTGTAAAAGACTTAATCGCTCTTTAATTTGAATGTTTTCGGAGCTATTGGCATTATTTTCAACTTGAAAAGGGTGCAAATTTGAATTGAGATCATAAGCGACGGCATCTTTCTGAAAAATGGAAAACGCACTTTCAACATCCCCTAATTGAGCATTTCTTAATAACTCAAAAGGGAATTTACTTTCGCTATTGTTTATTTTTAAAGTATCCAAAATACTTTTTAGCAAAAACACATCTTTAAAATTCGCAGGATTATCAATTATCGCCAAAGGAGTATTTGCAACCACGATGGATTTATCAGCAATCAAAATCGATTGAATTCTACCCGAAGTTTTAGCAACCAACTTTTCAGGAGGAATGTTTGTTGTGATAATAACTTGAGTTGTAATAACATCTGGGTACTTAACAAACCAAGACACGAAGAAAAGCATGATAATAATTCCAAAAACCACAACTGTTCCCCAGCGGATCATCCAGTGCGGCACACGTGTAAGAATGTCTTGAACCTCTTCGCTGCGTAATTCAAATGCTGTATTATCCTCTACCATGACACTAATTTCCTAATTGTAATTGATTCCTAACTAATTCAAAATAATTCCCTTTTTGTTCCACTAATGCAGAGTGACTCCCTATTTCTATGATCTTACCTTTGTCTAAAACTACAATTTGATCTGCATTCATGACCGTACTTAAACGGTGTGCAATTACTACTACGGTTTTATTTTTAAAGAAAGTATCCAGTTTACCCATAATTTCCTTTTCGTTATTGGCGTCTAATGCCGAAGTAGCCTCATCAAAAAACAGCATTTCAGGGTTTTTATACACCGCTCTAGCAATCAATAAACGTTGCTTTTGCCCCGTACTCATTCCCGTTCCTTCAGAGCCGATTTTAGTATTATAACCCAACGGTAAACCTGCAATATATTCTTTTATATTAGCCACATCTGCGGCATAAACGAGCCTTTCTTTGTCAATAATATCAACCCCAATAGCGATATTATTGGCAATAGTATCATTAAAAATAAATCCTTCCTGCATGACAGCTCCAATATTAGACCTCCAGGATTTTTGTGATATATTTTTTAATTGGCTATTCCCTAAATTGATTTCGCCTTTGTCTGGCTCGTAAAATTTAAGCAATAATTTCATCAAGGTTGTTTTTCCGCTGCCGCTCACCCCTACAATTGCCGTAACCTTGTGAGCAGGAATTGTTAAGTTTAAATTTTGCAATACCGGAATATCAGAACCTAAATAGCGATACGAAAGGTCTTTAATTATAATATCAGCATCTTTTGGGATAATATGAGTTTGATGTGCTTCTTGTTGCGTCTCATCTTCTTTGTCATGAATTTCAGATAAACGCGCCAAAGATATTTTAGCATCCTGCACCTCACGAACAAACTCAATCAATTGCGCAATAGGACCGTTCAAACTACCCACTATAGAACTTATTGCAAGCATCATCCCTAAGGTAATGGAGCCATCAATAACTAGTTTTGCAGAAAGAAAAATGATGAAAATATTTTTCAACTCATTAATTACTGATGAGCCAATAGTTTGCGTTTGTTCCAGAACCAATCCTTTTATCGATACTCTAAATAATCTAGCTTGTACATATTCCCATCCCCAACGTTTTTGCTTTTCGGCATTGTGCAGTTTTATCTCTTGCATTCCGTTGATGAGCTCCATGACTTTACTTTGTTCTTGGGAAACTTCAGAAAATCGTTTGTAATCCAATACTTCTCTTCGTTTTAAAAACAAAGTGATCCAACCAAAATAAAGTATACTTCCTGCAAAAAAAACAAAGAATATTTGAAGATTATAATACGCTAAAACACCACCCATTATAAACATATTAATCACTGAGAACAATACATTTAATGATGAAGTCGTTAGGATTCGCTCAATACGATGATGATCATTAATACGTTGCATGATATCACCCGTCATTCTCACATCAAAAAAGGAGATAGGCAAATTCATTAATTTAATAAAGAAATCAGAAATCAAGGAAATATTTATCCGGGTCGAAAGATGCAATAATATCCAACTTCTAATCAGTTCTAAACCCGTTCTTCCGGCAAAAAGAAACAATTGCGCGAACAAGATTAAATAGATAAAATGAATATTCTGATTTTGAATCCCAACATCGACAATACTTTGGGTAAGAAAAGGAAAAATAAGCTGCAACAAACTACTTGCCAGTAACCCAATACTCAACTGTATTAGGAATGACTTGTACCTTAAAACATATTGAGCCAACAAACCGAATCCGAAACCCTTTTTGTCTTCTTTATCAAAATCTGATTGGAAGAATTTTGGTGTAGGCTCCAGCAATAGAGCAATTCCCTCCTCGGTAGTATCATTGGCATTGTTACCAATCCAAAATTTTATAAAATCCTTTTGGTTGTATTCAATCAGCCCAAATCCTGGATCTGAAATAAAATAGCTGCCTTTTTTTATTTTATACAGTACCACATAATGCTCTTTGTTCCAGTGCAACACGCAAGGCAAGGGCGCTTCTTCTAAACGCTGAGGATTAAGTTTTATTCCTAATGTTCTAAAACCAATTTTCTCGGCGGCATCACTTAAAAATAAGAGATTACTACCTTCACGGGTCGTCTCGCTAAAATCGCGTAGTTCCTGTATGTTAATCGTTTTACCGTAGTGCTTGGATACAATTTTCAAGCAGGTTGGACCACAGTCTTTGGAGTCTGCTTGTATGTAGTTGGGGAATTTTTTCAATCTTACTCTTTTTGTCTTCAAAAATAGGTTAAAAAAACTGCCCAAAAATTACATTTTTAGGCAGTTTTATAATTAATAAGAGTGTCCAAAGAATATGCTTGCTTTAGACTACAAATAAAATACTTCAAGCTTTTATTAATTACAAGGCGGCAACATTAGTGAGCACTTATGTGTACCGATATACTGTGGCCTGTAATAAGGATCATTTCGCAGACAAGCTTGCTCATCATAAGCATAGACAACTTTATAACCATCGCATTCGCCCCCAATCTCTGGCGCTCTACCTCCTACTAATTCTTTTTGCTCATTTATCGTTAATTTCTGAGCACCTTCTAGTTTCAAAATGTTTTTTAACATAATATATAATTTAAAAAATTTGGTTAATACCCCAATCATTTACATACACTTGGGGCTTGCGTCATAATTATTTCACTAAAAAAATTCTAGTAACAAATACATCCTTTGTAGCACAATGAATCATTTGGATTTTTACATAAAACACCTCCACCTGAACCACATATATCCGGACTATAACAATTATATTTGATTACTCCGCCCTTAATTAATTTTTGCTCAGTTGCAGTTAATTTCTGAGCACCTTCTAGTTTCAAAATGTTTTTTAACATAATCTAAAGTTTTAAAAATTAATACTCCTTGTTAATAATAACAGTAAATTTATTTGGCATTACCTTTGTCGATTCCTGTTTATCATTTTTAGAGGGATAAATAACAACAGCCTGTTGCAATTTCATAATAATGACCAGTATTATCATTTGAACCATTCGAACATGTATTTGTATTTCTACTGTAAGTTCCTGTTTTACACAAACAAGAATTTTCGCTAAGTCCTGCTTGTCCGCCTTCATCACATAGAGTCGGAGGAATTCCTCCATTGATTTCTTTTTGCTCATTTATCGTTAATTTCTGAGCACCTTCTAGTTTCAAAATGTTTTTTAACATAATCTAAAGTTTTAAAAATTGGCAACTATCGCAATCATGCGAATAAAAATAAGAAGAGAGGAGAATTTCACTCCTCTCTTCTCTATTTCATCTAAATATTTCTACAGATTATTCAAAATTGTACAAACAGTAAAATTCATAATCTGTTTTAAGGTCTTGGAATATAAAAAGAATGTATTCCACACTTAAGCTACTGCAATTATAAATTAACAGTCTCTTAATTCAGCACCAGAAACACATGAAGTACCACCTTCTACTCCGGTACTACAATTATTAGTACCTGCCCAACAGCATTTTTTACAACTACCTTCTATCGCAAGAGCCATTCTTCCACCGCTAATGCTTTTTTGCTCATTCTTGGTCAATTTCTGAGCACCTTCTAAATTCAAAATGTTTTTTAACATAATATAAAGTTTAAAAAAAATGGTTAATACCCCAATCATTTATAGACACTTGGGGCATGCGTCTATTTTTGAAACAAGTCTATTTACTAAACTAAATTTAATTTCCCAAACAACTTTAATCCCACCTAGAACAAACTCTTGTAAGAGGGTTCCAATCTAAACAGCAAGCAGGAGCTTTTCCCCCACTAATTGATTTTTGCTCGCTTTTGCTCAACTTCTGAGCTCCGTTTAATTTTAAAATGTTTTTTAACATAATGTAAAGTTTTAAAAATTTGATTACTATCCCAATCGTTTATATATACTTTGGGCATTTCTGTTTAACATTAATTAAAAAAGATACAAAAGCTATACCTTCAATACTTCAAACTATTCAATACAATACCAGCAGGTCCCCTTCGAACAACATTGACCAGCTGGACAGAAATGAGTAGCATCACAAGCTAACCTTCCACCATTAATACTTTTTTGCTCATTCTTGGTTAATTTCTGAGCACCTTCTAATTTTAAAATGTTTTTTAACATAATATATAGTTTAAAAAATTTGGTTAATACCTCAATCACTTATAGACACTTGGGGCTTATGTCTCCTTGTAGGAATCATTATATTTTTAAACTCTTTCGACTAAATTATCAATTAGTAAAAGCGCTTCTTTTTCTTGAAAATCATTTAGAAAATATTTCAACTCGCCTATTTCATATTCAGTAGGAAATAGCTTTTCATTTATAAGTTTTACAGGAGTATAATTGAATTCATTTTCTCCACACCAATCGTACTGTTTTTGAATTTCATGATTCACTTTCATCGAAATCGAGTCAACGATCCATTTTTGTTTCCACGCTTCCAATCCTATTTTTTTGATGTGCCAATCTGATATCGCTTCTTCCATCTTGTCCTGGTCAGTATTGTTAATTGTCAATAAACGCTCCACAACCACTTTATAGGGATTATCATTGTTCTCTGGATTGATATTAAACAAGACCGTCAAGAGTATTTTATCAGGAAACTTTGCAACCAACTCATATGCATCTTTAAATGCT
The DNA here is from genome assembly GCF_058725285.1 of Flavobacterium sp. DW-iso2. Lineage (NCBI taxonomy): Bacteria > Pseudomonadati > Bacteroidota > Flavobacteriia > Flavobacteriales > Flavobacteriaceae > Flavobacterium > Flavobacterium sp. DW-iso2. The sequence goes on along the minus strand of NZ_JBZXDY010000010.1, from coordinate 82,325 downwards.
GTATGGCAATGACCACAACTTGGGCTAAGTATCAATGTGAGATTCAGTGAGGAACTTCTGTTTCCAAATCGCAAACCTTCCAATTGATCAAAACCATCAGGAACAGGAATGTCTTTTAACAAGAAATCAAAAACCATATAATTTCTTTTGAACTTCATTAATTCGTTTACCGATTTCTCCGCCTTGATTTTATTTTCCAAAATTGGTTTTAAAGCAAACCACAAAGAAGCACACGCTATCATAGAAAACAAATAGGCAAAGGGAACAAAAAACGCAATGTCTGAAAAAGGCTGTGCCATAAAAAACCAAACTAAACTTTGCACTACGACAATCGATGCAATCACCAAACACAGCAAACACCATTTTTTTAATTGCATTTTTTGAATCCAAATAGAGTACGCTATTACTGGAAGAGAAAGAAAACTAAGCAAGCCTGCTACGACACTAGAATGGGAAGGCTGAAATAATAATGACAATAGATTTATGCTAAAAAAAAGCAGTGGCAAATCTGAAAAACTAAACCATTTGTTAATCAATCCCTTATCTGATCGAATAACAGAATCACAGGAAGTATTCGAACTGATATTACAAAATTTTGAGACTATGTCATTACTAAAACCTAGCTTCTCCTGAATAATAAGAATACTGAAAAACAAACCCGCTAATGCCGTTAAAAGAAAAACAAAATCATAGATCGTATAACTATTATAAAACACCGATACCCCTATTAATGCTAAAACAGGCAAAACATATTGTAACCCTTTCGCATTTCCTTTACCGCTCACTTTTAAGACATCGTCGTTAGGTTCAATAACTATAACTACTCCACTCCAACTTGCAATAAACTCAGTAAACGATAAATCCTGTTTCTCCCCCTTCTCTGTAACAATACTAATCTCAGTGTCTGTTTTAGATACTAGAACTAAGCCCTGATTAAAAATAGCTAAAAAAGAATCTGGTAATTCGACTAATTGTTCTTTGGGAACTTTTACGGCCATGTTCATTATCGATAACAGATCTAATGAATCTGTTATTGCAAACAAACTAGGATAATTTGGATGGGATTGAAACAAGTCTTCAAACTCCGATTTTTGGCTCGAATAATGACTGATTTCTAAATACTTTTCAACTAAACTTATCATAAATTTTCTCTTTATAAACAAACGAATTGATATAGATACTTTTACAAATATTTAGTTTTTTTTCGATATTAAGCGTTTCAAACTTACAATATATATATTATCACATAGACAATTTATAAATTATGGTATCCATTTTAAATTATTAATTACTTAATATACAGCACACTAACTAATTTTAAGACAGAATTTTTTGTGTCGTTCTGAAAAAGAAATTAAGCGGCTATCAAATCCCTTACTTTTGAAATAAGTAAAACATTCTATTTAACCACCTAACAATATTTATTATGAAAACTAAAAAAATAAGCTTCGAAAATTTCAAAAAAAATGAAATCTCAAAACGTAAATTAGCGACAATTTATGGGGGTGATATAACAGATCCAAAACCAGGAACTACAACTTCGAATTCTGGCGGGTCTGGAGTCCTATAAAAAATGTGTAATTGCAATTCAAAAGATAAAAATACAATTTGGTGCCGAGTCTTTAATCATCAGAATCTTTTTCAAGTCCTTTAATAAATTGAACTGGGATTACTCCTGTTCTTTTATTAAAGGACTTTGTAAAGGAAACTGCATTTTTAAAACCCACACTTTCTGCTATTGCTTGGGTTGAATATTTCCTATACGTAGCATTAGAAATCATTTCTTCAATTACATAATTGATTCTCAATTCGTTCAAGTACTCGCTAAATGATTTATTGTAATGGTTATTAACCACACTGGAAAGATAAGATGTATTCGTTTTTATCTTTTTTGCGGCTGATTGCTGCGTAAAATCGGGTTTTAAATAATCTAATCTCTTTTCTAACAGCATTAATTTATCTAGAATTTCATTTTCCTTTTCCACACTTATTAATGTAGAGGCATTTTTTACTAATTCTTTATTTAAGACACTATTTTGTAGATTATTAAACCTATTTTTTTTGTATTCTTTGATTAAATCAGCCACTTTTTGCTCAGCAATCTTTTTCTTTTTGATACTCCTCAAAACGATTAAAACTAAAAAGAACACTACTCCTACTAAAATTAGAAAAATGATGAGATTAAGATTTCTTTTGTTGTTGAATTCTTTCTGAATTACCTTCATTTCAGCTTGCAACTGCTCCTTACTTACTTTAAAGTTTACTTCGGAAATTTCTGTATTGAGCTTAAATTCACTCTTCTCAAAATTATCCAAATATATCTCCGAGTGCTTTGCGGCTTCTTCCTTATTATTAATAGCTTGATAAATCTTGGCTTGGTAATAATTAGACTTTAAAAACTCAATTGGATTTACTTTGCTAGCATAATAAATGGAGTCAACTTTTTTAAGATACACCAACGATTTTTTAAACTCCTTTTTGTAGTAATACAAATCTCCTAAATTATATACTATCCTAAAATATTCATTGTTAAAACCATTCTCTTTTGAGGTCTGCAAAATACTTTGATAGCCCTTTTCTGCCTCAGTAAAATTCTTTTTAATATAGAAAATATTTGCCAAACTGATTTGAGCTGCAACTCTATTATAATCTCTCGATTTGGAGTAAATTATTGATTTTTTGTAATAAAACTGGGCAGAATCAAGGTATGATCCTTCTTTACTCGATTTACTTTTATAAAAATCTTCATAGTACGTCCCTAGGTTTAAATTTAAACTATTTTTATAGATATTAAATTGTTCGTCTGAATAGAGCTCTCTGCTACCATCAATCATTTTATCTGATTCTTTTGATATCCTAATAGCCTGCCTGTAATTTCTTAACTCATTATATATCAATCCGATATTAATATTGAATTTAATTACTCCAACTTTGTCGCTGATACTTAAGGATAACTTCTTTCCTTCCTGAAATTTATCTAACGCCATACTAAAATCACCTCGTTTCCAATCAACTAATCCACTACAATTCAATAGGTATGCATTTAATTTTGTTTTCTCTTTTGACGGCTGAACTTGTTTCAAACTCTGAAAAGCTTGATTCATGGATAATTTCGAATTTGCCCGATTACCTTTCAGTTGATAAAGATAGGATTTGGTCGCTAGTGCGAAAGCTTGATGCGAATAATTGCTAGATTTTTCTAGTTTGTTGGTATAAACAAAAGCACTATCCACATTTGAAGTTATTAGTGATCTTATTTTATTTTCTAAAATCAGATATTCCTTTTGGGACAAATTCGATTTGCTTTGGGAATACGATGAAGTTAATATTAAAAAAAAACAATAATACAAATACCGCATTGTAACTTTTGATTTAAAAAATTAAATCCCAAATGTAAAAATTAATAGGGGAACAAATGATAATAATCATCCGAGTTTTCGCTCGACATACAAAATAAAAAGTCGAGCATTGATTAAATATAACATTTCAAAGTAGTTTTGTTATATTCCTTTGCGTAAATTTGTTGCATAAAAATTAAAAATAATGCAAAATACGCTACCTACTTTAAGAATAGTGTAACTTGCAGAACAGACTATTATAAAAAACGCTCCTAGTAAAATTAGTTGGAAAACTCGTAAAGCTATAGCAGTTACACAAAGCCATTACAAACAATAAAAACTGACATATGAAACCAGACTTATTTCAATCTCCAGATTATTATAACCTAGACGATTTACTAAACGAAGAACACAAATTAGTTCGTGATTCTGCTCGCGCTTGGGTAAAACGCGAAGTATCTCCTATTATAGAAGAATATGCTCAAAGAGCAGAATTCCCAAAACAAATCATCAAAGGTTTGGGTGAAATAGGTGGTTTTGGCCCTTACATTCCCGTGGAATATGGTGGAGCTGGTTTAGACCAAATATCTTACGGATTAATCATGCAGGAAATTGAGCGTGGAGATTCTGGTGTTCGTTCTACCTCATCAGTTCAATCTTCTTTAGTAATGTATCCTATTTGGAAATATGGTAATGAAGAGCAACGCATGAAATACCTTCCTAAACTAGCTACCGGTGAATTCATCGGTTGTTTTGGTTTGACTGAACCTAGCCATGGTTCTGATCCAGGAAGTATGATTACCAACTTTAAAGATATGGGCGACCATTATTTATTGAACGGTGCCAAAATGTGGATTTCAAATGCGCCGTTTGCAGACATTGCAGTTGTTTGGGCAAAAAATGAAGAAGGAAGAATTCACGGACTTATTGTAGAACGTGGAATGGAAGGTTTTACAACTCCAGAAACACATAACAAATGGTCACTTCGTGCGTCGTCGACAGGAGAATTGATCTTTGATAATGTAAAAGTACCTAAAGAAAACCTACTACCTAACAAATCTGGATTAGGAGCACCACTTGGTTGCTTGGATTCAGCACGTTACGGTATTGCCTGGGGAGCTATTGGTGCTGCTATGGACTGTTATGACACTGCACTTCGCTATGCTAAAGAACGAATTCAGTTTGACAAACCGATTGCCGGAACACAATTACAACAAAAGAAATTAGCCGAAATGATTACCGAAATCACCAAAGCACAATTATTGACTTGGAGATTAGGTGTTTTGAGAAATGAAGGAAGAGCAACGACCGCTCAGATTTCTATGGCTAAAAGAAACAATGTCGACATGGCAATTAATATTGCACGTGAGGCAAGACAAATATTAGGAGCTATGGGAATAAGTGGTGAATACTCTATCATGCGTCATATGATGAATTTAGAATCCGTAATCACGTATGAAGGTACACACGATATCCATTTATTAATTACGGGTATGGATATTACAGGAATTCCTGCTTTTAAATAGTAGTAAACAACTATTAAAGTATCTATAAAAATGATGGAAAAAGCTTCTTGGAAACAAGAAGCTTTTTTATATTTACAGCAAAATACCACCTATGAACATTCAGAATATAAATAACGCGATTGAACCACAGAAAAAAATTCTTTTGCAACACTCTTTATACAAAAAAGTAAAAACGATAGAAGACTTACAGTCTTTCTTAGAAAATCACATATTTGCCGTATGGGACTTTATGTCTTTACTAAAAGCATTACAATCTAAATTAACTTGTACGACGACTCCTTGGTTTGCCACCAAAAATCCAGAAACAAGGTATTTGATTAATGAAATTGTACTAGCAGAAGAATCTGATTTAACTCTTGATGGCCGCAGACAAAGTCATTATGAAATGTACGTCGAAGCCATGCACGATTGTGGCGCAAGCACACTTGAAATTGAAAGTTTCCTTGCAGAGGTTAATTCGTTACAAAATATCTTTGTCGCTATAAAAACCAGTAATTTACACCCCAAGATAAAAGCGTTTCTAGATTTCACTTTTAGTGTTATTGAACAAGGAAAACCACATGAAATCGCAGCCGCTTTTACCTTTGGAAGAGAAGATTTAATTCCGAGTATGTTTACAGAAATTCTTAAGAATTTTCAAGCTAACTTTCCAGATACTGATTTAAGAAAATTGATTTATTATTTCGAAAGACATATCGAATTAGATGCAGATGAGCATGGACCGATGGCAATGCAAATGATAACAGAACTATGTGGAGACGATGCTCAAAAATGGACTGAGGTTGAAGAAATATCGGTGGTGGCTTTAGAAAAAAGAATTGGTCTTTGGGATGCTATCGAAGAAACCATTGCAATGAAAGTCGAAATGGTTTAATCTTTTTTGTATCTAATATACTGATTTTGTCTATCTATTATTATTGAATGCCTTTTATTTCGTGTTATGAAAAATAAATGGTACCATCTTAATTTCAGCAAAGGACATAACAATAACTAAAAAAAGCGTCACATTTAATTGTGACGCTTTTTTTAATTTTCTGGAGCTAGTTCTAATTCTAGCCCTTCTAAACTTTCGGTGATTGGAATTTGACATCCCAATCGACTATTTGGCTTGACATAAAATGCCTCTGACAGCATCGCTTCTTCATCATCTCCCATTTCTGGTAATGGAACATCATTAAGCACATAACATTGACAAGAAGCACACATTGCCATCCCGCCACAAGTTCCTTCTACCGGAAGTTCGTAGGCTTTACATAGTTCCATGATATTCATGGCCATATCTGTGGGAGCCTGCAATTCATGCACTACTCCTTCTCTATCTTTAATTTTTATTAATACATCCATTAATTATGAGTTAGTTCTAAGTTAAACGGTTTTGCATGAGGGATAGTAGCTAGCTACCGAAGTAGCGCGAATAGCCCGACCGTGTTCATAAAAAAGGCTTATCACCACAAAGTAAATTAGCCTTTTTTATGAACGCGGTCATGCCCAAGAAATTTATAGGATGTTCACAACAGTTTCTATTTGTGGAGCAAACTTTTTAATAGTCGTTTCGACTCCGGCTCTCAATGTCATTTGATTCACGCTACAGCTAGTGCAGGCGCCTTCCAATCTCACTTTGACATGCTTGCCTTCTTCGATGGAAACTAAAGTAATATCTCCACCGTCTGAATTCAAAAAAGGTCTGATTTCCTCAAGTGCTTTTTGAACTTCTGTTGTTAATTCTTCTGTTGTCATTTTATTTTATTTAAAGATTATCATAGCGAACTATTTAATCTTATATTATTTTTTAACGGCTGAGCAGCCTGCCATTGTGGTAATCTTAACGGCCTCTGAAGCAGGTAAATTTTCATTTCGTTTTACTGTTTCCTGCACAACATTGCGAGTTACTTCGTCAAAAATATGCTCCACTGCAGATGCAGTTTGCATTGCCGCTGGACGACCGTAATCTCCGGCTTCACGGATCGATTGTACAATAGGTATTCCGCCTAAGAATGGAACGCCCAAGTCTTCAGCTAAGTTTTTTGCTCCATCTTTCCCAAAAAGATAATACTTGTTGTCAGGCAATTCTTCAGGTGTAAAATACGCCATATTTTCGATTATCCCTAAAACAGGAACATTAATCGCCTCCGACATGAACATAGAAACTCCTTTTTTGGCATCGGCCAAAGCTACTGCTTGCGGTGTACTTACTACAACTACTCCAGTTATTGGCAAAGCCTGGACGATTGAAAGATGAATATCGCCAGTTCCTGGAGGTAGATCAATTAGCATGAAATCTAATTCACCCCAATCTGCATCAAAAATCATTTGATTCAACGCTTTGGAAGCCATTGGCCCTCTCCAAATTACAGCTTGACTTGGCGAAGTGAAAAAACCAATCGATAGTATTTTTACTTCGTAGCTCTCTACCGGTTTCATTTTAGATTTACCGTCAACAACTACAGAAACTGGTTTTTCATTTTCTACATCAAACATGATTGGCATGGAAGGTCCGTAGATATCAGCATCTAAAACACCAACACTAAATCCCATTTTTGCTAATGTTACCGCTAGATTTGCAGTAACTGTAGATTTACCTACACCTCCTTTACCAGAGGCAACAGCGATTATATTTTTTATTCCAGGAATAGCTTTTCCTTTTATTTGATTTGGATTTTCAGCCACAGCTGCTTCCACTTTAGTATTTACTTTCACTTTGGCTTCTGGCGAAACTAAATCGTGTATCGTTTTTTTAATATCTTCTTCTGCACGTTTCTTGATGTGCATCGCTGGTGTATGCAAAACTAAATCAACAACAACCTCATCTCCAAAAGTGACTACGTTTGCAACCGCTCCGCTTTCTACCATATTCTTTCCTTCTCCCGCTATAGTAATTGTTTCTAAAGCTTTAAGTATTTCTTTTCTATCTAATTTCATTATAATTGTACTGTTTTCAATTGGTAATTACAGTTGAAACATTATGTTTATTTAAACTGATTTCAGATTGTAAAGATAGGGTGAAAAGTTCTTATTTTAAAGTATTTGCATTGCATTTATTGATAGGCCGATAAGTCCTAATTTGACAAGAAAAAAACCCGACTAGCTTTGAATCGCTGACGGGTCTAATTAGCACTTTTATAAAACCAATTATTCGTATTTTAAATATTTTAAAATATCCATTTTAGTTACTTGGTACGCTTTCGCTAAAACAATTACTAAAGTCAAAAACAGCAAGCTCACCAACGCTACAGCAAATGGAAAGAATGGAATATCGATGCGAAATGCAAAATCTTCAAGCCACTTTTGCAATAGAAAATAGGCAGGAAATATCCCAATTAGAAAACCAGCTAAACAAAAGAATACATATTGTTTTGACAGCTCTTTCAGTAAGGTATTGGTTTCCGCGCCAAGGGTTTTACGAATGGCGATTTCTTTTAACCTTCGTTCCATCGAAAAAGAAGCTAAAGCAAATAATCCAAAAATGGCGATCACAATCACAATCAAATTGAGAATGAAAAATAAGTTTTTTTGTTTTAATTGTTCTAGATAGGTTTTGGCAAACGTTTTATCTATAAATTCGTATTCAAAAGGATAATCTTGATTGATATTCTTGTTCCAATAGGTCTCTAATTCCGAAAGTGTTCCCTTTAAATTATCAGGAGTTACCTTAACATAAACAAAGCTAAAATTACTCCATCCTAACGTTTTTAGATTTACAAAAATCATGGGAGGAATCTTGTTTTTTAAACCACTAATGTTAAAATCTTTAACTACACCCGCAATTTTAAATTTCAGATCTCCATTCTCATTTGCCCAACCCGAGGTGATAATTGTATTTATTGGCTTCTTAAGATTCAACAATCGCACGCAAGTTTCATTCATCAACATGTTGCTTACGGTATCTGAAGCAAATTCAGGCGATAAATCCCTTCCTTCTACAATCTTAATTTTCATCATATCGAGAAAACCAAAATCCATATTCACATTATGTCCCTGCACAAAGACACCATTGTGGGTAAATCCAGAAGTAGAATTAGTACCATCACCGAAAGACCCTTCGAATGTTGAAACTTCTTGGACACCTGATATTTTGAGTAACTCTTGCTTAGTGGTTTCATACTTTTTTAATTTGGTTTCCCAATCATCATATCTAAACCTAATTCGAATAATCTGATCACCACTAAAACCTAAGTCTTTATCGCTCATATAACTTACCTGTTGGTACACTATCAAAGCTCCGATGATAAAAAAAGCAGCTATCGAAAATTGAAAAACCAACATTGAATTTCGCATCCAGATCCCGCTTTTACTTCTAGAGAAATCCCCTTTAAGGACCTTTAAAGTTTCAAATTTTGATATATAAATTGCTGGAAATATCCCTGCAAAAATAATTACTAGAATAAAAATTAAAACGATTTGCAGGTAAAACTCGCTCCCATTTAAAGTTAAATCTTTATTCAAAAAATCATTATAAAAAGGCAATGCAAGCTCTACAATAGCTAATGCAAGAATAACCGAAAAACAAACTACAATAGCCGTCTCAAAGATAAATTGCATAATAATCAATGATTTACTAGCCCCTACAACTTTTCTAACCCCTACTTCTTTTGCTCTTTTAATAGCTGAGGCTGTTGCCAAATTAATGTAATTAACGATGGACAAAACCAATATCAAGATCGACAAACCCATCATAATATAAACCAATTGTAAATTACCCTGTCCTTCTGGAAAATTACTTCCTATAGATGATTTTGTACCATGCAATCGCGCCGTTTTTAGTTGGTCTAAAATAATCTTAGACTCCCCATTTTCCTTAATAAACTGAGCAACAGTTTTACCACTTTCTTTAGCGTTTTTCTGGGTTCTATTCTCAAAAACAACCTGCTCCATTTTTTTTAAAACAACTGCAATGGAAACCTCTTTTTTAACTTTAATCATCAATCCATAGTTGTAATCCCCCCAGCTCTCGAGGTCTCTTTCCTTGATTAGTCCATTAAACACATAATCAGGTTCTACCGCCGATGGTTTTAGGATTTTATAAACTGCTTTTACAGTATAAAATTCATTCTCAAAATTGACTGATTTGCCAATAGGATCTTCCTCTTTAAACAGCAATTTGGAAGTTGCTTCAGAGATAGCGACACTATTTTTCTCTTTAAGAATAGCCGTTTTTGCCCCTTTAATAATAGGAAAAGGGAAAATATTAAAAAACTCTTCATCAGAAATGACTGCTTTTTTTATAATCAATTTTTTAGACTGATATTTTAAAAGCCCTCCACTATAACTCTTCTGGAAAAAGCAGATCGATTCAATTTCTGAAATAGTCGCCTTACATGTAAGTCCAAAAGGAGCTGAGTTAGATGCCCAAACTTCTTTCTGCGGGCCCATTTGATTCAAGACCTGATAAACATTCTCATTATTCGGGTTCCAAGCATCATAAGAATGTTCATCATTCCAATATAACAAAGCGAAAATCAATCCCGCAATTCCAATACTCAATCCCAAAACATTGAGAAACGAAAACAGTTTGTTTTGCTTGAGATGGTATATAAATATTTTTATCCAGTTGTGTAACATCGTTTATTTGTTTTAAAAAATTAATCGGCTATGAAAGCCTTTCTAAGTTGCCTAGTACCGTTTTTACAAAGCCAATTATTCATATTTTAAATATTTTAAAATATCAACTTTTGTTGCTTGATAGGCTTTAGACAAAACAACTATTAAAGTGAGTAACATTAAAGCGAGAAATCCAATTACAAAGGGATAAATAGAAATATCTATTCGATAAGCAAAATTCTCAAGCCATTTATTTAGCAAATAATAAACAGGAAACAACGCTATCAAAAACCCGATAATGCAATACAAAATGTATTGCTTAGACAGCTCTCTGAGTAACATATTCGTATCTGCGCCTAATGCTTTCCTAATCGCAATTTCTTTCATACGCCTTTGTATGGAGTAAGAAGCCAAAGCAAACAAGCCAAAAAGAGCAATACCAATAACAACTACATTTAGTACTGAAAAGATGTTTTGTTGTTTAACATAACTTTCATATGTTCTGGCATATTCTTTATCTACAAAATCATATTTAAACGGGTATTCTTTATCAACTGTTCTCCAAAATTTCTCGATATTCACAATAGTATTTACCATAGTATCAGAATCCAGTTTTATGAAAACCTTGCCTATATTTCTAGCTATATCTACCGTTTTTAAATGATAAAAAACAATTGGCGGTATTTTTTCTTCGGGACTTAACAGATTAAAATCTTTAATAATTCCAATAATTTTCATATTTTTTTCTCTTACCACAATTTCTTTACCAATTGGATTTTTAATGTTCATTAATTTTAGAGCAGTTTCGTTTATCATCACCGAACTAATCGTATCCGAAGCTAGTTTTCTATCAAAATTTCTACCTTTTGCTATTTTTATATTTAGCATCTCAAACATCTCAAAGTCTACAGCAATACTCTTTTCTTTAAACAGTTCATCATTATATAAAACGGCTGTTATTGATTTATCTGAACCATCAAAGGACATAAGACCAGTTGAAACTTGCTTAATTCCTTTAATTTTGCTTAATTCTTGTTTTATGGTGGTGTATTTATTGTAAATATGTTGTCCAACATTTTCTACTTCATAATCTGACGATGAAAAATGTAACGGTACAGAAATCACTTGGTCTCCTTTAAAACCAAGGTCTCTACTGCTTAAGTATTGAACTTGTTGATATACAATGTAAGAACCAATAATAAAGAAAGTAGCAACTGCAAATTGAAAAATAAGCATTCCATTACGCAATCCTATACCGTTTTTGCTTCTTCCAAAATTTCCTTTTAATACTTTTAAACTTTCAAAATTGGATACATAAATCGCTGGAAATATTCCTGCAACCAAAACTGTAATTATAAAAATCAGAATTAATTGCAGGTAAAATTGATTTCCTAGAAGTACAAGATTTTTGTCTAAAAAGTTGTTATAATGAGGCATAGTTAGTTCTACAATTACTAATGCTAGTAAAATCGAAAACAAGCTTATTAAAATAGTTTCAAAAATAAATTGCCTTATAATGTTGCCTTTAGAAGCACCTACAATTTTACGGACTCCAACTTCCTTGGCTCGATTTATTGCATTGGCTGTTGCCAAATTGATATAATTAACAATGGATAAAATGAGAATCAAAATGGATAAACTCATCATGATTAACAAAAACTGATAATTACCTCTGCCTTCAGGATAGCCATCCGCTATAGAATGCAATCTTGCTTTTGAAAGAGGCTCCATAAAAACTGTAAAATGACCGATTTTCTTAGCCATTTCCTCAGGAGTAAAGCCCGCCTCCTTTGCCACTCTTATTATAAAATCATAATTATATAGCCTTTCTAGGCTCTTTCTTGTATTCTCAATTTTTGATGGATCTTTAACTTTTAGTAATAATTTAAAAGCAAAAGGTGCTTGTGAATTTGCCGTAGTCCACTCCTTCATTCTATTGACTATGACATTTGGTGCGATTGATGAATTCCCAGGAATGTGATAAACGGCTCGCACAACAAACGTGTGGTCTAAGCATTTTACTTGTTTCCCAATTGGATTTTCATCTCCAAAAACTCTTTTGGCTATACCATCAGAAATAGCAATACTGGAATCATCTTTTAAAGCTGAAATAGCATCTCCTTTGATAATTTTGAAAGGGAAAAAAGAAAAGAAATCATGCTCTACATTAACGATTTTATCTATAAACTCTTTCTTTCCATTATAAATAATTTTATCCTTTTGATACCAACTGTCAGCATACATAATGCTTTCTACATTAGTGTCTTTATCTAAAACAGGTTTTAGAAATAAAGAACAATCTGACGAAGCAGGCGAATCACTTAATTTAACTAAAACCTGAAAAACATTCTCTTTATTCGGGTTCCAAGCATCATACGAATGCTCATCATTCCAATACAATAAAGCAAAAATTAACCCCGCAATCCCAATACTTAATCCCAAAACATTGAGAAACGAAAACAGTTTGTTTTGCTTGAGATGGTATATAAATATTTTTATCCAGTTGTGTAACATAATTTTTAATTCGTTAATTTTGATTGCTTCGCCAGTTCGCCACTTTGGCTCGTGTGATGATTGAAATCGTAGCTTATTGAAAGAGTGTGCTGCAAAGCAACTCAAAAATGAATTCGCTGATTAATAGTATTATTAGTATCATGATTACTCTATTTTAAAAACATCTACATTTCTTTGATTCATTTTTTCAGAGAAAACAACGCCATCTTTCATCAGGATGGTTCTTTGCGAGAATGACGCATCATAATCAGAATGGGTAACCATCAAGATTGTCGCACCTTTGGCATGCAAATCAGTTAGCAATTCCATTACTTCGTTTCCGTTTTTACTGTCCAAATTCCCTGTAGGCTCATCAGCCAAAATAATTTTAGGATCATTTATCAAAGCTCTTGCCACGGCCACACGTTGTTGCTGCCCACCAGAAAGTTGTTGGGGATAATGCTTCAATCGATGCGCAATATTTAATTTTTCAGCAATTGCTTCTACTTTTCGTTTTCTTTCTGAAGCCTTTACGTTATTGTAAATTAACGGTAATTCGATATTATCATAAACCGAAAGCTCGTCGATAAGGTTAAAATTCTGAAAAATAAATCCGATATTTTCCTTACGAACACTAGAACGTCCTTTTTCTTTTAGTCCAATCATTTCTTGGTTCGACAAGGTGTAACTCCCCTCTGAAGCACTATCCAGTAATCCGATGATATTGAGTAATGTTGATTTTCCGCAACCCGAAGGCCCCATAATCGAAAGAAAATCTCCCTCATTGATTTGCAAATTAATCCCGCTTAACGCCGAAGTTTCTAACTCTTCTGTTCTGAAGATCTTGGTTAGGTTTTGAATTGTTATCATCCTTTTATAGTTTTTTATGTTTTTGATTTAAGAACGCAGTACAGCTGCATTGCGTTTTTATTGTATATTCAGTTCTTCGACTTCTTTATAGTCGGCATAAGACGACGTTATTACTTTTTCTCCTTGTTTTAATCCTTCTAACACTTCATAATAAGAAGGATTTTCTCTGCCTAATTTTATATTTCTTCTCACTCCTTTGCTTCCGTTGACAACAAACAGCCACTTTCCAGCGGTTTCTTGATTGAAACTTCCTTTTGGAATGACCAAAATTTTATTCTTTTCAGATAAAATAAGCTTCACGCCAAAACTTAATCCGTCTTGTAACGCTAACTCTTCTTTAGAATCAAAAAGCAATTCCACTTGAAAACGACCACTTTTAACCTCTGGAATCACTTTTACCACAGACACGATTACTGTTTTTCCCTTATATTCAATTTGTCCTTTTAAACCCACACGTATTTTCTCTAAATAAAACTCATCCACCTGCGCGCTTAACTTGTAGCCTTCGCGAGAATCAATTCTACCAATACTTTCTCCAGCTTGAAATGTTTTTCCTAAAATAGGTTCAAATGAAGTTAATCTTCCTGAAACTGGTGCCGTAATCAAGAAGTTTTTTTTATTACTCCTTAGAATATCCAAACTCATTTCCATCGTTTGGATCGAACGATTAATCTGCGAAATTTGCACTTGATTGGTTTGTTTCTCCTTTTGAATACTCGTACGAATATTGCTTTTACGTTCTTCTTGAAAACGCAGACTTTCCTTTATTAAATTCCAATCATTTCTTGAGATAATGTCTTTTTCGAATAATTTGGCATTCATATCATACACTCTTTTAGCATCATTATAATCATGTTCTATTAAAGCAAGATCTTTCGTTAAGTTCAATTCTTGATTTCTAATATTTAGTTTTCCGGTATTTAAATTATTGATTTGCTCAATGATTGCGGTTTCCTGCGTCAAGTAATTCAATTCTGTATTCGGATTGTACATTCTTGCCAGCGGTTGTCCTTGCGTCACCATTGCTCCGTTTTCTACAAAAATTTCTTTGACTGAACCACCTTCGATGATATTGACCAACACCAAATTCAATGGCTCCACTTTGGCCTGAAAAACAATAAAATCTTCAAAAAATTCTTGGCTTACTTCTTTTACTAATAGTTCATCCACTTTTACATTTAAACTTCGTTTTTTAGATACCGAAGCATAAACTACTGCTCCTGCAACTAAAAAACTCACAAATCCTATTGTTAAGTACCTAAATTTTCTATTTTTACGGGGAATAACCTTGTCCATTTTTATAATAATTTACTGATTATCAACATACAAAAGCATGCCAAAGGATTTATAATCCGTAAAACAATGGTTATCAATACGGTTGCAAAAAATCTAGAAATCGAACTGTTCGAAAACGGACAGTCCCCTGTTCATAAGTGAACAAAAACAAATACTGATGCGAAAAAAACAAGCCAAAATACTTATTGTTGATGACCAAGAAGAGATTCTTTTTTCGGCAAAAATGATCTTGAAGAAGCATTTTGAAGAAATTTTCACAACAAATGATCCAAAAAAAATAATTACTATCCTTGGCGACAACCAAATTGATGTTGTTCTATTGGACATGAACTACCGCATTGGTTTTGAAGATGGACGCGAAGGCATTCACTGGCTGAAAGAAATAAAAACACTGTCGCCAAAAACAGTCGTGCTCTTAATGACCGCTTTTGGCAAAATAGAAACCGCAGTAGAAGGCATGAAAATAGGTGCTTTTGATTATATTTTAAAACCTTGGGATAATGAAAAATTACTCTCCACTATAGACAAAGCCGTTGTGGAAGGTCGAAAACTCAGCCGAACATCAAACTCAGAACCCGCTCCTAAAAAACAGTTCATTGGCAGTTCCCAAAAAACAAAACAGGCGTATTCCATTGCTGAAAAAGTAGCAAAAACAGATGCAAACGTCCTTATTTTAGGAGAAAACGGAACAGGTAAATTTGTCTTTGCTGAACATATACATCAGCATTCTGATCGAAAAGACAAACCATTCGTTCATATTGATTTGGGTTCGTTAAGCGAAAACTTGTTTGAAAGTGAACTTTTTGGTTATGCCAAAGGTGCTTTTACCGACGCAAAAACCGATACCCCAGGACGATTTGAAATTGCCGATAATGGAACTATTTTTCTTGACGAAATAGGCAATATCCCTTTGCATTTGCAATCAAAACTACTGCATGTTTTACAAACAAAGAAAGTCACACGGCTAGGCGAAAGCAAACCGCGAACATTAAATGTAAGAATCATAGCAGCAACTAACAGCGATATTAAAGCCGAAGTCGCAAACAAAACATTTCGAGAAGACTTGTTGTATCGTATTAATACCATGGAAATAAACCTACCGCCTTTGCGAGAACGAAAAGACGATATTGTGCCCATGGCGCACTTCCTTCTAAAGCAGATAGGAGAGAAATACGGTCAAAACGATGTCATTTTTGACACTAACGTGGCCGAATATATGGAACGTTATCCTTGGAAAGGAAACATTAGAGAATTAGAAAATAAGATTGAAAGAGCCTTGATCATGTCAGATGACAATATAATTTCGGTAACTGATTTAGACTTACTTAACTTTGAATACATAACAACAACGGAGGAACATCCCTTATCCGAAATAGAGAAAAACGCCATCGAAAAATCCCTTTTTAAAAACAACGGAAACATCAGTAAAACTGCTGAAGAATTGGGTTTATCCAGAGGTTCGTTGTACCGTAGACTTGAAAAATACGATCTTAAAATTAACGACTAATGAATAGCTGGAAATTTTACAATGCCCTTTTTGCAAGAGTTCTTATTGTCATTATTGCACTCGCATTTTCACTTTATCTATTTGGAAACGGTTATTTGTATAGTGGTATTTTAATTATGCTATTTTCTTTTTTGATCTGTGCCGAAATGTATTCGTACATCAAAAACAAATTGATTTTTTACGACAAAACCATACTTTCGATACTAAATAACGACTTTTCTGCTCGTTTTCCTGCTGCATACAAAGAAGGAGATTATAAAAATTTATGTCTGCTGTATGATACTTTGAAAGAGAAACAACACGACGGCAGCTCAAAAGAATTAATTTATCGTTCGATAATAAACAATATAGATACCGCTGTTTTAATTTTAGAAAAAGAAAATAACGACTCGACCATTTTCTTGATGAACGATTGTTTTTCCACTCTTTTCAGTGTCCCAAAAGTGACTAATTGGGAATATCTTAAGAATTACCTGCCGTCGCTTTGCGAAGAAATTGAAAACACCGGTTTTAGAGAATTAAAGACGTCCATTAACATCAAAATAGAGCAACAAGAAGCGCAGACGTTTATGTTGCAAACTTCGTTAACAAAATCGTTTAACAAAGACTACTTCATCGTGCTATTAGACAGCATCCAGCGTGTTATTGAGAAAAAAGAAAAAGAAGCTTGGATTAATTTGATGAAAATCATCTCTCACGAATTAATGAATTCCTTGACACCTATTCGATCGCTTTCGCAAAATTTACTACAAATCGTAGATCAAGACCATTTAGAATCGGAAGATTTTGAAGACATCAAAAGCAGCATTTCGACCATTATCAACAGAAGTGATCATTTGCAGTTTTTTGTCGAGAACTATCGGAAGCTCGCTGCGCTTCCTTCGCCAAACAAAAAACCAACTCCAATTCATTTATTGTTTGAAGATTGTCTTAAAATGATGTCTCCTATTTTCGAATCGGAAAATATAAAAATCAGCAACGAAATCGAAAAAAATAAAATAATTGACCTTGATAAAAACCAAATAGAACAAGTACTTATCAATTTGCTTACTAACAGTGTTTTTGCATTAAAAGAAAAAGAGGAAAAGAGTATACACTTGACTACGGCAACACAAAACAATCGTTTTTACATCATCATATCTGATAATGGAGGAGGAATTGAAAGCGAAATTACAGACAAAATATTCCTCCCTTTTTTCACTACTAGAAAAAATGGCGCTGGTATTGGACTTACGCTTTCGAAAAATATCATAGAAGCCCACGGCGGTTATTTGAGTCATAAAACTGATTCTGACCTATCAGGAGGTAAAACGCATTTCACCATCTGTTTTATTCAAGGAAATAGTTAAAACGGGAGGGGGTTGATGCGGGAATTTAAAGGAATTACGCTTAAGATTTCAGTACAGAACAGCCGTTTTTTACTTACTAATTAATGAATGAATGTCTCTGTTATATAAACTTTTTAATCAATTGAATTCAGATTCCTATTCAGTCATTGGCGGTTCCCAAAAATGCTCATCAAAATGAATGATTTGATTTTCGACTACTTCAATTCCTTCACTTTCTAATAATTGCTGCATGAGATTAGTCCCTTCAAAATGGAATTTTCCGGTAAGCAATCCGTTTCTATTCACCACCCGATGAGCAGGAACATCTTCCAAGTTATGTGAAGCGTTCATTGCCCAACCCACCATTCTTGCTGAACGGGCGGTTCCTAACGCTTTTGCAATAGCACCATAAGAAGTCACTTTTCCGTAAGGAATTTGTCTTGCAACGGCATAAACCCTTTCGAAAAAATTCTCGTTTGACATAGTTTTAAGTTATTAAAATGAAACAGATCAATCAGAAAGAACCTACTGAACTAACTTAAGTAATATCTTATGATATTGAATAAAGTAATTATCGAAACAGCACCCGTTATACTACCAATAATAGTATTCATATTCCGCAATAGATAATCCGCTTTGTCTTCTATTTTTTGAAAGAAGGTAATGTAAAAATAAAAAACTAACGTAGATCCTAATACCGAGCCAATGACAAAAGTAAGAATTGAGCTCTCATTGAAAGAAAAAATATTATAAGAAGACAATGTTATACTGACAAAAACATAATACGGGATTGGAAAAAAATTAAGAGCCGAGAGTAGCATTCCAAGAAAAAAACGTGTCTTTTTACTACTTTTTACAATCTTCGCCTTTTTGATTTTTGGTTTTTTAGCTATCCATAAAAAATAAACCGTCAAAGCACCAAAAATCGCGAAACCTATCTCCCGCAATAGAATTACTATATCTGGCCGAATGTTTATCACGCGGGCAAACAATATAGCTAAATAGGCTTGAAAAAAAATAATTATTACCGCCCCAAATACAAACCAAAAGGCGTTTCTTTTCCCTTCTTTCAAGTTCACTTTAGCTGCCGTCATATTGAGCAATCCTGGTGGAGTAATCCCTATTAAAGCAGTAATGAAACCGGAAAGTAAAGATATAATTAAATTCATAGGCAAGGTGTCAGTATTTACAAAAGGCTACCAATTCAAACTTTAAAAAAATGATTACTCTTTGATTTTAAATCGAATATACGTAATTGCTTTGTTAACTTCCAAATATTGTTTTTCATAAAAAGTCTGGAAAGCAGTTACTTCCTCCGGACTTCCTTCATTAACATATACGTTGTGATTTGCATACAAAACTTCGTGCCCTTCACCATGGAGTAAACCAAGTGTATACCCATGCATGAACTCACTATCTGTTTTAAGATTTACAACACCCTCTTTTTTAAGTACTTTTTTATACAATTGCAAAAACTCAGAGTTTGTCATTCTATGTTTAGTGCGTTTGTATTTTATTTGAGGATCCGGAAAAGTAATCCAGATTTCATCTACTTCATTTTCGGCAAAAATATGATTGATTAATTCGATTTGAGTTCGAATAAAAGCTACGTTATGCAACCCTGTCTCCACAGCAGTTTTAGCACCACGCCAAAAACGAGCTCCTTTAATATCAATTCCAACGAAATTCTTATTGGGATATCTTTCGGCTAGACCAACAGAATATTCCCCTTTACCACAACCTAATTCCAAGACAACCGGGTTATCATTTTTAAAGAAATCTGAATTCCATTTCCCTTTTAAAGGAAACAAATCACCCACTACTTCTTCTCTTGTTGGTTGAAAAACATTGGTAAATGTTTCGTTTTCCTTGAACCTTTTTAATTTATTTTTGCTTCCCACGATTTTTCAAATATTTTTGCAAAATTAACGAAATATATAAGACCGACCGCAGAACGAAAGAAAAATTAATACGAAGCACAGAAGACCCCGTAAAAAAGCACCATTTGCAGCAAATTATTTGGCTATTGGTTCGACTTATTGTAACCCGACATAAGTTTGTCTTCTATGGGCGCTTTGATTTTAATAACTTCATTTACATTTTCATTGGGGACAGTCATCGATAAAACATAATGTTTGATTTTCCATTCACCATCTATTTTTATCAATACTCCTGACCCGCGACAAATTTTCATTTGCGTATTCAGCAATTCATCAAACCAAGCAACTTCTTTTGTTTTATCGAAATAAATATGGCGCTCCAATGCTGTAAAATTCCAAGCCTTCCCTTTATCAAAATAAGGTTTGGCAAATGCCTGAAAGGCAGGTTTACCCCAATTCTCTGTCGCATCTGTCCCGATGAAAACAGCATCCTCGGTCATCTTTTCAAAATAGGAATCATACTTTACATCTGCTGCGGCTTTATGCCAAGAATCAAGTAGCACATTGACTTTATTGTTATCTGAAACGAAAGTATCTTTAATTGGCTTACATGACACTACAATTAGAACTAGAACGAAAATGATTTTTCTCATGAGCTTAGAATTTAGATAAAAATAGAAAAACTTCTGCTCTTTGAAAGAAAAAATAGAAAAACAGTATCAAATCAATCAAAAACCTCCTGTAAACTCTTCTTAATCACTAATTATTTTATACCAAGGACATAATTCTTTACCTTTATGTAAATGATTGTATTGTGAAAAATTTCTTTTTATCGATTGTAGTTGTTTTATTTGGTTTTTCACTTGCCGCTTTTTATCATTACAGAAATGACGATATACCGGCAAAGATGATTTCTATTGTCAAAATTTTTCAAACAACACCTGATGAAAAATTAGCAATCCCCATTGACAAGACTATTCTCAAGGTTTTTTTTGAAAAATATCCCGATTTAAAAAAATACGAATCTGATGTAGTTACTTTATATAAAAACCGGAATTACAATTCAATCTGGTATGATAACAAAGGCCTTATTGAATTTGCTGATATGCTTTATTCGAAAGTCAATTCCCTCGAAGAAGAAGGTCTGAAATCTACCCTGGCTTATGCTTCGATCATTAACGGAATATTTAATGCTAATGCTTCAAATAAAATTTCCAAAACTGATACAGAAATACTACTAACCACTGTGTATGTTTACTATGCAAAAAAAGTATTCCAAGGGATTGATGTCGCTAAAACCACCGACATCGGATGGTTTTTGCCCCGAAAAAACATTTCATATGATAATTTATTAGATTCCCTTTTAACGGACCCTCAACTATTAAGTAAAAACGAGAAACAGCTATTTACTCAATATTACAAACTTCGTGACGTCCTGAAAAAATATAGAGCGATAGAACAAAGCGGTGATTGGGATCCTATTGACATAGATCCCTCAATAGAATATTACAAACATAATGATAGCTCAAAAACCATTGGTCAAATCAGGCATCATCTTGCTGTTATGGGAGATTTAAAGCGGGATTCTAAAAGCAACCTCTATGACGAGGAACTGATGGAAGGTGTCATGAATTTCAAAAAAAGAAACGGATACAAAACCAATAAAATACTTTCGACTTGGCAAGCACAACGAATGAATATTCCAATAGAGAAACTCATCAGTACTATTATAGTGAATATGGAACGTTGTCGATGGATTGATCCCAAATTTACAAAAGTACCTGAATATATATTTATAAATATTCCGGCTTTTAAACTGAATTATATAAAAAACGGCAAAAAAGAACTAGAATCTAATCTTTTAGTAGGTAAAGACATGACCGAAACAGTCGTTTTCAGTGGTTCCATTAGTTCGATTGTTTTTAGTCCGTATTGGACTGTCCCAAGAAGTATCATCGAAAACGAAATAAAACAGGCAATATTTCAAGACAAAAATTATCTTGAATCTCACGAAATGGAATGGAACAATGGCAACATCATACAAAGACCAGGAGTAAAAAATCCAATGGGATTGGTTAAATTTATGTTTCCGAATTCTAATGACATTTATTTACACGATACACCATATAAAAGTTTATTTGAATTTGATTACCGCGCATTTAGTCATGGTTGTATCAATATGGACAAAGGCAAAGAACTGGCAATTCTGCTGCTGAGAGATGATCCAAACTGGACTGCAGCAAGCATAAATGAAGCGATGAAAGGGGAGAAACAGACCATTCATGTCCTGAAAAATAAAATTCCGATATATATTGGCTACTTCACTGCCTGGGTTTCTGATGATGGAGTGATTAACTTTTATAACGATCTATACCAAAGAGACGATCGCCTAGCTGATTTATTGTTTTCTGATGTCACAGAATAAGAGTATTCTATCATTTTAAAATCGCACTATTATTATTTAGTACACCACTAAACAATTTAAGCAGCTGAAAATTAATTAAATATAAAATTCGTTGCGTTTATTTAATTTTCCAAATCATCATACCAAGAGTAACCTTGTAATATTGCAAACAATTTTAATGTATTTTAGCATCACTTTTAAAAGAAAGTATAAGCCCCATACTATGAGAAAGTTATATTTATCCATCGCATTTGTTTGTTTCCTACTTTTAGTTACAACAGTATCCTGTAAAAAGAAAGACATTGTCGTGCATGCTATTCCAGACGAAATCGAAACTTCTTTTGATAGTACGCTAGTACAAACTTTTTTTACCAAGCATCCAAAGTTAAAGGAATACCAATCTGATGTGGAGACATTGTACCGAAAACATCAATTTCACTATGTGTGGTATGATCACAACGGGATAAATGAGTTTGCTAATTTATTACACAATAAACTGATTAACCTGAGAGAAGAAGGAATCCAAGATACTGTTCCTTATAAAGATAAACTAGATGCCGTTTATCAAAATTTTGATGAAAAGCACAAACCAAATGTTGAAACTGAATTACTGCACTCAGCGCTTTATTTTTTTTATGCCGATAATGTATATCATGGCTTAGACGCTAAAAAGTCTACCGAAATGGAATGGTACCTACCGCGAAAAAAACAATCGTATGGTACGTATCTTGATTCTCTCTTGATCGACCCAACTTTAATAAACAAAGATGAGAAAGGCGTATTAAGTCAATATTTTTTACTAAAAAACGTACTAAAAAAATACCGCCAAATAGAACAACAAGGAGGCTGGAAAACCATAACGATCGATTCTGATGTGAGATCTTATAACATAGGTGACAGCTCAAGCACAATAGCACAGATAAGACAGCGACTATTTATTACGGGAGATCTGTCTAAAGATTCTAAAAGTGCCGTATATGATAAAGATCTCGCCGCCGGAGTTTCAAAATACAAAAACAGAAGCGGCAATAATGCGGATACTAAAATTCTTCCCGAACATATCAAAGAAATGAACATCCCTGTAGAGAAACGCATCAAAACACTTATTGTCAACATGGAACGCTGCCGCTGGGTTTCAAACGACATCACCAAAGCAAAAGAATTGATTGCTATTAACATTCCTGCTTATCAGTTAACGTATTTTAGAAACGGTGTACCCGAATTAAGATCTAATGTTGTAGTGGGAAAAGTGATGAATCAAACCGTCATTTTTAGCGCACCCATGAAATCAATCGTATTCAGTCCTTATTGGAATGTCCCAAAGAGTATTTTGGAAAAAGAAATTCTTCCAGGTATTGAAAAAAACGCAAATTATTTGGAAGAACACAATATGGAGTGGCATGGCGATTACGTGCGACAAAAGCCGGGACCTAAAAACTCATTGGGATTAATAAAATTTTTGTTTCCTAATTCGAATGCTATTTATTTACACGATACTCCTGCAAAAAGTCTATTCAATAAAGAAGACAGAGCCTTCAGCCACGGCTGCATTCGAGTAGCAAAACCCATCGAATTAGCAACTCTTATCTTGAAAAATGATAAAAAATGGAATGAGCAAAAGATTAGAGAAGCCATGAATAGCGGAGAAGAAAAATGGTACACACTCAAAGACAAAATCCCAGTTTACATTGGCTATTTTACCACTTGGGCCGATGACAAAGGAGAAATTCATTTTTATGAAGACATCTATAATAGAGACGATGAGTTAGCATCATTGTTATTTATAAAATAGCCATTCACAGCGATAGCACACAGTAGATATTCTGGATAGGATTGTTCTTGACCCCTTGTTTTATAACTTGGACTTTGTGAATTCAATCCTTCCAAATTCTCCCCATTTTTTTGTATATTTATAGTTGACTCTATAAATATATTGACATGAAACGTATACTTGTCATTTCTGTTTTTTTAATAAACTGCTTTCTAATAGTCGGACTTCCTACTCCTGCAAAAGCGAGTAGCCATGCGACTGCTTCTGTTTCTCTTAGTTACCAAAAAATCCCTTCCTTTCCCCCAATTCCTTTTGACAGTACATTAGTAGCTCCTTTTTTTGCTAAATACCCAAAATTCAAATACCTAAAACCAGAAGTTGTCCAACTCTACAGAAAACACAATTACGAGTTCCTTTGGCATGATGGTAGCGGCATGAATGAGTTTGCAGCTTTGTTATACAGTAAGGTAAATAATTTAGAGCAGGAAGGAATAAAAACCCGCGTGCCTTATGCCGAGAAATTACAAACCATTTTTCAGGACGCAGAAAATATGGAAAAGTCAGATGTGGAAGTGGAATTGCTGATGTCTTCTCTTTATTTTTTTTATGCTGACCGCGTGTTTAAGGGAATAGATACGAAACAAACAGTAGAACTGGGTTGGTACCTTCCTCGAAAAAAACAATCGTATGTGAATCGACTAGACTCTTTACTCCAAGATCCGAGCCTGATTAACAAACAACTTAAAGACCTTCCTGGGCAATATTATCTTTTAAAAGATGCTCTTCAAAATTACCGCAACATTGAAAAAAATGGAGGCTGGGACCCAATTGTCTTTCCAAAAACAATAAAATCTCTGAAACCTGGAGATACTTCTGACGTTATCTTACAAGTTAGAAAACGCTTGTTTATTACCCGAGACTTAAAAATTGATTCTCAAAAAAACATATTTGACACTGAGCTATTAGAAGGGCTTCTAAAATACAAAGAGCGCAACGCATTCACCACCGATTCTTTATTGTTGCCCAAACATATCAGCAGCATGAATATTAACGTTCACGCTCGCATCAAGACTATCATGGTCAATATGGAGCGCTCCAGATGGATCTCGCCTAGCTTGACACAAACACAACAATCGATAGTGGTCAATATCCCTTCTTTTACCCTTACCTATTTTAAAGAAGGCAAGCCTGTACTTGTCTCTAAAGTGGTCGTGGGAAAATCCATGAATAAAACAGCCGTTTTTAGTGGTCAGATGAACCAAATTATATTTAGTCCCTACTGGAATGTACCTCCAAGTATCTTAAGAAAAGAAATTTTGCCGGCTATTGCCAAAAACAGCAACTATCTGGCCAAACACGATATGGAATGGGTTGGAAACCGCGTGCGACAAAGGCCGGGAGAACAAAATGCCTTGGGTAAAGTGAAATTTGTTTTTCCAAACTCTCATATTATTTATATGCATGACACCCCTTCAAAAACTCTATTTGACAAGGAACAAAGGGCATTTAGCCATGGTTGCATTCGAGTAGCACGTCCAAGAGATTTAGCAATCAAAGTTTTAGAGGGTGATAAAAACTGGACTGTAGAAAAAATAGATGCAGCCATGAATCGAGAAGTCGAGAAAACTTATAATCTAAGAACCCAAATACCAGTATATATTGGTTATTTCACCGCCTGGGTTGATAGCGAGCGGGAAATCCATTTTTATGAAGATATCTATGCACACGACGAGCGCTTGTCTAAAATATTACTTTCCGACTTATAAAAAAAACGCATTCAGTTATAGTTAGTGCAAATACAAAACGCCAATCTTCCGATTGACGTTTTTGTTATAAAAAATACTTGTTGTGTGTCTATTCCCTAGCCCTGATTGAAGCGGCATCCTCTTGTTTTCTCGTTTTTACGAGATAACAAGAGATACAGCGGAAAGCGGGAAATAGCTCCTAATAAAATCTAAATTATCTCGATTTCGGCAATGCTTTGAAACCCATATTATAAAGTGTAAAAGCCTGGATATCCACATTTTCCTGAATGCTCGCCGCCACTGACTTCCCTGCACCATGACCTGCTTTCACATCAATTCGAATTAATGTTGGGTTAGTCCCTGTTTGTTTTTCCTGTAACTCTGCTGCAAATTTAAAACTATGTGCTGGCACTACTCTATCATCGTGATCCCCTGTGGTCACCATAGTTGCGGGATAATGAATCCCTGCCTTTACGTTGTGTACCGGAGAATAGCCTTTGATATATTCAAACATTTCTTTGCTGTCTTGAGCGGTTCCATAATCATAAGCCCAACCTGCGCCTGCGGTAAAAGTATGGTAACGCAACATGTCCATCACTCCCACTGCAGGCAAAGCTACTTTCATCAATTCTGGACGCTGAGTCATCGTTGCACCTACTAGCAAACCTCCATTTGACCCACCACGAATGGCAAGAAAATCTGAGGAAGTGTATTTTTCAGCAATCAGGTATTCGGCAGCGGCGATGAAATCATCAAATACATTTTGTTTTTGCATTTTAGTTCCTGCATCGTGCCATTTTTTCCCATATTCACCACCACCTCTTAAACTTGGTACGGCATAAACGCCTCCGTTTTCCATCCACACCGCATTAGCAATGCTAAAAGCTGGGGTTAGACTCACGTTAAAACCGCCATAACCATAAAGCATCGTTGGGTTTTTACCGTTTAATTTCAATCCTTTTTTGTAAGTAATAATCATTGGTATTTTAGTACCGTCTTTGGAGGTATAAAATACTTGTTTGGATTCAAAATCATCGTTTTTAAAGTCCACCTTTGGCTGTGCATAAACCCCTGATTTTCCTGCTTTAGGTTCAAAAGAGTAAATCGTTCCTGGCGTAGTATAATTAGTGAACGAATAATACAGCGTTTCCTCTTTTTTCTTTCCGCCAAAACCACCCGCAGATCCTAATCCAGGCAACTGAATCTCACGAATCAGTTTCCCATTATAATCATATTGTTTCACTACCGAAACGGCATCTTTCATATAATTAGCAAAGAAAAAACCTGCTCCTGTCGAAGGGGACAATACATTCTCTGTCTCTGGAATAAAATCAACCCAGTTTAATGGCGTGGGTGTACTAAAATCTGTAGTTACAATGCGTTTATTGGGTGCATTTAAGTCGGTTACAATAAATAACTTTGTTCCTTCGCTATCAATTATATTATTATCACTGTTGAAATTATCCACAATAGTAACTATAGGGCTATTTTCTACCGTTAAATCTTTAATATACAATTCGTTACCGTAGGTAGAATTAGCTGCCGAAATCACTAAATAGCGATCATCCTCTGTAACATAACCTCCTACATACCTACGCTTTTGGTCAGCGCCAAAAATTACTTTATCCTCTTTTTGAGCCGTTCCCAGTTTATGAAAATACAATTTATGTTGGTCTGTCTTAGCAGACAATTCGCTTCCTTTTGGTTTCTCGTAACTCGAATAATAGAAACCTTCGTTTCCTCTCCAAGACAATCCACTGAATTTGACATCAATCAATGTGTCTTCTATTATTTTCTTAGATAATGCATCCATAATAATCACTTTTCTCCAGTCGCTTCCCCCTTCTGAAATGGCATAAGCTACAGTTGCGCCATCTTTAGAAAAATCGATTCCTCCTAGTGAGGTTGTTCCGTCTTTAGAAAAAGTATTAGGATCTAAGAAAATCTGTTCTTTCCCCGAAGCATCTTTTCTATACATGACGGACTGATTTTGCAACCCGTTATTTTTAGAGTAGTAGGTAAAGTTTCCTTCTTTCGAGGGTGAGCCTATTTTTTCGTAATTCCACAGTTTCTCCATGCGGTTTTTAAGCGCATCGCGAAAAGGAATTTGGTTTAAATAACCATAAGTCACTTCGTTTTCGGCCTTAACCCAAGCCGCGGTTTCTGCAGAGCGATCGTCTTCTAACCAACGATACGGGTCAGCTACTTTGGCATCAAAATATTGGTCTACCGTTTCTCCTTTTTTGGTCTCTGGATAGTGCATTGGTTTTTGGTTTTGTCCAAAAGAAGCTATTGAAGGTAATACTGCCATTATTAAAATTAGTTTTTTCATTAAAATCTTTTATATTGGTTAACAAAAATAAGGAAAATCTCTGGCTTCCTCGTAGGAAGAAAGGCGTTAGTAAGATTGGTCGTTAAAAGTCGTTTATTGTTACTAATTTTAAAACATATAAGTCATATCAGTTTCTTTAATTTAGTGTGGATAAAATATATTTCACAGAGAAGCGCAGAGGCAACGCAGAGACACACAAATTTTAAAAAAATAAAACCATTAAGGAATTAAGAGAATTAAGCCAACAGGTAATAAATATCAATCGATTCGAAAAACCAATCTGAAATAGCTCCTAAACTTATAGGTCTTATATGGTAAAAAAAGTTAGTGCATCTTTGCGCTTGCTTTGTGACTCTTTGCGGAACAAAAAACTACTGCAACCACAAATCACGGAACGCCCTATCCTTATCATAATCATTAGCCTGTTTTTCAATGTTGAAGTAACGGTGTTTTCTTGGATCATTACCTACTCCTGCCAAGTACGCCCAATTCCCCCAGTTACTGCACACATCATAATCTATTAACTGCGACTCAAAATAAGCTGCGCCAATGCGCCAGTCCATATTGAGTTCGTTACAAAAATAACTCGCCACATTTTGTCGGCCTCTATTGCTCATAAACCCAGTTTTTTTTAATTCAAGCATATTAGCATTGATAAACTCAGAAGGAGTTGTGCCATTTATCCACTGAGAAAGTAACTTTTTATTCAAGGATTTTGAGTTGACTTTATCGCCTTTAATACCAGAATATAAGAAAAATTTAGTTTGGTGTTTTTTAAACATAAATCGAAAAAAATCACGCCACAACAACTCAAAAATCAACCAATATGTAGATTCGTTAGCGCCATATTCCTTTTCATATTTTTTTATTTCATGATAAATTGTTCTCGGTGAAATACATCCCAAAGCCAACCAAGCCGAAAATTTTGACGAATAATCTTCACCTACCATTCCGTTTCTAGTTTCCTTATATGCCGATAAGCTTTTTGTTTCAAAAAAATAATGATTTAATCGCTTCATCGCTTCTGTTTCTCCGCCTTTAAATTGAATGGCTGCACGAGAATCTATTGGAGAAAAATGTAATCCTAAATCTTTTAAAGTAGGTAAAATTAATTCCGGAATTTCTGGAGAAACAATTGTTATTGGTTGGTCAAAAACATTTCTTACGGCGGCATCTAATTCTGTTTTCTTCCTAAAAGTGGTAAAAACATCCGGAATGTCTTTTAGCGAAAACGGCAGATCTTCTGCATGATACAAAGTACTCGTACTATAAGTATCTAGTTCACAACGCAATTTGAAAAGTGCCGTTTGAACCACGCTTTCTGTTTGTTTTTCTTCAAATGCTACTTCTCTTTTGGCAAAAACTTTTCGAACTCTATATTCTGCTACAATTTTCGGGATTTCAACTTCTGGCTTTCCTTTTAAAATAATCAAGCCCGAACCCATTTTTCGTAAATTATCATCTAAATCTTGTAATGATTCCAATAAAAACTGCGTTCGAAAATTACCTGATTTTTTAAAACCATATTGGGAAGTTTCAAAATGGGAATCATCAAAACAATAAACAGGGATAACACTTTCACTTTGAGTAATTGCTCTTTTAAGCGCTTCATTATCATATAATCGTAAATCAGTTGTAAACCAAACTATAGCCGTTTTCATAATTCATTTATTTTTTTTAGATAATAATCTGCTTGTTCTAATAAGGCTGCCTTTGCTTCTGGTTCCATTTTTTTCCAAACATTATACATCATTCCTATCCTTGGGTTTTTTGCTAATTTATCTTCATTTTTATCATAAAAATTCCAGTATAAACTATTAAAAGGACAAGCTTTTTCGCCTGTTTTAAGTTGTTTGTTATAAAAACAACTGCCACAATAATGGCTCATTTTATTAATATAAGATGCCGAACTTACATACGGTTTTGTGCCTACAATTCCGCCATCTGCAAATTGACTCATCCCACGCGTATTTGTAATTTCGACCCATTCAATGGCGTCAATATAGATTCCGAGATACCAAGCATCTAATTCATCAGGATGAATTCCAGCTAAAAGTGCAAAATTCCCAGTTATCATTAATCGCTGAATGTGATGGGCATATGCAAAATTCAACGATTGATTTATAGCATCTTTTAAACAATTCATTTTAGTATTGCCTGTCCAAAACCAATCTGGCAACTTTTCTTGATTATTAAAAAAATTCATGCTGGCATATTCAGGCATTTTTAGCCAATAAATCCCTCGCATGTATTCGCGCCAACCTATTATTTGCCGGACGAAACCTTCTAATTGATTGTATTCAATTTCATTAGGCCTACTTTCCCACTCTTTTATGGCTTTATCAATAACTTCTTGTGGTGAAATCATCTTTAAATTCATAGAAAATGAAAGACGAGAATGGTATAAAGACCACTCATTTGAGGACATCGCATCTTGATAACTTCCGAACAAAGGCAAACATTCTACTAGAAAAAAATCTAATAATTGCAAAGATTGTTCTCGATTAATTGGCCAAACAAAATTTACAGCATCAATATTTCCTATGGTTTTAATATCTGTTTTATTGATTTCATCAAGAACCTCTGAAACAGTATTATTAAAAACTAATGGCGGTGTCGGTTTATGATTTTTGGGCAACTTTTTTCGGTTGTCGCTATCATAATTCCACTTGCCGGTTAGTGGCTGATTGCCTTCCATTAAAATATTATGCTTTTTTCTAAGCATCCTATAAAAATTTTCCATCACAAAGGTTTTCTTCCCTTCAAAAAAGTGTTCTAATTCATTTCGTGTTGTAAAAAAGTGCTCCGAATCAGCGATCGAACTTGAAATTGCGATTACTTTACACAGATTTTTTAAAGCTTCATCAACACGAAATTCATCTGGCAATTGGTATTCAAAATGAGTAAAATTATGTTTTGAAATCAGGTTTTCGATGTTGTTTTCAAATGATTGTAAGTTGTTTACATCAACTAGATTGATATAAATTATGTTGTGCTTATTTAACTTTAGTTCCTTGCTAAAACTTCTCATTGCAGAAAAAATACCAACCACTTTTTGAATATGGTGCGACGCATAATCGGTCTCGGTTCGAATTTCCATCATAACATAAGTCACCGAATCATCTACAGCTTTAAACCAGGAATGATTGCTGTTTAGTTGATCGCCGAGAACTAATCGTAACGTTTTATTTGACATCTTTTCTGTTGCTTCTACATTTATCACTACAATATTTTACCTCATCCCAAACCTTTTCCCATTTTTTACGCCAAGAAAAAGGTCTTTGACAAACCAAACAGGTTTTAGTAGGTAAGTTTTGTTTTTTAACCCCTTTCATTGTCAAGATTTAATCGGTTTCTTTTCCATTCTATTCCTACTGAAGAACCTTCGGCTATAAAAACTGCTTCGGGTTTTGTAGTATTTAAAACCGAAAAGGCATCGCCATACATCGCCGTAAAATCACAATCCATTTTATAATCTAACACTTGATTTACCCGCCAACTTGGATGTTGCAATTTGTATTCTTCGGTATTATTTTGGTCGACTTTAGTATAGCCGTAATAATGTTGATATATAAATTTTTCTAAAGATTGACTTTTCATCACCTTAGATTCCGTGGTTGCTTCTACATAAATACTATTCCATTTTTTGTTTAAAAGCCACTCAAACTGTACTTTTTTACTTTTGTTTTCTGATGTGATTTCGTGTTTCGTAGGAACCACGGTATAATGCTCTTTATATAATTTATTCGCCATCCAAGCCACGATAGGATACGGAATGGTTTCATTGATAAAAACTACACCGCGTTTTACGATATTCCCCTCTTTTCGAACCACATAAAAGCGCAAATTAATTTCTTCAAAAGTTCCAAAATGCGGAATTGGAACATTAAAAAGTTTGGTTTTCTTAAACATAAAACCCACCAAACTTACATAAGCCTTCCCTGCATATAAATCGAGTTCGACACCTTTGGGCAAGAACGGAATTAGTATTGCAGGATCAATTTCATAATTTGCCATTATGATATTTTCCCAATTTGCTTTTAAAAAGATAGTCATTATGTTTTTGTTTTTTTTGTTCTTCGATTCGGATTAGAAACGTGCTTTTTCAAAATCCGTTTTCCTTCTTCTTTCACTTCGTCTTTCTTACGGAAACTCCATACTATATCACTAGCCCGTTTTCTAGTTTCTTCAATATTGACAATAGGTTCGGGATAATCTATCCCTATTTCACAGCTATAAAATTGTTGTTCAATTGGATTTAACTTCCACGGTTCATGAACTAAACTAACTGGAATCTCCGCTAATTCAGGCAACCATTGTTTAATAAAAACACCGTCAGGATCATGATCTTGAGAGTTTTTAATGGGACTATAAATCCTAATCGTATTTATACCAGTTGTTCCTGATTGCATTTGGATTTGCGGATAATGAATTCCGGGTTCGTAGTCTAAAAATTGTCTTGCAAGAAAATGTAACTCTCGCCAATCTTGCCACAGATTAAACGTAAAAAAGGAAACTACCATGGCGCGCATCCTAAAATTGATATAGCCCGTTGCAACCAAACATCGCATGCAGGCATCAACAATAGGCACTCCCGTTTTTCCTTCTTGCCAGGCTTTGATATAGTTTTCATTCTTTGGCTTAACCAAAGTGTCATACGCTCTATTTACATTTTCAAATTCCATGCGGCATTCATCTTCAAATTTTTGCATGAAATGGCAATGCCAATGCAATCTTGAAACAAAATTAAGAATCGCTCGTTTATTTTTAGAATTCTCATAATGCTGATTTGTATATTGATAAATCAATCGCATACTGATATTACCATAAGCCAAATAAGGAGACAAGCGGCTACAGCCTTTTCTGCTCAATGCTGGTTTCGAAATATGCATGCTGTAATTGACATAACGCTCCTTTACAAAACTGTCTAAATAGCGCCAAGCAAGATTTTCACCTCCTTTTTGGAAATTTTTATTTGGATTTGTAATGCTTTCAGAAAGTGAATTTCCTTTTATGGAACTATAAAAAACATCCTCTAGTTGAATTAAATTGAAATCTTGAATCACACTCATTTTAGGTTCGGCACGCATCACTTCTTCCCAGCGCTTATCCCAATGCTGCCTTGATTTCAATCGTCTAATGACGCCATGCATTTGTGACTCTTTCCAACTAATATTATTTTTTTGAAAAAAATCCTGCATCGCTAGATCTCTATCAAAAGTAAGCTTGTTAC
The DNA here is from genome assembly GCF_058725285.1 of Flavobacterium sp. DW-iso2. Taxonomy (NCBI): domain Bacteria; kingdom Pseudomonadati; phylum Bacteroidota; class Flavobacteriia; order Flavobacteriales; family Flavobacteriaceae; genus Flavobacterium; species Flavobacterium sp. DW-iso2. The sequence goes on along the minus strand of NZ_JBZXDY010000010.1, from coordinate 49,064 downwards.
CTATTTCTTGATGGGAAAAAACAGTGTCTATGTCATACTGTTTTAACAGCTCGACAAACACGGGTTCCACTTCATTGTGAAAAAAATACAGCTTAGAATTTGTTGCGTTTAACTTGGTTTGTAAGTCTTGAATGGATTCATATATAAAACGCCAATGACGCACGTCAGCATCGTCATAATTCATAACGCTCGGTTCAAAGAAATAAACGAACAATAAAGGCAATCCTGAGTTCTGTGCGCTAAACAAAGCTTCGTTATCTGTAAAACGCAGGTCTCTTTTAAACCAAACAATATTTATTGTAGTTTTAAGCACTTTAATTGATTTTTATTGCTTTTGTTTAAGATTAAGTTGTTTAATCTTTTATTGTTTTTGATAAACAAAGATACGAAACTTAGATTTAAAATAGGGTTGAAATTTTAAAACATATAACCCATATAAGTTTTTTATTAATTTATCATTACGGAAATATATTCCACAGAGACGCGCAATGGTTCCGGAGAGAGGCATTGAGGTTCCACACAAATATGCAAACCATAAACAATTAAAACCATTAAGAAATTAAGCCAACTCTTAATGTCTCTTACTATCCCAATGATTTACAAAAAGTAAGCCTAAAACTCATTAAACTGATATGACTTATATGGTAAAAAAACTACCCAACATTTAATGACCCTTAATTTCTACATGTTTAAAACTCTTTGAGAAACTTAGCGTTTGCTTTGCGACGCTTCGTGTAATTTTTCTTTTCCGAAAAAGCCTATAATGCTCTCAAAATTAAATGACAAAAAAAACGCTACCCTTTCGGATAGCGCTTCATTATTTAGACTTTTTCTATAAATTGAAATTGACACCCACAACTATGTTTCGGCCTATATTCGGGATTCCGTCATTTTTTAATCTTGACAAATGGGCTATGTATTTTTTGTCGAATAAATTATTTCCGTTAAGGTTAACATCAAAAACAGTTTTCCCCAGTTTTACTGTTCCGCCAAGGCCTAAATTTATTAAAGTATAGCCATTAGATTTGGTTTCAAAACCACTTACATTGTCTTGGTTAAATGTTGTATTCACATTAAAAGTAGCGAATCCGGCTTCGAGCCACTCTTTAACTTTAAATTCACCTCTAAGCGTATTATTCCAATTGTTTGCAGGAATCAGTGGCAAGTAGTCTCCGTTCTGTTTTTTCGCCGTAACGGTTTCAAAAGCAGTTTCATAATGCAACCAATCCAATGGATGAGGATGAAAATGCAAACCAACTTCTCCTCCATACAATTTGGCATTGCTTTGAATGTAATTGAACACATCATTATTATCCAATACAGCTCCTGTTGGCGAAGTGTAGATATAATTGTTGATATGATTGTAAAAACCATTTACAAAAAACTCAAAATGACTGTTGTTGTATTCTAAATTAATATCAGACTGTACGTTTTGCTCTGTTTTCAAATCACTATTTCCTACTTCGTAGCGATTAGTCCCTTCGTGAACTCCGTTGGACGTTAACTCGGCTAAATTAGGTGCTCTAAACCCTGAAGCTAGATTCATCCTTAAAGTCAAATCCTGAGCAAGCTTCCTTTTGTACCCCAAGGAAGCATTAAAACTGTCAAAGGATTTATCAACTGCTTTAAAATAACCTTCTTCTCCCAGTATTCCATTTTCGGTTGAAGTGATTTTTCTATTGTCAAAACGCAAACCTCCTTGAAGTGCACTGTTGTTATCCCATTCATAATTAATAGTCCCAAAAACACCAAAATCATTAGTGACAGCATCTGGAATCAAGTATTCTTCGCCTGAATTAGTATTGGTTTGGTGCATTCCTTGAATTCCAAAAATCGATTCCAATTTACCCATGTTAGGCAAATAATACTTCGCATCGTAGTTAAAAGTTTTCAATTTCATATGTAAACCTGCCACATTACTATCTTCATATTCAGAGCGATCATTTGCAATATACCCCAAATCAATATCTAGTTTTGAATCTTTTAGATAGATAACTGAATTCAAACTCAACAGATGATTAAAAACGCCTTGTCTCGGAAATGCAGTGTTTTTACTTGACGTTTGTTCTGCTATCCCATCCTCTGGAATCCCTAAATCCAGTTTGTTATAATTGTATCGAAGAACCGAAGAAAAACTAGAATTGCTGTAGCCAATACCTGTTTTAAAATCTGTTTCATTATAACGAGTATTGGTTACGCGATCTCCTCCCGATATTCTATAATCAGAATGCGTATTATAACTTCCCCTGGTTATAAATTTCCAGTTGTCTGTGGATGTTTTTAATCCAAGAGAAGAATTACTTCCTAAAGTATTGGAAAATAACTTCTGACTAAAATTAGCTTTAAACGTATTCGCATCGGCAAATTTCTCTGGGTTAAAATACAAAACGCCGCCCAGTGCATCTGAGCCATATAATAAAGAAGCAGGACCTTTGATTACCTCAACGCTTTCTACTCCTGCATCATTTAATCCCAAACCATGTTCGTCTCCAAACTGTTGGTTTTCCATTCGGACTCCTTGAGAATAAACTAACACACGGTTTCCACTCAAGCCACGAATTACTGGTTTCCCTATCGAAGTTCCAGTTGAAACTTGAGAAACACCAGGAATCGTTGCCAAGCCTTCAATTAGGGTTGCTGTTCCTTTTTGTTGTAATTCCTTGATGGTTGCATGTTCCACCTTCATCACATTTTGTGACTGTATTTTATTGAAAGCAGTAGAAACGATTACCTCATCCATTTCGAAAATGGTTTCTTCCAATATCACATCTAGAGTATTTGCTTGTTGAAGTCCTTTAATTGTCTTATTCTCAGTTGTAAATCCCACGAAAGTAAAACTCAATTTTACATTTCCATTAGGAAGATTTGACAAACTGTACTTTCCGTTTTCATCTGTTGTAGTACCTTTATGCAATTCTGCCGCATAAACTGACACGCCTTTTAGAGGTTGGTTTGCTATGTTCGATACTGTCCCAGATACTTTGCTTTGCGCATGAAGCAGCGCTGAAAACCCTAATAGTAGGGTAATTATAATTTTTTTCATCAGAAATGATTGTAGTATGCTCAAACAGAAATCTTAAAAAGATAACTGAATTGAAATTATTTAATAAGTAAAACTTCCCAACAAAAAACAATAAGAATTGGTTGGAAATAACTTTAATTTAAATAATAACTGAAGGTGGCCCTCGAAGAGAATACAAACTACCAGGAAACGAAATAAAGGTTTTTCCCTTCTCATAGAAATAGGGAGTCTGTTCGTAATTTGAATGAAGTGAATACGGAAATACTTGAGGAGTTATATAAGAACCAAAACTAAAATGACACACTTTACAATCATCAAAGCTGTGATGTTGGTGCGTAATTTCGGCGGTATGTTTTACATTGTACTTGTGGTGGCATTCAGTTTTCGAGAATTGCTGAACAAAATGCGCATAACTATGCAACGATTGAAAAAGTATTGAAAACAATACCGTCATCGCCAAAGAAAGACTTAATAATAGTTTTATCTTTTTCATAGAGTGCAAATGTAGGTAAACCTTAAAAAAAAATCTATCTAAATTAATAAAACATAAAGAATTATTAACTTAGATAGACTTAACAAACTGTCTATTATAGCCTTATACTAACTTTGCAGCAATAAGGTATTCAGCAATTTGAATTGTATTTGTCGCGGCTCCTTTACGCAAGTTGTCTGCAACAATCCACATGTTTAATGTATTAGCCTGGCTTTCGTCACGACGAATTCTACCTACAAAAACATCATCTTTTCCTTGAGCATACATTGGCATCGGATACGTATAGGTGTCATTGTTATCTTGAACTACTACTCCATCAGTATGATGTAAAATATTTTGAATATCTGAAACCACAAAATCATTTGAAAACTCCACATTTACTGCCTCACTGTGTCCACCAACGATAGGCACGCGAACCGCCGTAGCAGTTACTGCAATTGTTTTATCGTCTAATATTTTTTGCGTCTCACGAACCAGTTTCATTTCTTCCTTAGTGTATCCATTTTCTTCGAATAAATCACATTGTGGAATTGCATTTCTATGAATTGGATACTTATACGCCATTTCGCCTTGAACTCCTGCATATTCATTTTCTAATTGTTGCACGGCCTTCACTCCTGTTCCAGTAATAGACTGGTAAGTAGAAACAATCACGCGTTTGATATTGTATTTTTTATGTAAGGGTGCTAAAACCAATACCATTTGGATAGTAGAACAGTTTGGATTTGCAATGATTTTATCTTCCTTTGTCAATGAAGCGGCATTGATTTCAGGAACGATTAATTTTTTAGTAGGATCCATCCTCCATGCTGATGAGTTGTCGATAACGGTTGTTCCGGCAGCAGCAAACTTTGGAGCCCACTCTAAAGAAGTCTCTCCTCCAGCAGAAAACAAAGCGATGTCTGCTTTCATGTCTACTGCAGTTTGCATTCCTACAACAGGATAGCTCTTTCCTTTAAATTCAATTAGTTTACCCACTGACTTCTCAGAAGCGACCGGGATTAATTCAGTTACAGGAAAATTTCTCTCTGCCAATACTTTCAACATTACTTCGCCAACCATTCCGGTAGCACCAACAACTGCTATTCTCATAGTATATATTTATTATAGAATTCTTAATTTGAACTGCAAAAGTAAGTAATATTCAAATCAAAACAAGACGCTTCACAAAAAATAACAAAATGTTACAATTATAACAGTAAAGAAAAACCATCCGTTTTGCGGATGGTTAAGTGGAACATATAGTATAGCGGTATTCTTATTTTTTTAACAAATCTCTAATTTGAGTTAGTAATTCTTCTTGAGTTGGTCCAGCTGGGGCAGCTACTGTAGCAACAACTTCCTCTTTTTTCTTTGCTTTTTCAGCAGCTCTTAAAATGACAAAGACAAATAATGCAATAATAACAAAATTGATAGTGGATTGCACGAGATTCCCATAAGTAATTACGGCAGCTCCTGCTGTTTTAGCAGCAGCCAAATCGGCGTAACTATTGCCATCAAGTGTTATGAATTTTGTTGTAAAATCAATTCCACCAGTTATCAAACCAACAATTGGCATAATTACATCATCTACTGCTGAGCTGACAATCTTACCAAATGCACCACCAATCACAACGGCAGTAGCTAAACTTAACACATCACCTTTCATTAAAGATGCTTTAAAATCACTGAAAAATCCCATATCTTTTTTTTAGTTACTATTTATAAAAATCTAAATTAATAAATTTTTAACATAATTTAAAATTATTACCCTCAATAATAGTTAATTATCTGTAAAATACTCTTTTTACACGTTGAGAAATACTCGTTAGTACTTCATAAGGTATTGTATTTAATTTTTTTGCTATATAAGAAACCGTTGGGCTTTCGCCAAAAATAATCACCGAATCCCCCTCTGTACAATCAATTTCAGTGACATCAACCATCAACATATCCATACAAATACTACCTAAAATCTTTGCTTTTTTATCTTTTATACTTACAAATCCTACCTCATTTCCCCAACCTCTAGAAATACCATCTGCATAACCAATGGGTATTGTTGCAATCTTAGTAGGTTTCTCAGCCATAAACTTTCGACCGTAGCCAACGCTTTCACCTGCTGTAATCGTTCTGATTTGTGAAATCACGGATTTCAAAGTACCCACGTTTTCCAAGTATTTTTGCTCCGCAGGATCATTTGACACTCCATAAAGTCCTATTCCTAGCCGAACCATGTTAAATTGAGAATCTGGGTAATTACTTATTCCAGAAGTATTCAAAATATGTCGAATCGGGTCAATTCCCAATTCCCTCACAATTCTAGAGGACATCGTATCGAACAACTTAATTTGCGAAAGTGTAAAATCACGATAAATCAAATCATCACTTGTGGCCAGATGCGATAGAATACTTCGTATTTGAACGGTATCATTCCCCTTTAAAGTAGCGATTAGCTCCTCTATTGTATCTTCCTCAAAACCTAGACGATGCATCCCCGTATCCAGTTTGATATGGATTGGAAAATGATACAGGTTTTTTTCCTTTGCAATTTTCAAAAAAGCATAAAGCCCTTTTAGACAATATATTTCTGGTTCTAATTGGTATTGTATAATTGCCGAAAAACTCGTGTTCTCAGGATTAAGCACCATAATTGGCAAATGAATACCACCGTTCTTTAACGAAATGCCCTCATCGGCGAAAGCTACCCCCAGATAATCGACTTTATGATGTTCGAGTAATTTGGCGATTTCCAAACCACCATTCCCATAACCGAATGCCTTTACCATAACCATAATTTTTACATTGGGTTTCAGTTTAGACTTAAAGAAGTTCAGATTATAACTGATGGCGTTCAAGTTAATTTCTAGAACAGTCTCATGGGTTTTTTCTTCGAGCAAATAAACGATTTCTTCAAATTGGAATGACCTTGCCCCTTTTATCAAAATGGTTTCATTTGCAAAATCTAGGTTTTCAAAATTGGAGATGAATTCAGCCGTATTATTAAACGTGATGCAATTGACGAAGGTATCTTTAAATGCCGATATGGTTTCTCCAATGCCTATAACCCGGCTTATATTATTGGAAATAATCAATTGCGAAACTTTAGAATATAGCTCTTCATTGGACAAACCGCTTTGGAAAATATCAGAAAGGATAACGGTCTTCTTGGGAAATTGCTTTTGACTTTCCAGAAAATCCAATGCTATTTTCAACGACTGAAAATCCGAACTATAACTGTCGTCGATAAGACTGCAATTATTGATACCATTCTTTACTTTTAATCGCATTTCCACAGGAAAAAGCAATAACATTCTTGATTGAATTGTTGTACTATCATAATTAAAATACAACAATGCCATTAAACAAGAGATTGCATTTTCTATGGATGCCTTATCCTGAAATGGGATTATCAACTCATGGGAGTTTCCTTTGTATTTGTAATATACTGTGGTGTTTAGATTTTCGGTTTCTTTTTTATAAACAAAAACATCTGCTTCCGCATTCTTAAAACTCCAGGTAAATGCTTTTGTTCTTGGAAGAATCAATTTATCGACAAGATCTCTTTTTTGGTAAATTACAATTTCGGCCTCCTTAAAAAGAACTAATTTTTCGTTAATTTTTTCTTCTAAATCAAGAAAACCTTCGTCATGTGATGAACCTATACTTGTAAGAATCCCAATGGTAGGTTGAATAATTTTTTCTAATTTCTCCATTTCGTTAACCGTAGAAATCCCTGCTTCAAAAATACCCAGATTGTGTTTTTCATTAATGGCAAATATCGATAAGGGGACACCCACCTGAGAATTGTAACTCTTTGGACTGCGGATCACATTAAAATCAGGGCTTAGCAGGAAATTGAGCCATTCCTTCACTATCGTTTTTCCATTACTTCCGGTTAAACCAATAACGGGAAAATGAAAAAGGCAGCGATAATAGGCGGCAAATTGCTGTAAAGCATCCAAGGTGTTTTCTACAATTAGAAAATTAGCTTTATCTGCACATCCTTCCGGAATATGCAAAACCACAAAGTTTTGAACCCCTGTTGCTATCAAATCTTCAATATAGGCATGCGCATCATTATTAGGGCCAACCAATGCAAAAAATAAAGTATGAGCGCTGTTTTGTAACGATCGACTGTCTATCGAAACAGTGTCGATAACCGCTTCTGCAGTATTGCCAAAGGCTCTCGCCTTAAGAATAGGAACTATGTTTTGAATACGTATACTCATTGTTATGTAATGCGATTAACGCAACTTTTATTTATATTAGTGTTACAAATAGCATACTATCATAGAAACGGCAGCGTACTGGAAAATAATTGTCATTTGGAACTTTCTCAAAAATAACACTTCTTTTCAGAATTACGACAACATAACATAATTAAAACAGGAGGAACCATTTTTTATTTCGCTTAAATCATGACCTTTTAAAGGGACTTTTTTACTATATTCCTTATATTTGTTTGGATAATCAATTGCAGTACTCTTGAAAAAAATCCTTCCCTTATTTTCTTATGTTTTTCATCCGATATTTATTGCGGTATATGCTACGCTATTTTATCTTTTTTCGAATAATTCTTATTTTTTTAACCAAGAAAAATATTTTGTACTACTTCAAGTGCTCATTATTACCGTCCTAGTTCCGCTACTTTTTTTCCTTCTTTTGCGAGCAACTGGTAAAATTAGCTCTATGATGGCACCATTGTTATCTGAACGGAAAATACCACTTCTGATTCAATCCTTTTTACTTATTCTTTTAGTTCGAAAAAGTATTACACTTGAACGCTATCCTGAATTACACTTTTTCCTTTTAGGAGCCTTATTGAGCGCTTTAATTGCGCTATTGTTCTTGTTTGTTAAGACAAAAGTGAGTCTTCATATGATGGGCATAAGTGCATTGACTATCTTTGTTTTTGGGCTAAGCTTACATTATCATACCCAAAATATTTTTGCCATTACTTTTCTCATTCTTATAAATGGACTTGTGGCTTCATCCCGTTTAGTGATGAAAGCACACACTTTTAAAGAATTAATTATCGGGCTTTTTTTAGGCAGCATTCCACAGATGCTGTTGCTGTACTTGTGGTTATAGGATATAAAAAATAATCCCAACATTAAGTGACCTCATATTTACCTTTTCCCCATCAATTTTTGCCGTCTTAAAAATAGAATTTAATCCATAATAGGCATATACATTTATAGTGTTATAACCGGCCGAAAGAGAGAGTCCGTAAAGCAATTTATTAAGATCCTTGTTATTTGTGATTACTACTTTGCTTTGATCATCAGTAAACAGAGACTTATTGTAAAGCACGTAGCTGAATTTCACCCCACCATATATTCTCCAAAACTTATAACTCTGATATGTAGATGTTCTCCATCTAAATTCGATGGGCAAATCGACTAATAATTGGGTGAATTTATTTTTGTTATATGCTGTTTTTCCGTCTATAACAGAATAGACGGGCAGCTCCCCAGTTCCAGTTATAGCAAGGTTCTGAATGTAATTGTTATAGGTAAAACCCAACCCCGCTGCTATAGCATGCGTTCTATCTTTATTTATCGGCATATCTCTTAGAAAACCAGCAGACAAGCCTGTTGAGAACTTACTTTGCGACACCCCTATAGGTTTCTGTTGTAATGTATTGTACGTGAACCCAAAATAAAACTGATCCTCTCTGTATAGGGAATCAACTTTCACTGTTGCACTATCCATAATTGGCTCTATTTCTTGTGAAAAAATAGCGGAAACCGATAGTACAAGAAAAAAACTAAAAATGATTCGCATAGTATTATTTTGGTTGAATGATTGCTTCATAGCGGTCGTACCTAGAATTTTCGATTGGGTTCTTTTCTATTATTATACAAATATAGGATTTTGAAAGGTTCTTGATGCATATTGCTTTCAAAAAACAATTTAAGCACTATTCCCGACCCAGCACGATAATTATACTAAAAAGGCTCGGTGAAAGTAAGCTGATATGCGCTGTTGTTGATCGAAAGCGATGGCCTCGTGTCTCGAAAAACAGAGAGTCTCACAAACAAAGAATGCTTCCCTTTCAGGAAGCATTCATTTTATTGCAGAGAGGATGGGATTCGAACCCACGATGCAGTTACCCACATACTAGCTTTCCAGGCTAGCTCCTTCAACCACTCGGACACCTCTCTATTTATTTAAGGTTTGCAAAGAACACTAAAAAAAGTGACTTACAAAAGTAAAATCACAATATTATAGTACTTCACCTCGCAAAGAAGTTTCAAAGATAGTTTTGAAGTCTTCTTGCGCACTATTTCGGCTCAATAAATACATCAACTTTGTAATAGCAGCCTCAGTAGTAATGTCTTTTCCTGAAATTACTCCTATTGCTTTCATGCCAGTACTAGTTTCATACTGACCCATATTTACGCTACCTCCAGAACATTGGGTTACATTGATAATATGAAGTCCACTATTAATAGCTTTAACCAATAAAGCTATAAACCAATCTTCAGTAGGCGCATTACCAGAACCATAGGTTTCTAATACAATTCCTTTTAAACTAGGTATATTAAAAATAGCAGACAAAACAGTTTCGCTCATTCCCGGAAACATTTTCACTATTACTACATTATTGTCTAAATTTTTGTGCACTACCAATTTATCCCCTGTGTTTTTGGCTAAAAACAACTCCGGTCTCATATTTAAATGCACCCCAGATTCAACCAAAGCAGGATAATTGGGCGAAGTAAATGCTTTGAAATGTTCTGCGTTTATTTTAGTAGTTCTATTCCCTCTATATAGTTTATATTCGAAATAAAGGCATACTTCAGTGATAACGGGCAATCCATTTTCTTGCAATGAAGCAATTTGGATAGCGGTAATCAGATTTTCTTTAGCATCGGTACGCAAATCCCCTATCGGTAATTGAGAACCGGTAAAAATGACTGGTTTTGCCAGATTTTCAAGCATAAAGCTCAATGCTGAAGCAGAGTAGGACATCGTATCGGATCCATGAAGTACAACGAAGCCATCAAATTCTAAATAGTTTGACTCTATTATAGTTGCCATTCTTGCCCATTCTTGCGGATTCATGTTTGAGGAATCAATCGGCTCTTCAAATGAAATGGTTTCGATTTCACAATCCAATTGCTTCAACTCAGGAATTCTTTGTAATAATTTACTGAAATTAAATGCTTTTAGGGCTCCAGTATCAAAATCCTTGCGCATTCCGATGGTCCCCCCAGTATATATTAAAAGAATTTTAGCCTTTAAGTTCATCCGTGTATTTTAATTTATTAGCTACTGGATTAGCATACATATCCAGCAATCCTTGTAATGCAACCGGGTTTTCAGCATCTATTCGCATCTCTAATCTTCGTTCAAACAGCGATTTTTCATCGGCTGTATACAGATCAGAATAAGTACTGGTTTTATTTAAAATATCATACGCTATATAATTGGTAGGCCATAATTTATAATTCTCAATTATAGAATCATCAATTAACTGAGCTAGCGCTTGAATTTGCTTGTTTGAATTATTAAATTCTTTTTTAATTGAATCAAGTTCAGCATCAAGAACATCACCTATATGAATATGAATTCGTTTCTTTTGCCCCATCACTCCGCTTAATAGCGTCATGAAATCTTCATTCTTTTCCTTGATATAGACTTCATTATTGGCTTCAGCCAGCAACTGAGGGATTTTCAGCACATCCGTTGGGTCATATTCATACGAGATGGAAACCGGAACCACTTTTATTTTTTTGAAATAGTCCATCAGATTATCCTCATCAGATCCCATTCCAACCATTTTTAATACTCCTGGGTTAGTAGCATCATTACCGTCTTTAGTCCTTCCCTCACGTTGTGCAATCCAGACAGATCGGCTTTCATGTTGCAACAAATGACCTATATATTCAGATAATGTTTTTGAGCTTTGCAACATCTCACGCGGAGTCAGACCTCTTTGAACCAAAAAATTACGATTTAACTTTGCCAAGATGTTAAGAAAATCTTTCTGTACCAAGTTATCGCCAATCGCTGAGGCAGTCATTACTAAGCCATGTTCGAATAAAGCCACGTTAAGCAATGTAGTGTCCAACAATATATCTCTATGGTTTGATATAAATAAATAGGATTCTCCTTTTTCTAACTTTTCAAAACCTGTAGTCGTTAAACCATCAGAACTTTTTTCAAGCACTTTTAAAAGTGTATGATAAATAAAATTACATTGAAAGTCACGTATAGAATGTGTTTTTTTTAGTTGTTCCTTCCATTCTTCATCAGGCATTTCTGGAAAGGTAAAATTCATCAATGACTTCATCATCGGGTGATGAACCACATTTAGTATAGCCTCGTTAATTTCGGAATCATAAAATGGCCGAATAGCGTCAAATTTTTGCATTTTGGTTATTTTAGGTGCGCAAATGAACAAAAAAAATATTAATTTTTAATGAATTCTATTTTAAATCCCGAAAATCATTTTAGAATTTTCGGTCGTACTATTAGCAATATCTTTTGCTGAAAGATTATAAATACCAGCCAATTTATCTATTACGTTTAATAAATAGCTGCTTTCATTTCTTTTTCCTCGAAAAGGAATCGGAGCAAGATAAGGGGAGTCCGTTTCTAAAACAATGTGTTTTAAATCAATTTGATTCAAAAATTGGTCAATTTTTCCATTTTTAAAAGTAACCACCCCACCAATTCCCAATTTCATATTATAGGAAATCGCTTGTAATGCCTGCTCATAAGTTCCGGTAAAACAGTGAAATATCCCAAACAATTCAGGTGACTTCTCCTCTTCCAATATTTCAAACACCTCGTCAAAAGCTTCTCTACAATGAATCGCAATGGGTAATTTATATTGCTTTGCCAATTGAATTTGTTTTCTGAAAGCAATTTGTTGTTGGGGTAAACGAGTTTTATCCCAGAACAAATCAATACCAATTTCTCCAATGGCATAGAATTTCCTTTTAGCCAATTCTTCTTCCACATGCTGTAATTCTTCCAGATAGTTCTCCTTCACATAGGTAGGATGCAATCCCATCATTAGAAAAACATGTTCAGGATAGTTCTTTTCTAAATCATACATTGCGGCAGTACACGAAGAGTCGATTGCGGGAATAAAGAAACGGGAAACCCCAGAATCAATAGCTCTTTGAATCATCTCCTCTCGATCCTGATCGAATTCTTCGCTATATAGATGGGTGTGTGTGTCAGTAATTGTCATTTTGTTTATTTGAAAGCTGCAAAGTTACCATTTTGAATTGTTAGTTTTTTAGATTCTTAGCTTTTTTAGATTACTTTTGAATATCATCCGTACTTCATGAAAAACCTCCAAGACATTCTTAAAAAAGAAAAATACAAAAAGATCAAGTTTAAAATTACCAAAACGCAACACCTTTTGATAAAAGCAAAAATCAATGGGGTCTCAGGTAATTTCATTCTTGATACCGGAGCGTCAAACAGCTGTGTGGGGTTTGAAAGTATTGCGTTTTTCTTACTCAATGCAGAAGCGTCCAAAACCAAAGCTTCTGGAGCAGGAGCTACGGGAATGCATACACAAACTGCATCAAATAATAAACTGCAACTTGGATACTGGAAAAATCTAGAATTTGATTTGGTGATTTTTGATTTATCCCATGTAAATGAAGCTTTAATTCAGCACAAGTCTAAACCCATTCACGGAATCATTGGGGCTGATATATTATTGAAGGGAAAGGCAATTGTAGATTATTACAATCACTACTTGTATTTGCTATAAGCCTATTGACACTAGCAGTAGTATAAAAACCGCCTTATTGTAGCAATAAGGCGGTTTTAGTATTTAATTAAAAACTATTTATTAGAGTTCAAAAGCTCTCTTAGGATTGTTATCCAATAAAAGTTCCATTGGGTTTTCTAATGCTTCTTTAATAGCAACTAGGAATCCAACAGACTCTTTACCATCAATAATTCTGTGATCATATGAAAGCGCCACATACATCATTGGGTGAATTTCCACTTTACCGTTTACGGCAATAGGACGCTCGATAATGTTGTGCATTCCAAGAATTCCTGATTGTGGAGGATTGATAATAGGTGTCGACAACATAGAACCAAACACACCACCATTAGTGATTGTAAAAGTTCCACCAGTCATATCATCAACAGTAATTTGTCCATCACGTGCTCTAATCGCTAATCTTTTGATATCTGCTTCTACTCCACGGAAAGTTAAATTCTCTGCGTTACGAACAACAGGAACCATTAATCCTTTTGGCCCAGACACTGCGATTGAGATATCACAGAAATCATAAGCTATTTTATAATCACCATCCATCATAGAATTAACATCTGGATATAATTTTAATGCTCTTGTAACCGCTTTTGTAAAGAAAGACATGTATCCTAAACCAACACCTGCGTGTTTTGCTTTGAACTCCTCTTTGTATTGATTACGAATCAAGTTAATAGGCGTCATGTTTACTTCATTAAAAGTAGTTAACATGGCCGTTTCGTTTTTAGCAGACACTAAACGTTCTGCTACTTTACGGCGCAACATTGACAATTTTGTACGCTCAGATCCACGGCTTCCTCCTGTAGGAGTTCCCATAGATGGTGTAGCATTTACAGCATCATCTTTAGTGATTCTACCATCCTTACCAGTTCCTGTAACAGATGCTGGAGCGATATTTTTTTCGTCTAATATTTTTCTTGCTGCCGGAGATGGCGTTCCTGAAGCATAAGTTGCTACTGGAGCTGCAGCAACTGGAGTTGGAGCCGCTGCTTTTGGCGCTTCAGCAACCGGTGCTACTGCTGCTGGTGCAGGAGCTGATCCTTCTGGTTTAGTGGCAGCTGTATCAATTAAGCAAACTACTGCTCCTACTGCTACTGCATCACCTTCTTCTGCTTTTAATGTAATAATCCCACTAGCTTCTGCTGGTAATTCGAGAGTTGCTTTATCTGAATCAACCTCAGCTATTGCTTGGTCTTTCTCTACATAGTCTCCGTCTTTTACTAACCAAGTTGCAATTTCAACTTCCTTTATAGATTCCCCTGGTGATGGGACTTTCATTTCTAAAATCATCTTGTATAATTTTTAAATTATGAATTTTATTGTTTGAATTGTTTTAACAACAATTACTGTTTGTTTTATGCTTGTACTTTTAGCCCTGATGGTCGAATTGCTCCCGCAATTACCTTTTATTTTTTCTTTAAAAATAAAAAGATGCAGCGGACAGCAGCAAATAGCTTCTAAGAATTAAATAAATCTTTATCAAAAACCATTCTTATTGCATCTGCTTGACGGCGTTTTGCTCTTGTAGAACTTCCCGCAGCTGATGCAGAATACGCTTTTAACGACGCTAATCTCCATTTCACTAAGTTAAAATTCATCAACATAAAGCTGTATGCCCCCATGTTTTTTGGCTCTTCTTGTGCCCAAACGTAATCGTCAGCGTTTGGATATAATGCAATAATCGCTTTTAGTTGCTCTACCGGTAATGGGAATAATTGTTCTATTCTTACTACTGCTACATCGTTACGTCCGTTTTTCTCTCTTTCGGCTGTTATGTCATAATAGAATTTACCTGTACAAAAAACTAGCGTTTTTACCTCTGCTTTGTTTACTGCATCATCATCGATCGTTTCTTGAAAACTTCCGTTTTCTAGTTCTTCGATAGTAGAAACACATCGTGGATCACGCAACAAACTCTTAGGTGTAAACACGATAAGTGGCTTGCGGAATTTCGTTTTCATTTGTCTTCTCAACAAGTGAAAGAAGTTAGCGGGTGTTGTACAATCAGCTACAAACATATTTTGTCTTGCACAAAGTTGCAGGTAACGCTCCATTCTTCCTGAGGAATGCTCTGCTCCTTGTCCTTCATATCCGTGAGGTAATAATAAAACTATTCCGTTTTGGTTGTTCCATTTGTCCTCACCACATGAAATGTATTGGTCAATCATAATTTGGGCTCCATTACTGAAATCTCCAAATTGCGCTTCCCATATTGTCAATGTATTTGGATTTGCTAATGCATATCCATAATCAAAACCTAAAACTCCATATTCAGACAATAGCGAGTTAAAGATATTGAAATTCCCTTTTTTCCCCTCTAATCTATTAATTAAAGTTACTTCTTCTTCAGAGTCTTCTACTTTTACTACCGCATGACGGTGAGAAAAAGTTCCGCGTTCTACATCTTGTCCAGAAATACGAACATCAAATCCTTCTTGTAGTAATGACCCGTAAGCTAAATGCTCCGCCATTCCCCAATCCAGCTTGTTTGTTTCGAAAAACATTGTTTTTCTATCGTTGATCAACTTTTGGATTTTGTTGATGAACTTTTTATCTGTTGGTAAATTACAAACGGCATCAGCAACCTGAGTCAATCCTGCTCTTGAGAATGAAGTGTCTACTTTTTGAAGCATTTGTACGTCAGTAACCTGCTCAAAACCTAACCATTCATTTTTCATAAATGGAGTAATGATTGTTAAGGCTTTTTTGCGAGAAGCTTCTAAATTCATTTCCAGATCAGACTTGTAATCTTTTTCAAGTCCTTTTACATAATTGGTGTCAATTACACCTTCTGTAATCAATTTTTCAGCATAAAGATCCCTAGGATTTTTATGTTTTGCTATGATTTTATACAACACCGGTTGTGTAAAACGGG
The DNA here is from genome assembly GCF_058725285.1 of Flavobacterium sp. DW-iso2. Taxonomy (NCBI): domain Bacteria; kingdom Pseudomonadati; phylum Bacteroidota; class Flavobacteriia; order Flavobacteriales; family Flavobacteriaceae; genus Flavobacterium; species Flavobacterium sp. DW-iso2. The sequence goes on along the minus strand of NZ_JBZXDY010000010.1, from coordinate 32,932 downwards.
GCTCATCCCCTTCGTTATGACCGTATTTTCTATATCCTAATAAGTCAATAAACACATCGCGTCCAAATTGCATTCTGAAATCCAATGCAAAAATCATGGCGTGTACCACTGCTTCGGGATCATCTGCATTTACGTGTAGTACTGGTGATAAGGTTACTTTGGCCACATCAGTACAATAGGTAGAAGAACGTCCGTCTAAGTAATTAGTAGTAAAACCAACTTGGTTATTAATTACAATATGAATGGTTCCTCCTGTTTTGTATCCGTCTAATTGTGCCATTTGGATAATTTCATACAATATACCTTGTCCTGCAATCGCAGCATCACCGTGAACGGCGATAGGCAATACTTTTGAAAAATCATCTGGGAAATACTTATCTTGTTTCGCTCTTGTAATTCCTTCGATTACAGCACCTACTGTTTCAAGGTGAGAAGGATTTGGAGCCAGATTGATATTAATTTTCTTTCCTGTACTTGTTATTTTGTCAGCGGTTAAACCAAGGTGGTACTTAACATCTCCGTCAAAATACTCTTGATCGTAATCTTTACCGTCAAACTCTCCGAAAATATCCTGAGTTGATTTCCCAAATATGTTTGCCAATATATTCAAACGACCACGGTGTGCCATTCCCATTACAAATTGTTCCACTCCCATTTCGGCAGCTTTTTCAATTAAAGTATCAAGGGCTGGTATTATCGATTCTCCACCTTCCAGTGAAAAACGCTTTTGACCAACATACTTTGTATGCAAGAAGTTCTCGAAAGATACTGCTTCATTTAATTTATTTAGGATTGATTTCTTTTGATCGATTGAAAAATTAGGCTGGTTGTCATTAACCCCTAATTTTTCCTGTATCCATTGAATGATCTCCGGTTTTCTAATATACATGTACTCAACACCAATATGTTGACAATATATAGTATCCAAGTGTTTTATTATTTCAGTAAGTGTAGAAGGTGCTTTACCTACTATTTTACCTGCGTCAAAAACAGTGTTTAAATCTGCTGATGAAAGTCCGAAATTACTGATGTCAAGTGAAGGCTCAAAAATCCTTCTGTCTCTAACGGGATTCGTTTTTGTAAACAAATGTCCACGAGTACGGTAACCTTCAATCAGTTTTAATACATTAAATTCTTTATGAAGTTTTTCTGAAATTTGATCATAGTCCACCGTTCCAGCAGAAATGCCGGGACTACTTTGCACCGGAGTTTCCCCGTTGTAAGATTCCATCCCAAAGTCGAAACCTTGAAAGAAACTTCTCCAACTTGGCTCTACGCTATCTGGATTATCTACGTACTGATCGTATAATTGTGCGAAAAATTCTGTATGTGCTGCGTTTAGAAATGAAAACCTATCCATAATATTAGTGAATATACTTTTTGTTAAAATAGTTTCGCAAAAGTACAATAATCCGCTAAATTTATATTTACTTTTATATATTAATATGTTAAAAAAATAGATGCTTATGAGAAAAAATAACTTTAAGACTGATTCGAAGTCAGTTTTGATTGTCATTATCGCATTAATTTCAAATGCTTTGTTGGCACAGCAACAAACAATTACATCAAATTCAAGCAGTTATTTTTGGAAAAATGTACAATTTGGAGGTGGAATTGGCTTAGGTTTTGGTACTGGATACACTGACATCACTTTGGCTCCAAGTGCCATTTATAATTTCAATGAATATGTTGCTTTGGGTCTAGGCGCACAATATACGTATCTAAAGCAAAAAAATTATTATGCTTCCCATTTATATGGCGGTAGTATTATAGGTTTATTTAATCCCATACCAGAAATTCAGCTCTCTGCTGAATTAGAGGAGTTGCGCGTAAACATCAATCTAGATGGATCTAATAGCAATTCACAAGACTATTGGAATACTGGGCTATTTTTAGGAGCTGGATACCGCAGTGGAAACGTGACAATGGGCGCCCGTTATAATGTACTAAACGATAGTAATAATATTTATGGCAGCGCTTTCATGCCGTTTGTAAGGATTTATTTTTGAGAAAGAGATAGAATATAGAGCAAAAAGAATAGAGTACTGAACCGAAGCTAGTCATCAGTACAACTCTAACGATATTTATTCCTAAACCAAACTTTTTGCCATTCTCTTTTTAGTATTAGAAAAGAAACTTGCTCTGCTAATACAACTAAGTCTGAACCATCCATTTTTTTTACTTCCTCTTCAGAAACATCGATGATGTAAAGCAGATTAAGGTATTCTGCAAATTTGTACTGAATCAATCTGTAGATTTTTTCATGCAATTGAATTTTTAGTTCATTTGGAGAAATACTCATTGAAAAATCTATCCCTTCATTAGCTAAATTAAAATCCTTATTAATTTGCTCAATTAATTTAAGATATAAGGTTTCACTTTCTGCCTCGGAAAGTAATAAATCTGTATTTTTTGGAGCTATAAACATGGGCGTTATTTTGTGTACTGTTGATTTTTAGCCTAGATATTTTGCGTTATTAACTGCAATTTTAAACCTTTCGACCCATTAAATTATCACCAAAAGCTCTTAAAACATTCTTCTTATCTTCTTCAATATCCATTTTTTCTAAGGTCTCAAAAGCCTTGAAAGTATAATCATGTATAGCCTCTTGAGTAGCCTTTGACGCGCCTGAAAGATTAAATATTTTTTTTACAGACTCAATTTTAGCTACATTATCTTCAAGTTGCATCGAAAATAAATGCAATAAATGTGCTACTTCTTCTTTAGTCGAAAATGCTATCGCTTTTAAATATAAATACGTTTTTTTATTTTCAATAATATCGCCGCCTACTTGCTTCCCAAAAGTTTTTGGATCGCCAAAAGCATCAAGATAATCATCCTGCAGCTGAAAAGCCAAACCTAAGTTCAATCCAAACTCATAAATCAAATTAGCATTTTCCTCTGAAGTTTCAGCAACTATCGCTCCCATTTTCATGGCCGCCGCAACAAGAACTGCCGTTTTATACTGAATCATTTTGAGGTATTCTGGGATGGTGACGTCATCTCGGGTTTCAAAATCAACATCCCATTGCTGTCCTTCACAAACTTCTAGTGCCGTTCTACTGAATAATTTTGCTAATTGCATAAAAACCACTGGCTCATACTGCTCAAAATATTGATAGGCTAAAATAAGCATTGCATCACCAGATAAAATCCCAGTGTTAATATCCCATTTTTCGTGAACCGTTGTATTCCCACGGCGCAAAGGAGCATCATCCATAATGTCATCATGAACTAATGAAAAATTATGAAAAACCTCAACCGCCATCGCAGCAGGAAGTGCTTTTTTATAATCTCCGTTAAAAACCTCAGTGGTCATTAATGTTAGGACTGGACGAATGCGCTTTCCTCCTAACCCTAATATATAAGCGATGGGCTCATAAAGATTTTCAGGTTCTTTAGTAATTGTCTGCTTTTCTAAATAGGTAATGAAAAAATCCTGGAACTGGTCAATGGCGTGCATAAAACTAATTTTTGCGCTAATTTACAGCATTCAACCTTGATTACAAACTACGTTTTTAAATGAAATGCAAAATAAACAAAAATACATCGGAAACTATTTTGGTATCCAAAGTTTCCGTCTTACATTTGCATTCGAAATTTAACTTATTGTACTTTATAATTATGAATGCAACTCTTCCTCTTACAGCAACAAAATGGACTATCGACTCCAATCAATCTGATGTTCTAATTAAAGCAAGACATGCCACGATCGCATACATAGCTGGCTCTCTAAATAAATTTAATGGTCATTTAGATATTCATGAGAATGAGATAGAAGATGCTTCTGTTGAATTTCAATTAGATGTTAAAAACAAAGACAGTAACATCAATCATATTGACACTCATCTAATTCTAAACGATTACTTAGACATTGACACCTTTCCTTCTATTAATTTTAAATCAACCTCATTTCAAAAAATAAGCAAAAATATCAATTTCTTAAAAGGCAATCTGACTATCAAAAACATTACAAAAGTAGTTGAACTTGATGCCGCATTAATTGGCATAACCACGTATGAAGGAAGACGAAAAGCCTTGTTTGAAATTACTGGAAACATAAATCGCAAAGATTTTGGACTCACAACAAACTCTTATCACCACGCCGCCGGAATTTCTCTGGGTCAAGACATCAAACTAATTGCCAATTTAGAATTTACGATTTAAATCCTGTAATGTTAATTTTACATCAATACTTCGGAAACTATTTGGGTGTTAAAAGTTTCCGTACTACTTTTGCACCCGAATTATACTATAATCCTTTGTGGAAATATAAAGAAATTAATAGAACAGATCAAAGTCAAGATCAATAATGAAAGAAAAAATAATTAACAAAGCAAGCGAGATGTTTTTAAAACTAGGTTTTAAGAGCATTACAATGGATGATATTGCTGGTGAAATGTGCATTTCTAAAAAAACAATTTATAAATATTTTTGTAATAAAGAAGTTCTTATTGAAGAAAGCACCGCATTATTGCATAAAGAAGTACACGAAATAATTGAAAACATTGTGACTAAAAAACATAATGCAATTCAAGAAAATTTTGAGATTCGAAAAATGTTCAAAGAAATGTTTCAATCATCAGATACTTCTCCTATCTATCAATTAAAAAAACATTACCCTGAAATTTATGAAAAAGTAATGCTTAGAGAAATAAATGAATGTAATGCTGTTTTTAAAAAAAACATTGAACAAGGTATTGAACAAGGGCTGTATCGTGACACCTTAAATATTGAAAACTATACAAGATTTTATTACAACTTAATTTTTTGTATAAAAGAAAGTACCAGTTCAGAAAAAGAATCACAAAACCTAGAATTGGAAATTTTAGAATACCATACCAGAGCTATGGCTACCAATGCCGGAATAATCGAACTTGAAAAACAATTACTAAACCCGACGATATAATGAAAAGACTACTTTTAATAACATTCCTAACATTTGCCTACACGGCAAATGCACAAGAAGTAAAGATACTTACTTTAAAGGATGCCATTACTTATGCTTTAGAAAACAAGTCCGACGCTAAGAAAGCAAGACTTAAAGTAGAGAACAGTGAGTACCAGATTCAAGCAGTTCGCGCAGGTGCATTACCTAAAATTTCTGCAAACGGATCACTAACTTATAATCCAATATTACAGACTACTTTTCTAGATGCAGGCTCTTTTGGAGGAGAGCCAGGAACTACAATTCAGGCTACTTTTGGTCAAAAATGGATTTCTACCGCCGGAGTCTCCCTTACTCAAAATCTGTATGACCAATCGGTATTTATCGGATTAAAAGCCGCTAAAACAACGAGAGAGTTCTACCAAATTAACGAGCAGTTAACTGAAGAACAAGTTATTGAACGAGTAGCAAACAACTACTACCAAGTCTATGTCCGCAGACAAAACTTAACCGTTTTGGATAGTACTTTCATAAATACTACCAAAGTGAAAAATATTATAAAAGGACGTTATGACAATGGTTTAGCTAAAAAAATTGATTTAGACCGAATTATAGTGAAACTTTCGAATATAAAAACACAACGCCAGCAAGTCTTGAATGCCGTTCAAATTCAAGAAAACGCTTTGAAGTTTTATATGGGAATGCCAATCGAATCAAAAATAGATATTCCACAAGCTGCATTCGAAGTCACGCCTTCAGCATTTTCAGAAGTACCGAATACAGAGACCCGAACAGAGTTTTTATTGATGAAAAAACAGGAACAACTATTAGAATTCCAAAAGAAATCTGTAATTGCGGGATACTATCCATCGCTATCACTTTCTGCAGGATACAATTATATTGGTCAGGGACCAAAAATGCCTTGGGGAGCAAAACCTTCCGATGGCGTATATTGGTCTGATTTTTCCTCTATAGGATTGAATTTAAAAGTTCCTATTTTCTCTGGTTTTGAGACTCGATCTAAAGTAAGACAAGCAGATGTCCAATTAAGATCTGTGAAAGAAGATTTAATAGACACAAAACTATCTCTTGATTTGGCTTATGCCAATGCGAAAACCCAAATTGACAATAGTATTATCACTATCGAAAATCAAAAAGGAAATGCACAATTAGCGCAAGACGTCTTAAAAAACACCAAAAATAATTACTTACAGGGTTTAGCTTCTTTAACTGATTTGTTAGATGCAGAAAATGCCTTTACAGAGGCACAAAATAACTATACCTCTGCAATATTAGATTACAAACTAGCGGAAATTCAATTAATAAAATCAAAAGGAGAACTAAAATCACTACTAAATAATTAATAAAATGAAAAGAAATATACTAATAGCAATTGTAATACTTGGAGCATTGGGGCTGATTACTTTTACTTTAATAAACAATAAGAAAGAAAACGAAGCAAAAACTGCTATTGTCGCAGAAAAGAATGCAAGTGTATCCGTGAAAACAGAAACAGTTAAAACGGAAGAAATTTCTTTAGATTTTTCAGTAAATGGAATTTTTGAGCCACTACAAGAATTGAAATTTTCAGCAGAAAAACCAGGACGAGTTGTAAGAGTCTTAGTTGACGAAGGATCTTCTGTTCGCATTGGTCAGACCTTGGCCATAGTAAGAAGCGAACAAATTAATTCTGACTTAACTACAGCAGAAGCCTCTTATCAAAATGCATTAACTGACTTCAATCGTTTTGAAAATGCCTACCAAACTGGAGGGGTAACAAAACAACAATTAGATCAGGCTAAATTAAACTTGGTAACTTCAAAATCGAGATTACAACAAGCAAAAGTAAATGTAGGCGACACTAATATTAAGTCTACTATAAACGGAATAGTGAATAAAAAATATATTGAACCCGGCTCTGTATTGGGTGCCGCTACGCAAATGTTTGAAATTGTAAATGTTTCTAAATTGAAGCTGCAAGTTTCCATCAATGAAACCCAAGTGGCCGGTTTGAAATTAGGAAACCTAGTAAATGTAACTGCTAGCGTATATCCTGACATGAAGTTTGCAGGAAAAATTACATTCATCGCTCCAATGGCAGATTCCAGCTTAAACTTTCCAGTAGAAATCGAAATTACAAACAGCGCTTCTAATGACCTAAAAGCGGGAATGTACGGAACGGCAGAATTTGCTTCAAAACAACAAAAACAATCCATGATGGTAGTACCTCGAAATGCCTTTGTGGGAAGTGTAAGCAGCAATCAGATTTTTGTTGTAGAAAACGGAATAGCTAAATTAAAGAATGTAACGGCAGGAAGAATTCTTGGTGATAAAGTAGAGATCTTAAACGGTCTTTCTGATAATGAAATTGTAATTGTCACGGGTCAAATTAACTTGACTGACGGAACAAAAGTAGAGGTTATCAAATAAATCGAAAAATTGTTCCAGATGTAAAATTTCAAGTTTGTTAAACTAAAATTTTATCCCTGAAACCTGAAACTAAATTATATATGAAATTAGCAGAAATATCCATAAAACGTCCATCGTTAGTAATTGTATTGTTTACAATTTTGATTCTAGGTGGGCTCTTTAGCTACAGCCAATTGGGGTATGAATTAATCCCTAAATTTGAACAGAATGTAATTACGGTAGCAACCATCTACCCAGGTGCGTCCCCTTCTGAAGTAGAAAATACGGTAACAAAAAAAATTGAAGACGCTGTGGCTTCATTGGAAAATATTAAAAAAATCGACTCTCGTTCGTACGAAAGTTTATCTACAGTTTCCATTACGCTAAACACAAAAGCAAAAGTTGATCTTTCGTTAAACGATGCGCAACGTAAAATAAATGCAATCATAAGTGATTTACCTAAAGATGCCAAAGCACCGTCATTAAGTAAATTCTCTCTAAGCGATTTACCAATTATGACCATTGGCGCCAATGGTAATATGGATGAAGTTGCTTTTTACGACTTAATCGATAAAAAAATAGCTCCTGTTTTGTCCCGTGTAAATGGAGTGGCTCAGGTAAACATTATTGGTGGACAGGAACGCGAAATACAAGTGAGTCTTGACGCGATTAAAATGCAAGGGTATGGCCTTTCAATTCCACAAGTACAACAGGTAATCTTATCCTCTAACTTAGACTTTCCTACTGGTAATATTCAAACACGTGATAAAAAAATATTGATTCGTTTAGCCGGTAAATACAAAAATGTAGAAGAGCTAAGAAATTTAGTGGTGTCATCAAAAAACGGAGTTCAAGTTCGTTTAAGCGATATTGCCGATGTTCAAGATGGGCAAAAAACAGCTGAAAAAATTGCCCGTGTCGATCAAAAGAGCGCTATTATTTTACAAATTGTAAAACAATCGGATGCTAATGCGGTTGCAGTTAGTGAGCAAGTGTATAAAACCATTACGAAATTAGAAAACGATTATAAAAACAACGCGGTGAAATTGAATGTCGCTAATGACAGCACTATTTTTACCTTAGAAGCTGCTGATTCAGTAATTCATGATTTATTGATCGCGGTATTCCTTGTTGCTTTTGTAATGTTATTTTTCTTGCACAGCGTAAGAAACTCATTGATTGTAATGATTTCTATTCCTGCCTCCTTAATCTCTACCTTCATCGGATTTTTATATCTGGGATATACTTTAAACTTGATGAGTTTACTAGGACTATCGCTAGTGGTGGGTATTCTTGTTGATGATGCCATTGTGGTATTAGAGAATATCTACAGGCACATGGAAATGGGAAAAAACAGAGTACGTGCAGCTTATGACGGAACAGCCGAAATAGGTGGAACCGTAACTTCCATTACCTTGGTAATCGTTGTTGTATTCTTACCCATTGCTATGAGTACAGGATTAGTTTCGAATATCATTACACAGTTTTGTGTTACGGTAATTATCTCTACTTTATTCTCTTTATTAGCTTCATTCACAATAATCCCATGGTTGTCTTCTCGTTTTGGAAAACTAGAACATATTGAAGGTAAAAATGCTTTTGGAAGAATTATTCTTGGATTCGAAAAATTATTAACTCGTTTTACCAACTGGATTACTGAGTTACTAAAATGGTGTTTGGATCATTATAAAACTACCTTGGCCGTTGTGTTAGTTTTATTCTTTAGCTCCGTAGCATTAGTTCCATTTGGATTCATCGGTGGAGAGTTTTTTGCCAAATCAGATAGTGGAGAATTTTTGGTTCAAATAGAATTGCCAAAAGATGCTTCATTGGAACAAAGTAATTTTATGGCTCAAAAAGCAGAAGCTTTTTTGAACACACAAAAATATGTGAAAAGTCTGATTACTAAAGTAGGTCAAACCAGTGAAGGTATGGGTGCTTCTCAATCTACTGCATACAAATCAGAGATTGACGTAAAAATGATTGATCAAAAGGATAGAACAGATGACTCCTATGTCTATGCTGCCAGAATGAAACTGCAATTAGAAAAAATATTAGTTGGTGCCAAAGTAAAAACAGTACCAGTAGGTATTCTTGGAACTGCTGAAGATGCTCCTATTGCATTAATCGTAACAGGAACAAGTTTAGAAAGCGCGATGGTTTTTGCAAAAGCTGCCGAAAAAGAATTGAATAAAATTCCTGGGGCAACTGGAGTAAAATTATCTGTAGAAACTGGAAATCCTGAAATTAACGTTCAGGTTGACAGAGATAAAATGGCTGCACTTGGACTTTCTTTACAAACTGTTGGTATGACAATGCAAACTGCTTATAGCGGAAATACGGACGGTAAATTTAGAGCGGGTGAATACGAGTATGATATTAACATCAAATACAGCAGTTTCGATAGAAAAAGCATTAATGATGTGAGCAACCTTATTTTTGCAAATGACAGGGGGGAACAAATTAAATTGTCTCAATTTGCAACTGTAAAAGAAGGTTCTGGACCAAGTCAATTAGAACGTAGAGACAAAACGGCATCTGTTACCGTAAAAGGACAGACTGTTGGTGTTCCGGTAGGAACTGTTGTTGCCCAACTTGAATCGAAATTAACGACGATGAAAAAACCTGTTGGAGTGAATTACATTTGGGGTGGCGATCAGGAAAATCAAAGTGAAGGTTTTGGAACCTTAGGTTTTGCTTTATTAGCTGCTATTATTCTAGTTTATCTGGTAATGGTTGGATTATACGATAGTTTTGCGCACCCGTTTGTGGTATTGTTTGCTATCCCCCTTTCTTTTATTGGAGCTTTATTAGCCTTAGCTTTAACAAATAACACTTTAAATATATTTACTATTCTGGGGGTTATTATGTTAATTGGTTTGGTTTGTAAAAATGCGATTATGCTTGTGGATTACACGAACCAGCGACGAGCTGCCGGTGAAACGATTAGAACCGCTTTAATTCAAGCCAATCACGCTCGTTTGCGTCCCATTTTAATGACAACAATTGCGATGGTGTTTGGTATGTTCCCAATTGCACTAGCAGCTGGAGCAGGTGCCGAATGGAAAAATGGATTGGCATGGGTAATCATTGGTGGTCTGATCAGTTCACTATTCCTTACGTTAATTATTGTTCCAGTAATTTATGAAATCATGGAAAAACTAATCCATAAGTTCACAAAAGGGCAAAAAACAGATTTTGATGCGCTAATAGTTGCTGACTATGAGCCTCAAGTATTGAGTGAGGACGAATACAATAATGAACATAAAGATTAACAGTAATTCTTTAAACCATAAAAATTCCTGTTCATTAATTTGAACAGGAATTTTTTTTGGCTATCCTCACCAGATTGCACTGCAAACTGTATTAAATAGAAAAAGGCTTTCACAGATAGTGAAAGCCTTTTTTACGATTTGTATTATTTCCTTACTCAGCGCTAACTAAAGGATCATGTTTCCAATTTTTAACAGAGGCAATTTGATTTTTAGAATAATCTACTTCGCTTAAAACAGCATTATTCCAAAAAAACCACTTCCCTGTTTTTTGACCTTTATCGTATACTGCAATAGCAGTTTTGTTACCATTTATATCATAAGAAGTCCATTCTCCCTCTAATTTCCCATCTTTAAAGAAACCTACTTGTTGTACTTTACCATCCTCATAATGGTAGGTTGCTTTAACTAAATTTCCAACAGCTTCCAACTGTGGTTTCGTGTTTTGCGCGAAAATCATTCCTGAAATTAACACTGTACCTAAAATTATATATTTTTTCATGACGTATGGTTTTAATAGTTTCTTTGTCAAATATATAAAACTATTTACATTTAAAATACTATTTGGTAACAATTTAATAACATTGGACGAAAACTTAACATTGGAAATTTGAAAGCACTGCTGCCTAATTCGAAAAACACATTCTTCATTACGTATTCTACACCGCAGTAATTAACAAAATAGCAAATAATACATTAGAACATTGACTCATAACATCTTTCATTATAATTATACCAATACTATTTATTTTATAGTCCAATGTGGTTTAGTTAACAATCATTCGTACTATTTGTCACGCTGGAATTGTCTCAACACATTTGCTCACGAATCCTGAGACGCTTTCAGCGAAACAAACTAAGCGGTGTAGTTTGTGAAAGTATATAACGTGGTATTGGGTCACATTATATACATAATTGGCATTAAAACACATTAACTATTAAAAAAAGTATATTAAAAAAAAGGTTATAAACCAACGAAAACTGTCCAAATGATGAACAGTTTCCGTTATATTTAAAAGAAAGTCTCTACTTCAAAAGCGCATCCAACTCTGCTTCAAGTCCCGGAGATGAAGGTCTTGCCGCATCCGCTTTAACAATTTTTCCATTGGGATCTATAAGGATAAATCTTGGGATTCCTGTGATATGAAAGTCCTTTACAAACTGCGAATTCCAGTCGTTATCAGAAAAAAGCTGAACACCACCTAGTTCTTTTCCTTTTACCATCGACTTCCATTTCTCGATATCCTTTAGTTTATCTATAGAAATACTCACAAACGCAATGTTTTTATCGTGATATTTCTCTTCAACCTTTTTTAAAGAAGGAATTTCACCAATACAAGGCCCGCACCAAGTAGCCCAAACATCAATATATACATATTTTCCTTTAAACTCTTCGAGTTTCGTTTTGCCTCCATTATAGTTATCATAATCAAAAGATGGCGACATGACCCCATTTAATTTCTTGGTTTCTAGTCCTTCCATATAATATTCAGTCCCACTATCCATAGCCATTTCTATACTTTTCTTTTGCAGCGATACAAAAACAGGATCTAATTTCTGATTATCTAATTTCAAAAAGTCAGCCGCTTTTTTCTCCTTTACCAACTTCATAAAGACTTCTTCGTTTGAAGCTAAAAGCGCGTCATAATCATACTTTTGCTCCGTTATTGTATTTTGTGCCAAAAAATTATTCTCCAAAGCTCCTTTACCAGAGTACACAATAGATTCGTCAAATTTTTGAGCATCCATTGTAAGATTCAAATCGTATCCGTTTTTAAGAAACAGTTCAGTATATTCCTTTCCGTCAAACAACATATAAAAACCCTCTTCTACTGCAAAAGAATCCTTAAAAAAACCATCCTTTCCAACTAAAATCTTTTTGATTTCCTTTCTATTATTCTTGTTAAGTATACTAATCGAATCTGTGTTTCTATTGGCAATCTCGCCTTTAAAAGAAACTGCTGCTTTCGTCTGCCCAATTCCGCTAAAAGAGAAAACCAGCGCAATAGCAATAAAAAATAATTTTTTCATAAAATGTAGTATTTATACTGTTAATCAAATCTAATTTATTATTCTGAAGGGAAATAACAAATTAACAAAAAATTAATTTATTGAAGTTTCGCCGTTTTCGGCATTAATTTAATTTTTGTGGTTACTTTTGTATCCTAAAATTTTCATAATGTATAGAAGTCATAATTGTGGCATTTGAAATTAAAAGGAGGAAGCCCAGTGGGCTTCAGGTATTTTGCATTAGTAAAAACAGCATATAAAAATAAATAAAATGTATAGAAGTCATAACTGTGGAGAACTCAACGCCTCACATATAAATACTGAAGTTACACTTGCGGGTTGGGTTCAGAAATCACGTGATAAAGGATTTATGAATTGGGTAGATTTACGTGACCGTTACGGAATCACACAATTGTTATTCGACGAAGGTCGTACCGATAAAACCATTTTTGAATTAGCTAAAACTCTCGGAAGAGAATTTGTAATCCAAGTAAAGGGAACTGTTATCGAACGAGAAGCTAAAAACAAAAACATCGCAACGGGTGAAATTGAGATTTTAGTGACCGAACTAAACATATTGAATGCTGCTTTGACTCCTCCATTCACTATTGAAGATGAAACAGATGGCGGCGAAGACATTCGAATGAAATACCGTTACCTTGATATCAGAAGAAATCCTGTAAAAAACAGTTTACTATTTCGTCACAAAGTAGCAATGGAAGTACGCAAGTATCTTTCAGATTTGGACTTCTGTGAAGTAGAAACGCCTTATTTAATAAAATCAACTCCGGAAGGAGCAAGAGATTTTGTTGTTCCTTCTCGAATGAATGAAGGTCAATTTTACGCTTTACCACAATCACCTCAAACCTTCAAGCAATTATTGATGGTAGGCGGAATGGATAAATATTTCCAAATCGTGAAATGTTTCCGTGACGAAGATTTGCGTGCAGACAGACAACCAGAGTTCACACAAATCGATTGCGAAATGGCTTTTGTAGAACAAGAAGACATTCTAAATGTTTTTGAAGGACTTACAAGACATTTGCTAAAAGAAATTAAAGGAATTGAAGTAGACAAATTCCCTCGTATGACATACGAACATGCGATGAAAACCTATGGAAATGACAAACCGGACATTCGATTCGGAATGGAATTTGGAGAATTAAACGAAGTCGCACAAAACAAGGATTTCCCTGTTTTTAATGCTGCAGAATTAGTTGTAGGTATTGCAGTTCCAGGCGCTGGAAACTACACTAGAAAAGAAATAGATGCTTTAATCGAATGGGTGAAACGTCCACAAGTAGGAGCTTCAGGAATGGTTTATGTAAAATGCAACGAAGATGGCACTTACAAATCATCTGTAGATAAATTCTACGATCAAGACGATTTAAGCAATTGGGCAAAAGTAACCGAAGCAAAAGCAGGCGATATGATTTTTGTTTTATCAGGCCCTACGGATAAAACAAGAGCACAGTTAAGTGCCTTGCGTATGGAATTAGCTACTCGTTTAGGATTGAGAAACCCTGCAGTATTTGCACCGCTTTGGGTTGTTGATTTCCCATTATTAGAATTTGATGAAGAAAGTGGTCGTTACCACGCGATGCACCATCCGTTTACTTCCCCTAAACCGGAAGACATGCACTTATTAGAAACAGATCCAGGAAAAGTACGCGCTAACGCGTATGATATGGTTTTGAACGGAAATGAAATTGGAGGAGGATCTATCCGTATTCATGATAAAGCAACGCAACAACTCATGTTTAAATATTTAGGTTTCACCCCAGACCAAGCCAAAGAGCAGTTTGGTTTCTTGATGGACGCATTTCAGTTTGGAGCTCCGCCGCACGGAGGACTAGCTTTTGGATTAGATCGACTAGTTGCTATTCTTGGAGGACAGGAAACCATACGTGACTTTATCGCTTTTCCAAAAAATAATTCTGGAAGAGATGTCATGATTGATGCACCATCGGCAATTGATGAATCCCAGTTGAAAGAACTACATATAAAATTAAATGTTCAATAGTCAATCGGTAAAAATCACCGGAAAACGTTGAATATCAATTATTTTCAAAAAAAAAGAATATTTATTAACAATCATATGATATTAAATATTACATTTGCTCCATTATAAATTATTATTACTATTACAATGCGTACAGGTACAGTTAAATTTTTCAATGAATCAAAAGGTTACGGATTCATTACAGACGAAGAAACAGGAAAAGACATTTTTGTTCACGCTTCAGGAATCAACGCGGAAGAATTACGCGAAGGTGATAGAGTTAGCTATGAAGAAGAAGAAGGAAGAAAAGGAAAAGTTGCTGCGAAAGTAGCAGTTATCTAAGCAAAAAAATATTTTTTTGCCTACGAATGTTTAAAACGTTCCGATTTATTTCGGAACGTTTTTTTTTTGCTTCCATCTTAAATATCGGCAACAGAAAAACAGAATTATAATTATTATTTATAATCATTAAAAATTAGGAGGTGATTTGATTTTCAATGTAACTAAATTATGTATTACACTTGTGTTTTAAATCCTTGAAACCTATCTTTGTTGCTTATTTTAGTACATAAAAATCATTAATTATGCAATCTGATCAATTAAGTTATATTCCGATTTTAATACAGTTTTTATTAGCTGCCGGATTTGTAGTGGGAACTATTATTGTTTCTGGAAAATTGGGACCAAAAAGAAAGTCAGCAGCCAAAGATAAAAATTTTGAATGTGGTGTTGAAGGTATAGGAAATGCACGTATTCCATTCTCTGTAAAATACTTTCTAGTTGCGATTTTATTTGTTCTGTTTGATGTTGAAGTTATTTTCCTTTATCCATGGGCAATCAATTTCAAAGAATTAGGAATGGAAGGAATGGTCAAAATGATCATATTTATGCTTTTACTTTTAGTGGGGTTTTTCTACATCATCAAAAAGAAAGCGCTAGAGTGGGAATAAGAATTTATTATAAATATTGAATCGTAGACTACTATTAGTTTGTAATTCAAATTTTCTAATTCAAAATACAAAAAAATGAGTAATTCAAGTATAAAAATGGTTGAGCCGCCAGAAGGAGTTGTTGGAGAAGGATTTTTCGCCACAAAACTAAATGACGTTGTAGGTATGGCTCGTGCCAATTCACTTTGGCCATTACCCTTTGCAACTTCATGTTGTGGTATAGAATTCATGGCTACCATGGCTTCACATTATGATTTGGCACGATTTGGCTCTGAGCGTGTGAGTTTTTCTCCTCGCCAAGCAGATATGTTAATGGTAATGGGTACTATTTCTAAAAAAATGGCTCCTATTTTACGTCAAGTATACGAACAAATGTCAGAACCAAGATGGGTTATTGCTGTTGGTGCTTGTGCATCTTCAGGAGGTATTTTCGATACGTACTCCGTTCTTCAAGGGATTGACAAAGTAATACCAGTTGACGTATATGTACCAGGTTGTCCTCCAAGACCAGAACAAATTGTAGATGGCGTAATGAAATTGCAAGAATTGGTTAGATCGGAATCTGTAAGAAGAAGAAGTTCTCCAGAGTACCAAGAATTATTGGCCTCTTATAATATCAAATAACGACATGGCATTAGAAAACACAGATATTCAAGATAAATTAACAGAAACGTTTGGTGAGTATGTTTTTCACTTTAATCAAGAGAAAGATATCTTTTCATTTGAAGTAGCTGCTGATAAAATCACAGCGATCATCCTTTTTTTGAAAAACGACCCATTATTGCGTTTTAATTTTTTAACTGATTTATGTGGAATACATTATCCAGATAATGAAGTTGACAGACAATTTACAATTGTGTATCACATGCACAATTGGTACGACAACAAACGCATCAAAATCAAAACTTTTATCAATGGTGAAAAACCGGAGATAAAAACAATATCTAACATTTTCCTAAGTGCAAACTGGATGGAAAGAGAGACTTTTGATTTTTACGGAGTAGATTTCATAGGTCACCCACAGTTGAAACGTATTTTGAACATGGATGAAATGATTTCATTTCCTATGCGTAAAGAGTTTCCATTAGAAGATGGCGGACGAACAGATAAAGACGACCGTTTTTTCGGTAGAACAATCGACAATTGCTAAAAACACAATCTATAATTTTTCACATTCTATAAATGTCAGAACTATTATTACCACCAGAGCATCGATATGCTAAAATCATAAAAGAGAAGCTAAACGAAGATGGAAGTGAACTTTCAATCCTGAATTTAGGTCCTACTCATCCCGCTACGCACGGAATCTTTCAAAATATTTTGTTGATGGATGGGGAACGTATTTTAGAAGCGGAACCAACTATTGGTTACATACACCGCGCTTTTGAAAAAATTGCAGAAAATCGTCCTTTTTACCAAATTACTCCTCTTACAGACCGAATGAACTATTGCTCCTCTCCTATCAATAATATGGGATGGTGGATGACTTTAGAAAAATTATTGGATATTGAAGTCCCAAAACGTGCTCAGTATTTAAGGGTTATTGTAATGGAATTGGCAAGAATCACGGATCACCTTATTTGTAATTCCATTTTAGGAGTTGATACAGGTGCCTATACCGGATTTCTTTACGTTTTCCAATTTAGAGAGAAAGTATATGAGATCTACGAAGAAATTTGTGGTGCTCGATTGACAACTAATATGGGAAGAATTGGTGGTTTCGAAAGAGACTGGTCACCAGAAGCTTTCAGAAAATTAGATGTGTTTTTAGAAGAATTTCCAGTTGCTTGGAAAGAATTCGAAAATCTATTCGAAAGAAATAGAATTTTCATGGATCGTACTATAAATGTTGGGGCAATATCTGCGGAAAAAGCAATTTCTTACGGATTTACAGGACCTAACTTACGTGCTGCAGGAGTAGATTACGATGTACGTGTCGCACAACCTTATAGTTCTTACGAAGATTTTGATTTTATAATTCCTGTTGGAAAATCTGGAGATACTTACGATCGTTTTTGCGTCCGTAATGCTGAAGTTTGGGAAAGTATAAGTATCATTCGCCAAGCACTTGCAAAAATGCCAGAAGGAAACGATTTCCATGCTGATGTTCCTGACTATTACCTTCCTCCAAAAGAGGATGTTTACACTAGCATGGAATCCTTAATATATCACTTCAAAATTGTAATGGGAGAAGTTCCTGTTCCAGTTGCAGAAATATACCATCCTGTAGAAGGTGGAAATGGAGAACTAGGTTTTTATTTAGTGACTGACGGAAGTCGTACTCCTTACAGACTGCACTTTAGAAGACCTTGTTTTATTTACTATCAAGCATATCCAGAAATGATAAAAGGAGCATTACTATCTGATGCGATTGTTATTTTATCAAGTTTAAATGTAATTGCAGGAGAATTAGACGCATAGAGATTTCAGATTGAAGAATAACGATTTTAGATTTCAGATTTAAAAGAAAAATGGAAAGAACACATTACAAACAAGAAATAAATATGACTGAAACATTGATGACTCGCATCAATGAATTAATTAGTCATTACCCAGAAGACAAAAGAAAATCAGCTTTATTACCTGTTTTACATGAAGTTCAAGATGCTCACGACAATTGGTTGAGTACTGAATTGATGGATAAGGTAGCTGAAATCATCCAAATATTACCAATCGAGGTATATGAAGTTGTTTCTTTCTATTCGATGTACAATCAAAAACCTGTTGGAAAATTCCTTTTTGAGTTTTGTCACACTTCTCCATGTTGCTTAAATGGAACAGAAGATTTGATGGACTACACTTGCGAAAAGCTAGGTGTAAAAACAGGAGAAATTACTGCAGATGGACTTTTTGAAGTAAAAGGAGTAGAATGTTTAGGAGCATGTGGGTATGCACCTATGATGCAATTAGGCGATTTTTACAAAGAGCATCTTACAAAGGAAAAAATCGATCAATTAATCGTTGATTGCCGAGATAATAAAATAATACTACACGATAAATAATATGTCAAAAAAGATATTATTAGACAAAATCAAGATTCCAGGAATCAAAACCTATGAAGTATATCGCCAAAACGGTGGTTACGCTTCAGTGGAAAAAGCAATGAAAACAATGACTCCTGACGAAGTTGTTGAGCAAGTGAAAGCATCAGGACTTCGTGGTCGTGGTGGTGCTGGATTCCCTGCTGGATTAAAATGGAGTTTTATTGATAAAAAATCAGGAAAACCAAGACATTTAGTTTGTAATGCAGATGAATCTGAACCGGGAACTTTTAAAGATCGCTACTTGATGGAATTTATTCCCCATTTATTGATCGAAGGAATGATTACTTCCAGTTTTGCTTTGGGTGCAAACCTATCGTACATCTACATTCGCGGTGAATACATGTGGGTTTATAAAATCCTAGAAAGAGCCATTGCCGAAGCGAAAGCAGCTGGTTGGTTGGGTAAAAACATATTAGGAACAGGATACGACTTAGAGCTTTATGTTCATTGTGGTGCTGGAGCCTACATTTGTGGTGAAGAAACCGCTCTTATTGAATCATTGGAAGGAAAAAGAGGAAATCCTCGTATCAAGCCACCATTTCCTGCAGTATCAGGTTTATGGGCTAACCCAACAGTGGTAAATAATGTTGAAACTATTGCATCAGTGCCATGGATTGTGAACAATTCAGGTGATGACTATGCAAAAATTGGAATCGGAAGATCTACTGGAACCAAATTAATTTCAGCTTCAGGGCATATAAAAAACCCTGGTGTGTACGAAATTCAATTGGGACTAAGTGTTTACGAATTCATGAATTCAGATGAATATTTAGGCGGAATGAGTTCAGACCGACCTTTGAAGGCATTAGTACCAGGAGGTTCATCAGTGCCCATTTTACCAGCCGATTTAATATACAAAACAGCGAACGGCGAAGATCGTTTGATGTCTTACGAATCATTAAGTGATGGTGGATTTGCAACAGGATCGATGTTAGGTTCTGGAGGATTCATTGTTTATGATGACACTTCTTGCATCGTGCGTAACACTTGGAATTTTGCTCGTTTTTATCATCATGAAAGTTGTGGACAATGTTCTCCATGTCGTGAAGGTACAGGATGGTTAGAAAAAGTGTTGTGGCGTATTGAAAACGGCCAAGGACGTGAAGAAGATATTGATTTGCTATGGAGTATTCAAAGTAAAATTGAAGGAAACACGATTTGTCCATTAGGTGATGCGGCTTCATGGCCAGTAGCAGCAGCTATTCGACATTTTAGAGATGAATTTGAATATCATGTTCGTTTCCCAGAAAAAATAAAAAATAGAAACCATTTTGTTGCTGAACCTTTTGAAAAAGTAAAGCATTTAGTTCCTAAAGTAATAGTATAATAAGTTTAAAGTTCAATGTTTAAAGTTTCTCAGTTTGGTTCTCACAATCTCAAACGCTAAACCTGAAACATACAAACAAAAATACAATGAAAGTAACAATAGACGGTCAAGCAATTGAAGTAGAACCAGGAACAACTATTCTGCAAGCAGCACGTATGATAGGTGGAGAATCTGTGCCACCAGCAATGTGCTATTACTCTAAATTAAAAGGAAGTGGTGGAAAATGCCGTTGTTGCTTAGTGGAAGTAGCGAAAGGTAGTGAAGCAGATCCCAGACCTATGCCTAAACTAATGGCTTCCTGTGTTACAGGATGCATGGATGGTATGGAAATTAACAGTAAATCTTCTGACAGAGTTAAAGAAGCTAGAGAATCAGTAACTGAATTTTTATTGATCAATCATCCACTAGATTGTCCAGTTTGTGACCAGGCGGGAGAATGTGATTTACAAGATTTAAGTTTTGAGCATGGTAAAGCTAAAAGTAGATTTATAGAGGAGAAAAGAACATTTGAGCCAGAAGATATTGGTCCAAATATTCAATTACATATGAATCGTTGTATTCTTTGTTACCGTTGTGTAATGGTTGCTGATCAATTGACAGACAATCGTGTACACGGTGTGATGGACAGAGGAGATCATTCGAATATTTCGACTTGTATTTCTAAAGCAATCGACAATGAGTTCTCCGGAAATATGATTGATGTGTGTCCAGTAGGTGCATTAACGGATAAAACTTTCAGATTCAAATCTAGAGTTTGGTTCAACAAGCCTTACAACGCTCATAGAGAGTGTACGACTCCAGGATGTTGTGGAAAAACAACTCTTTGGATGTTTGGAGACGAAATTCAAAGAGTTACCGGTCGTAAAGATGTCTATCATGAAGTAGAAGAATTCATTTGCAACGAATGTCGTTTTGACCACAAAACCACTGCGGACTGGGTCATTGAAGGGCCAAGAGCATTTGACAAAGATTCTGTTATCAATCAAAATAATTACACTCAAGAACTGGAAACAGTTGTAATCGCTACCGAAGAAGGGATTCTAAAAGGTAGAGATCAAGATCGTAAGAAAATAAGCATGCCTGCTATCCCTTTAGATAAAGACGAAGAGGCAGATTTTAAACAGGGTAACATTTAGAAAATGGATAGTACTATAATTATAGAAAAAAGCGTTATTATTTTAGTTGTATTTGGAATTACGATGCTAATGGCAATGTATTCTACTTTGGCTGAAAGAAAAGTAGCCGCTTGGCTTCAAGATCGTATCGGTCCAAATAGAGCTGGAAAAGGTGGATTATTACAACCACTAGCGGATGGATTAAAATTATTTTCGAAAGAAGAATTTGAACCAGATACTCCCAACCGATTTTTGTTTTTTGCAGGGCCTGCACTTGCAATGACCACTGCTTTAATGACAAGTGCCGTTATCCCTTGGGGTGATCACTTTCATCTTTTTGGTAGAGACATTATTCTGCAGGCAACTGACATAGATGTGGCTTTACTATACCTTATTGGTGTAATGTCAATCGGTGTGTACGGAATCATGATTGGTGGATGGGCTTCTAATAATAAATTTTCATTAATTGGTGCTGTTCGTGCGGCTTCTCAAATGATCTCTTACGAGGTCGCGATGGGGCTTTCGTTGATCGCTTTATTGATGATGACTGGAACTTTGAGTTTGAGAGAAATCTCATTACAACAATCTGGGATGAACTGGAATGTTTTTTACCAACCGTTGTCGTTCCTTATATTCTTAATCTGTGCTTTTGCAGAAACAAACCGAACTCCATTTGATTTAGCAGAATGTGAAACAGAATTAATTGGTGGATACCACACAGAGTATTCCTCCATGAAAATGGGTTTCTACTTATTTGCTGAATATGCTAATATGTTTATCTCCTCTACTATTCTTGCTGTTTTATTCTTTGGAGGATATAACTATCCAGGAATGAGTTGGGCAGTAGAAAACTGGGGTGTAAACTTTGCTAACGTATTAGGAATTGTCGCTTTGTTTATCAAAATATGCGGTTTCATTTTCCTTTACATGTGGGTACGATGGACTATTCCAAGATTTAGATACGATCAACTGATGCATTTGGGATGGAGAATATTAATACCACTTTCGATCGTCAATATCATTATTACTGGAATTGTAATTTTGAGAGCAGAAATAGCAATTTACTTAGGATTTTAAATAGGAGTGAAAAATGCCTAGCCCTGATAGCAGTGAAAATCCTTTAATTCTGAACCTTTTCAGAATTAAAGATTGAAGCGAATAGCAGGAATAAGCTACTAATAAAACAAAAAAATGTCAATAGAAACGATATCCTTATCTGGAAGAAAAAAAGTAGTCTCTAACAAAGAGATGTCTTTTTTGGAAAAAATGTATCTACTTGCGATTGTCAAAGGAATGATAATCACAATTAAACATTTGTTTACAAGAAAAGTTACCATACAATATCCTGAACAGGTACGTGAAATGAGTCCGGTTTACCGTGGTCAGCACCAATTAAAACGGGACGAACAAGGTAGAGAAAATTGTACTGCTTGTGGATTATGTGCTTTGTCATGTCCTGCAGAAGCGATCACAATGAAAGCGGAAGAACGTAAACCAGAGGAAAAGCATTTGTACAGAGAAGAGAAATATGCTTCGATATATGAAATCAATATGTTGCGTTGTATTTTTTGTGGTTTGTGCGAAGAAGCGTGTCCAAAAGACGCCATCTACTTGACCACCTCAAAAACACTAGTAGCTTCTAGTTACGACAGAGAAGATTTCATTTATGGAAAAGATAAATTGGTCATGCCTTTAGATATCGCAATGCAAAATGCACAACTTAAAAACGCTAACTAATGTCAACTATACTAATTATCTTTTGTGTTTTAGCAGCAGTCACTATAGCCACCGCTTTTTTGACCATCTTTAGCAGAAACCCAATTCACAGTGCCTTATATCTTGTAATTTGTTTTTTCTCAATTGCAGGACATTATCTATTATTGAACTCTCAGTTTCTAGCCATTGTTCATATTATTGTCTACTCTGGAGCGATTATGATTTTATTCTTATTCACTATCATGTTGATGAACTTGAATAAAGAAAACGAAGTACATAAACCTAGAATTACACGATTAGGAGCTATTGTTTCTTTTTGCTTGATTTGTATCGTTTTGATATTAGTTTTCATCAACTCTAAACCTATCGTTGGAGAATACATCACTACTGGAGAAGATTACCAATCTATAAAAGTTTTGGGTAAAGTCTTATTGAATGAGTATATGGTTCCGTTTGAATTTGCCTCTATATTGCTTTTAGTAGCAATGATTGGAACGGTTTTATTGTCTAAAAAAGAAAAAACAGAGAAATAACATGAACAATATTTTAAATGAAATAGGCATCGAAAACTACATTTTCCTTTCTACGATACTTTTTTGTATTGGGGTCTTTGGCGTTTTATACAGACGAAATGCAATTATCGTATTTATGTCTATCGAAATTATGCTGAATGCAGTCAATCTTTTGTTTGTTGCATTTTCTACCTATCACCAAGATGCACAAGGACAAATTTTCGTCTTTTTCTCTATGGCTGTAGCTGCTGCCGAAGTTGCTGTAGGTTTAGCTATTCTAGTTTCTATTTTTAGGAATTTAGGCTCAATTGACATCAATAATTTAAAAAACTTAAAAGGATAAATTTCAATGGATACAAGTTTAACTTTACTCTTATTACTAGCTCCTTTTTTAGGATTTTTATTTAATGTTTTCTTTGGAAAAAGTATCGGAAAATCCGCTTCTGGGATAATTGGAACACTTACAGTTGCACTTTCGTTTGCAGTATCTGTTTATTTTTTCCTCCAAATAAATCAAACGCATCAAGCGATCCAAATTCAATTATTTGATTGGATTCAAATCAGCAACTTTAAAGTAGACTTTGGTTTTTTATTAGACCAATTATCAATTTTATGGCTGCTTTTTGTTACTGGAATTGGCGCTCTGATACATATGTACTCCATCAGCTATATGCATGATGACGAAAACATGCATAAGTACTTTGCTTATTTGAATCTTTTTATCTTCTTCATGATTACTTTGGTCATTGGAAGCAACTTATTAGTATTGTTCATCGGTTGGGAAGGCGTTGGACTTTGTTCTTACCTTCTAATTGGATTTTGGCATAAAAACCAAGAATTCAATGATGCGGCTAAAAAAGCATTCATTATGAACAGAATTGGAGATTTAGGTTTACTAATTGGAATCTTCATTATAGGATCATTATTCTCTACATTAGATTATGCTACTTTAAAAACAGCGATTAATGGTGCTACCGATTTGAATATGTATTGGATCTCTGCTGCTGCTTTTGCTCTATTCATTGGAGCTTGTGGAAAATCAGCACAAATTCCATTATACACTTGGTTGCCAGACGCAATGGCGGGTCCAACACCTGTTTCAGCATTAATACATGCTGCAACAATGGTAACTGCAGGTATCTTTATGATTACAAGATTAAACTTCGTGTTTGACTTAGCTCCTGATGTACAAAACATTATTGCTATTGTTGGTGCTGTTACTTCTCTTGTAGCTGCAACTATCGCTTTAGTTCAAACCGATATTAAAAAAGTACTTGCTTATTCTACCGTTTCTCAATTAGGATTAATGTTTTTGGCATTAGGTCTTGGAGCATACGAAGTAGCCGTTTTCCATGTAATCACACACGCTTTCTTTAAAGCATGTTTGTTCTTGGGTTCTGGATCTGTTATTCATGCATTACACGGAGAACAAGACATGCGTAAAATGGGTGGATTGAAAAAAGTAATGACAATAACATTTATTACCTTTTTAATATCTTCATTAGCAATATCAGGAATCCCTCCTTTTTCTGGATTTTTCTCGAAAGATGAAATATTAATGGTGGCTTTTGAACACAACAAAATACTTTGGTTCATTGCTTCATTAGCATCGTTAATGACGGCTTTCTATATGTTTAGATTATTATATCTTACGTTCTTCAAAGAATTTAGAGGTACCGCAGAACAACGAAGTCATTTACATGAAAGTCCAACTTTGATAACGTTTCCTTTAATTGTTTTGGCAATTCTAGCAACATTAGGTGGATTAATTAGTTTACCCACTAATAGTTGGTTGAACGAATACCTATCTCCTTTATTTACAAAAGCAGCTACAGAGGAACACCACTTTGGAACAACTGAATATGCATTGATGCTAGTTGCCGTTATAGGTGGATTAGTAGGAATAGGAATTGCTTACGCCAAATACATCAAACAAAATCAAGTTCCTGCAGAAGATGCTGCAATTACTGGTTTTACAAAAGTGTTATACGATAAATATTATGTAGATGAAATCTATGACTTTTTATTCATAAAATCAATCAACGGCCTATCAAAATTCTTTAGAGACCATGTGGAAACTACTTTGACCTCTTTAGTTTTTGGATTAGGACAAGTAACCAACGAAATCGGGTTTCAAGGCAAGAAAATACAAAACGGAAGTATCGGACGTTATCTTTTTGCGTTTGTTTTAGGCATGTGTGCCATTGTAACCTATTTATTTTTAGCTCAATAATTTTATATTATGAATGTATCTATACTGTTAATTATACTTTTTGTTGGCGCCTTTGCAACGTATCTGGCTGGTGACAAACTGGCTTCAAAAGTAGCACTGTTCTTTAGCCTATCGTCTTTAGGATGTGCAATTGTATTGTTAAATCAATTTAACGCTGGTGAAAACATTAGTGTTATCCACCAATGGATCAACCAACCAAATATCTCATTTGCACTACAAGCAGATGGTTTATCAATTGCTATGTTACTATTGACATTAGCATTGACACCTATTATTATCTTTTCTTCTTTTGAAAATGTTTACACAAATGCGAAAGCGTTTTATGCTTTGATTCTTTTTATGGCCTTTGCCATGGTTGGAACATTTTTAGCTTCAGATGGTCTTTTATATTACATTTTCTGGGAATTGTCATTAATTCCTATTTACTTCATTGCCTTAATTTGGGGTAATGGTGATGCGGAAGAACGTAAAAAAGCAGTGATAAAATTCTTTATCTACACCCTAGCTGGATCTTTATTTATGCTAATCGCTTTTGTTTATTTATACCAACAAGCAGGAAGCTTTTTATTAGAAGATTTATACAAATTAAACTTATCAGCAACCGAACAATTGTGGATATTCTTGGCGTTTTTCTTAGCCTACGCTATTAAAATTCCACTTATTCCGTTCCACACCTGGCAAGCAAGCGTTTACCAAAAAGCACCTGCAGTGGGAACGATGTTGCTTTCAGGGATTATGCTAAAAATGGGATTGTACAGCGTTATTCGTTGGCAACTACCTATTGCTCCGCTTGCAGCAAAAGAATACATGTATATCTTCATCAGCCTTGGAATTGCGGGTGTAATCTACGGTTCGATTGTAGCCTTGAGACAAAAAGACTTGAAAAAGCTACTTGCTTATTCTTCATTAGCTCACGTTGGCTTAATTGCAGCAGGAACCTATACGCTAACAATTGATGGATTACGTGGTGCAGTATTACAAATGATTTCTCACGGTTTTGTGGTAGTTGGATTGTTTTTCATCTCTGAAATTATTTTTAGAAGATATGAAACAAGAACTATCGCTGAAATGGGCGGTATTCGTTCGCAATCACCAAAATTTGCTTCGATGTTTTTACTTTTAGTATTAGCCTCTGTTGCGCTTCCTACTACTTTTAACTTCGTTGGGGAATTCACGGTTTTATACAGTCTGTCTCAAATAAATGTATGGTTTGCCTTTTTAGGAGGAACAACTATCATCTTAGGAGCATACTATATGTTGAAAATGTACCAACAAGTAATGCTTGGAGAAACGAATACAAAAGTATTTACCGACGTTACTTTTAAAGAAGGATTTGCTTTGGTTACTATCATTGCTGTTTTATTCTTTTTTGGGATGTATCCAAAACCAATTACAGACTTAATCACACCAAGTTTGGAAAATATTTTAACTCATATTAATAGAATTAACTAGTCAAATAAAAAAAATGAATACATTAATAGCTATAATAGGATTAGGTGTTTTATGCCTTTTATTTGAAATTTTCAATTTAAGAAAAGCCATTATTCCGATAACAATTATTGGGTTACTTGCTATACTTGGTCTTGATATCTCAGAATTTAATTCTCCTGCCACCTACTACAACAACATGATTATTGTGAGTAAATTTTCAACTGCATTCAGTGGTTTGTTTATCATATTAACCATTTTCTTAGCGGCCTTGAGCCATAAATTCTATGAGCATCACCAAACTAAGATCTCTGATTTTATTGCCATAAAAGTATTTTTATTGGCAGGAACTGTTGCGATGGTTTCTTTTGGAAACTTAGCTATGTTCTTTTTAGGGATTGAAGTATTATCTATTGCCCTATACATTTTGGCGGCAAGCAACAGATTGAGTATAAAAAGTAATGAAGCTGGATTAAAATATTTCTTAATGGGATCTTTTGCTTCAGGAATTATCCTTTTCGGTATCTGTTTAATTTACGGAGCGATGGGAAGTTTTGATGTTATCGAAATTAGTGAATTATCACAATCAGCTGAATTGCCAGTTTGGTTCCCAATTGGGATTGTACTAGTTACTATCGGAATGTTTTTCAAAATTGCCGCAGTACCTTTTCATTTCTGGGCTCCTGATGTTTACGAAGGATCTCCTACTTTAACTACTGCTTTAATGAGTACATTGGCAAAAGTAGTAGCTATTGCCACTTTATTTAAATTGCTAACGATTATGAATGCGGATATTTCGCCTTCATTTCAAATAGTTATTGTCATCATTTCCATGGCTTCGATGACCGTAGGAAATATAATGGCATTGCGTCAAGTAAACGTAAAACGTATCTTAGCTTTCTCTGGAATTTCACATGCAGGTTTTATGTTAATGACTTTACTGAACACGACAAACGCAGCTGGAACATTATTGTATTATACCTCAGCTTACTCATTGGCGGGAATCGCTGCCTTTAGTGTAATAATCTATGTTTGTAAAAACAACGAAAATGAAGACATGGCTAATTTCCATGGATTAGGAAAAACGCACCCACTATTAGCGGCAATCTTAACTGCTTCCTTATTGTCTATGGCCGGAATTCCAATATTCGCAGGTTTCTTTGCCAAATTATTTTTATTCAATAACATGTTACAAGCAGGTTTTATTGCTTTAGTGATTGTTGCAGTAATCAACTCAATTATAAGCGTGGGATACTACTTTAAATTGATCATGGCAATGTACACCAAGGAGCCTAACGAAGAAAGAACAGGAACTCCCGTTGTGATATATGCAGTTGCAGTAATAGCGATTGTATTGAATATTGCATTAGGTTTGTTTCCATCCTATGTTTTGGATTTATTAGCTTAAACTATCTTTTAAAACTATACAAAAAACCATTCGTCGCGACGAATGGTTTTTTTTTGCTCTCTTCAGTTTACAAATACAACACCCCCGTTTAAAAATAATTCGTTTCCACTAATCGACACTTTATTACTATTTGCCTTTAGAAAAGAAGACAACCGCCTTATTATCAGAAACATTAACGCCTAAAAAACTGAACTTTAAGTCTAATTAAAATATAGATAAAATGGGACTACCAAAGAAAATGGGAATATGGATGGATTATTCCATCGCTTATTTAACAGGATTTACTTCAAACTCCTTTGAAATAATAAAAGCCGAATCGACTTCTTTCGAATCGACTAAACTATACCCTATTAAAACACTGGCTGCACTATTAGAGAAAAGAGATCGTCTTTTACAAACTTATTATTATAAAATAGCTAGTAAAATAAAAAACTACGACAGAATAATTATTTTTGGCCCCACAAATGCAAAAACCGAACTCTTCGATGTATTAAGTGAAGACGAAAGATTTCTAAAAACAAAAATCGAAATCACAAATACCGATCAGATGAATCCTGCGGAACAACATCAATTTATAAAAAACTATTTCTCAGACAAATAATATGATTGTAGACTCTAATCAATTTTAATATTTAAGGCAACCCAAATAAGCTAAGCTATTTTTCTATGAAAAGCTTTTTAATACTGTTACTAATAAAAGCAAAAATCCCGCTAATACAATTACCAACGGGACATTTACTATCAATTATATATAAATAACTAGTTTCTTTTTACGATTCTTACATCTATAGTAGTTGCAACTCTAGTATCTCGTTGTACGACTTTAGTATCGTTCACTCTATAATCACGATCACTTACATTTCTATTAATTACATAGTCATTATCGTTGTTTTGGTTACTTGCATACCCTCTAACACCTTTTACAGAACCATAAGTATCAACAATTTGACCACGACGGTTATAGATAATCTCTAAACCACCTACACGTTCTAAAGAATAACGATTGTAAGACATTTGAACAGAGCCGATACGTTTAATTCTATCATTTAAATCAAAATTGATAGAAACATTTCCAATACGTGTTATATTCCCTCTTCTATTGTATTCCACTTTTACACCGTAATTATCTCTCCGAAAAGAAGCAGCTGTACCATAGTTTCTATTTCCACTGCCTCTTCTATTTGGTTTAAAAGATTTATCTCGAGCAAAAGCTCGTGCATTAAAATCAAATTGTCCATCGGCAAACACGTAGAACTCAATTCCACCATCTGTGAAAATAATTGGTTCCGCATTTCTAAAATCCACAGCAACTCTTGTTGCATTTGGCAAGTTATTTTTAACTGTTGCATTTGCTACACTACCTCCAATTAAGAAAATACTAGCTACTAAAAAGGTAATTTTTTTCATGATATTTATATTTTGTGTTTTGCCTACTCTTGAGCTTTTCGGCTTACGCTATTTCATTGTTATTTGAAATGAGATATTCAACTAGCGTGCCAAAGAATAAATTAAGGTTTCCCTAACTATAGAATAGTGACTGTTTTTTGTGTATTTCCATATTGAAATTCAACCTATTAAATCCCAGTTGGAATAGAGGATAATAATTCCTGAGAAAATAATATTAACGTTGCTTTAATATTATTACTGCTTTAACGCAGCTTGTTTTCTTATGACTTTCTCAGAAAAGTATTGAACTTAACACGGCTTTTGTCCAATATTACTATTTGGTGGGATCACTAAAAGAAAAATAGTATCCTATCAATGACAAATTATCAAGATTTGTAAAAGCAACGTTTTTCAATAAAAAAACAGTATAATTAAAAGAAAACTAAACCACTATGGACTTAAAGTCCATAGATTTGGTTGTCATACTTAAAGTCTGCATGTTGTATTACTAATATTTACCGAAGATTCGCAAATTGTTTTGTACCAATTATTTTAAAATTTGCTAATCTGCGGTGTTAACATTTTTTAGAAGCTAAGCGAGATGCATTGAAACTACATAGTTTTAAACTCCATTTGAGACCAATAAACACAGTTAGAACAGTCATATAATTACTAAGAATATGAACAGTGACTATAGTAATTAACATATAGTTCCAGAATTTAATTACACTTTAACGTATTAATTTGCATTTTAACCTTTCTTTAGTCTAACTTCACAGCTTGTATGAAATACTCATTATTCAAATAAATCTCTTTACAAATTAGCATATACTATTTAAGTCATGACCAATGTTTTTTATAGGTAACAAGTGAACCATACTACGATATAATTTACAATAGAATTGCAAAGCATACATATATTTACCAGGATGAAAAAGTATTTATTATTTTTAATAATAATAATAATAGGGTTTTCGAGCCTTGTATTGGGACAAGATATTTTAAATACTAAAAAAGAGGAATTGAATATTACAATTAATTCTTTTTCCAACAATGAAATAGCATCTCTACTTAAAAAAGCAAATAGCTACTCAATAAAGCACTTGGATTCTGCTACTTTATATTTTGACAAAGCAACAGCACTAGCATACTCAGTGGATTCTAAAGCTCAACTAGCAGAAGTATTACTAAGCGAAGCCAAGTTTTATCATAATCGATATCACTATATAGAAGCGATTAAATATTTTGAAAAGGCGTCTTTATTGCTAGTCGAACTAAAAGATAACAAGAAACTAGCTTTGGTTAATATTTATATGGGGAGCGATTATGAGTACTCTTACTCTGAAGACAAAGCTTTTAAAAGTTATTTACGCGCTTTAAATATCTATAGTAAGATTAAAGACGAAATAGGAATCGCAAAAGTGTATTCTCGAATTGGAAATATATATTATAAGAAAAAAAATTACACTATTTCTGTTGACTATTTTAATAAAGCATTAGAACTTTATAAAAAAAATAATGACCAAAATGGAGTGGCTCATTGTTATACCAGCATTGCTAATTCTATTACAGATGGTGGCAATTTTGATAAAGGATTAGATTTTTACACCAAGTCAAACGAAATACTCATTTCACTTAAAGATGACTATGGTGTAGCGGTAAACTATAACAATATAGGCGACACTTACATTATTTTAAAAGAATATGATCGAGCCTTGGAATATTTTGCAAAATCCTTGTCTATTTCTCAAAGGATTCATAACCAAGCAATGATTGCATTAATTTATTTGAATGTTGCAACTATAAAATACGAACAAAATAATTTCATAGAAGCGATTAATTATGCTAATAAAAGTCAGGAGTTAAGTATAGCAATTGATGATTTGTACTATCAAAATATTAATTTATTAACGTTATCAAAAGCATATGAAAAACTCAAAAATTTTAAAACTGCACTAAAATATAAAAATCAATATATTGAAGTAAAAGAAAAAATGCTTTCCGACAGCAATGATGGAACAATTCAATTATTTCAACAGTTGATTGATCATGAGAAAAAATTAGTCACCATAAATGACTTAACAATAAAAAATGAAAATACTGAGCTAAAATTACAATCTAAAAAAAGATTGAATTATTTTTTTGTTTTTATTTTTTCTGTATCTATCGGTTTTATTGCGTTTTTAATAATACAACAGACCGCAAAAAAGAAGTCTTACAAATTATTAGCAGCCAAAAGCGAACAGATTAGCGTAATGAACGATGAAATTCTTCTTCAGCGAGATCACTTAAAAGCTTTAAACAGTGCAAAAGATAAGTTCTTTAAAATTCTAGCACATGATTTAAAGAATCCGTTAAGTTCAATAGAAGGCCTCACAGAACTAATGATTGATGACGGTACTTCCCTAGATAAGAACGAAAAGATGTTGTTTTTGAGATCCATTAATGAAGCAGCTCGCAAAGCTTCCGCTATTTTAAATGAGTTATTTATTTGGGCAATAAGTCAAGAGACTATTCTTAAAACTAAAAGTATCCTACTTTTAAATTTGCTTACAGATGAGATAAAAATACTTGAAATACAAGCACTACATAAGAAAGTTTCAATAATTATAAATGTTGATAAAAACACTTGTGTCGCTGCAGACGAGAACATGTTAGGTACAGTTTTACGAAATTTAATATCCAATGCCATAAAATATTCTACTTCTAATGGAGAAATAGCAGTCACTTCCATAGCGAAAAATGATTTTGTTGAAGTTACAATTAAAGACGAGGGCATAGGCATGTCACAAACTGAAATTGAAAACATTTTTACAGCAGATTTTAATAAATCAAAAATAGGTACGGGAAATGAAGAAGGAAACGGATTAGGGCTGGTTTTGTGCAAGGAATTCATTGAAAAACTAGGAGGTAAAATATGGGTTCAAAGCATTGCTAAAAAGGGAAGCGAATTTAAATTCACTTTACCAATAAACGTTTAAAGAAAGCACCTATAAAAGAACAATAATAACGATAACTTTTCAAAGCTATTTTAAGCATGTTTTAAGTGTCGAATTATTTGCACTCTTACCAAACTGGAACGAAACGTTTGTATATCATATCCTAATTAAGTTTACATTTTTAACTATAAGAGCATACAAATACTAAAACAAAACATTAATGTCCGATAAAAAATAAAATCGTAATATTTTATTTTTTATCTATTTGATTTTCATTGTTTTAATTTTCATC